>CAJMSZ010000003.1 GCA_905216215.1 uncultured bacterium | reverse complement strand
GACGAAGAAGAGTACGAAGACGAAGAAGAGTACGAGGACGAAGAAGAGTACGAAGACGAGGAAGAGTACGAAGACGAAGAAGATGAATTCAGAATTGACCAGGAATTTGATGACGAGATAGAGGATGCGAGCGCGCTGAAAATTGAGAACCCGCATGAAGAAGTAGAGAAAGCGGCAGTTGTAGAATCCGAAGAAGAGACAATAGAAGAGCCGGAAGAGGCTATCATTGAAGAAGCGGTGGAAGAGTCATCAGAGGAACCTGTTGAGGAGCCGGTGGAGGAAGCTGGTAAAAGTTCCGCTTCTGTTGGAGAACCGACAGAAAGTGAGATTGAAGCACGGCTGAGAAAGTTTGATACAGGCTTTGTTGTGCAGGGAAGATATGATTTGAGTGCAACAAGTGAAATTGGTTTAAAAGCAGGACTTACAGAAGAGCAGAAAAAATTATTCTCATACTTCGTTCCGATTCGTGGTGTCAGCGAACAGTTGGTGGAAGTTCTTGATAATGACAGAAGATGTAAGAACCGATATGGGACTTCATCTACTGGTAATATCCTGATTATCGGACGCAAAGTAACTGGAAAGACAGTTCTGGCTGTAGATATTGTTAAGGCAATTCAGAAGCAGAGAAATCTGAAACAGGGAAAGGTTGCTATTGTTACAGGTGAATCACTGAATAAGAAAAATATTGCCGAGATAATTGAAAAACTCCGTGGTGGTGCATTAATTATCGAAAAAGCTTCTAAGATGTCTCAGGCTACCATACAGAAGCTGAATGAAGCCATGGGAGGACAAACAGGAGAGCTCTTGTTTATCTTGGAAGAACAGCGTAAACCAATGGACAAAATGCTTGCCGCTAATCCAGAATTCAGGAAGAAATTCACTTCTAAGTTGGAATTGCCGGTATTTATCAATGATGAATTGGTAACATTCGGACAGACTTACGCTAAAGAAAACGGATATCGTATTGATGAAATGGGTATTCTGGCATTATACAGCAGGATTGATGTAATGCAGAGAGAAGACCACGCGGTAACGGTTTCTGAAGTAAAAGAGATTATGGATGCAGCAATCGAACATTCACAGAAAGCAAATATGAAGCATTTGGTGAAGCGAGTATTTGGTAAGAACAAAGACGAGTCAGATCGTGTCATTCTGAAAGAAGAAGATTTTAAGCTGTAAATAGTAATTTAAGAAGAGACAGGGTATTGGAAGAGAAAATTTTCAATACCCTGTTTTTCTCTGGGAAAGAAGTTCTAAAATACGTTGTTCCAATACTTCTTCTGCTAAAACACCGGAAGTATAGCCGAGAATTTCACCTTTTTGGTACACGATAAAGGTAGGAACAATTTCAATGCCAAGTTCATCTGCCACTTTTTGGGAAATTTCGATATTGACTCTTTTGAAGGTAATATTATGCTGATGACGCATGGCAATTCGTAGAAAAATATCGCTCATCATAGCACACTTTGAACACCAGTCAGCAAAAAATTCTACAACAACCGGGCCTGGCTCACGTGAGATTTCATTTAACGCATTTGGATGGATGATTGGGATATTCATAATAAAAGTCTCCTTTTATATCAGGGTTTACATTTGGGATTTAAGATATGACTTACTTCTGAAAGTGAACGATAAAAACATAGCAGGCGATGATTTAATCGCTTGTTACAACAGAAAAAAGAGCGAAAAGAACGGCAATATTTTCGATGCATCTGCATAACAATTCCTCAAGAAGTTTTTACTGTATTATATGCAAAAAAATACTGCCTGTGTATGAAGTACAGTCAGGCAGCTTGGATTATTTTCTCATAGCAATTAATTTGTGAATAGGATGTCCCATTCCCGAAAATTTCTCTTCGTATTCGGTCATAACATTTCCGCGATTCAACATTGGATCATTGTGCAGGTCATATGTTTTGGCTAGGATTACCCAACCGGCGGCATCTACTTCTTCCAGAGAAAATTCGAATAAAGCAAGGTTATCTGTTTTGAATTCGACTACACCATCAAATGCCAGAATTTTTTCATAGCGCTCGAAATATTGACGAGAGGTAAGACGTCTCTTGGCATGGCGTGCTTTTGGCCATGGATCTGAGAAGTTCAGATATATTTTGTCCACTTCACCGACTGAAAATACTTCTGGGAGATTTTGTGCATCCATACAGATAAACCGCATATTAGTGACATCCTGATACGCCTCGTCAGTATCATAATGCTCCAAAGCACGGAGAAGAACACTGGAATAACGCTCAATTCCGATATAGTTAATATTGGGATTTTCCTTAGCCATGGTAAGCAGAAACTGTCCCTTACCCATTCCTATTTCGATATGAATGGGATTTTCAGGATGCTCGAAGGTTTCCTTCCAGGTTCCGCGATAACGGGTTTCATTTTTTATTACAAGGGGATGTGATGCGAGATAATCAGGAGCCCCCGGTATATTACGTAATCTCATAATTTTTCCTCTTCCTAGTTGTGACAACCTCATTCATTTTACACTATTCAGAAAGAATTGAAAAGTATTTTATAAAAATATATTTTGTGTAAAAAAAATTAAATTAATAGTAAAAAACACTTGCATTTTTATCAGGAACGTTATATAATAACATACGTGTTCGAAATAAGATATGCGCTTTTAGCTCAGTTGGTAGAGCAGTAGACTCTTAATCTATTTGTCCAGGGTTCGAGTCCCTGAAGGCGCACTGGAAAGATGTCGCTTTTGATAGTAAGTATCAGGGGTGGCATTTTTTGTTGTATAAATATTTCTTGTGTACTTTTTGGGTGTATCTTTATAATTATATAGGGTCGGGTTTAATCCCTGTCAATCAGCTTTGAAATGATTAGGTGGTTTCCAATCTTTTAAGTCTGTTACATATCTATATATAATAAAGATAACAACAACATATTTTAAATTATATTTGTTTTATATTAGAAGGTCCTGTAAAGCCTGTAAATAAGCGCTTTTTAGGACCTTTTCGTGTACAAAAGAGGTGCAACTTGTGTAGCTTTTGGGGTAAAGAAGTGTACAAAAGAGGTGTAACTTGTGTAGCTTTTGGGTCAAAGAAGTGTACTTTTGAGGTTAGGTTAATAACCCTAAAAGTACACTAAGAACAAAAGTTCGATTTTCTTCTTTACAAATGCAGGTATCTTAGGTATAATCACCATATGCAGTGTACCTATTCGGTACACAATTCATAGATATTGAATAACCGTTTTGGTACACAAAAAGAGGAAGACCACCCGGAAAAGTACACAAAAAGCGGTTTTTTGTTGAAAATATAGGATGTTGAAGAAAGTGTACCGCTTTGGTACACGATATTTACCAAAGCATTTACCTGTTTGGTACACGAAAAGGGAAAGATTACCCTGAAAAGTACACAAAAAAAGGATATTCATACGTGGATAAGGGTATTGAATTACCTAAAAGGTACACATGTTTCAATATATTTTTGCGAATACACCTAAAAGGTACACGAAAAGAGAAAGGGGCTTTATTTACAAAAGAATAAGGGGAAAGACATGGGAGTAATGGAAAATCGAGATAAGGAAAAAAAGAATCAAAGGCAGGAAATGGTTTCCAGATCAAATGTATTGATTGAAAGCAAATCAAGTACCTCGTTGTTCGAAAGAAAGCTCTTGAATATTGCGATTGCCAAAGCGGTGATTGAGGATGGGGAATTGATTGCCAGGGTTACTACGAAGGATGTAAAAAATTATTTGCATATCAGTGGCAACTCTATTTATACAAGATTGAGGGATGCTTCGAAGGAGACGCTGGGACATGTTGTCAGCATTGAGGATGAGGGGAAAGAGAATTTTATCATGTTCAATGTAGTGAACAAGTGTGAATATCGTGATGGTGTGTTTACAACACGTTTTACGAAGGAAATGAAGCCGCATATTTACAATTTGAAGAAGGATTATACGAGAATGAGTCTGGATGTGCTTTGTTCATTTAAGTCTTTGTTTACGACTCGTATTTACGAAATCCTTCGCACACAGTATTATCGCTTCGAGAAAGAAGCAAGTGACGAGATTATTGTCCCACGACCTCCGAAAGCTCCTTATTCTTTGTCAGAATTGAAATTCACGTTAAATGTGGTAGATGCCAATGCATCTAAGACGGTAAAACGTTTAGTTGAACAGGGAAGATTTGATGAGGCAATAGAGGAAATTAAAGATGCTTCTTTTGAAGACTGGCGCAATTTTCGAAGAAAAGTGCTGGAGGTTGCAAAGAAAGAACTGGAAGAATCCAATTATTCCGAAATTTGCTTTGATTATGAGCCGGTGAAGAGTGGAAAGGGCGGCAAAGTAACAGGAATACGATTTAAGGTGAGGAAAAACCTGAATTGTACACATCACTCTGATTTATGGAGAATCCGGGGGGACGAGATGTTGGAGATTATTCCTGATGTCCTGGAAGCAAAGCAGCCGGGAATCCAGGAGGGACTCATTCTGGAGGTGGCAGATATTTTTGGAAATGAACCAATTACAATACAGGACATTAAGACATTGATTTTGGCTGCAGACCAGGATGTAGAATCCATAAAGAAAGCATTTGCCATGGCAAAACAGCAGACATATATCAATAATCTGGTAGGATGGATGAAGAAGTGTCTGGAAGAAAAATGGTACGCAAATGAAGTCCTGCCCCAGTTTAAGGGAAGGACTGTAGAAGAATCACAGATGACGCTGGATTTGTATCAGGAATATCTGGATGAACGGGAATCCCAGACTCAGAGTTAGAATATCTGTTCCAAAATTTTTACAAATCCAGAAAGTCCATTTTTATCATCTTCATCAAAGCGGGCAAGCAGAGGACTGTCAATATCCAATACACCGACAACTTTGCCATTTGCGTGAATGGGAAGCACAATTTCAGAATTAGAAGCACTGTCGCAGGCAATGTGACCGGGAAATTCATGTACATTTTTTACTAGCATGACTTCATCATTCAGGACAGCAGTACCACAGACACCATTGCCCACAGGAATTTCGATACAGGCTGGTTTGCCCTGAAAAGGTCCGAGAATTAACTGGTTATCTTCTAACAGATAGAAACCGACCCAATTAATGTCTTTTAATGCCTGTCCGAGTAGTGCGGAAGCATTGGCAAGGTTTGCTATTTTATGAGGAACCTGGTCGATAAGCCCTTTGAGCTGGAGGTTCACAAGATTATAGAGCATTTTTTTGTTATCTGGATATTGATGAAGTGAAAGAGATTTCATAGGCATTTTCCTTTCGGGTTTTAATAGTTGGGAGCTTTTGCTCCCAACATTATTATAAGCACAGGATAGAGAAAACACAACGAGTTTAATGACATGAGAAAATAAATACACAATAGAGAAGGAAGAAGGAATGGAGAATTTAATTTTTAGTCTGAATGCAACAGTACCGATATTTTTATTGATGGTATTAGGACTGTTTTTTCAGAAAATAGGGTGGATTAGTGAGTCGTTTGCAATGGAAATGAACCGGTTTGTTTTTCTGATACCGCTTCCGGTTATGGTATTTGAAGATTTGGCTACTGTAAAATTCGAAGCGATATGGAACATGAAGTTCGTACTCTTTTGCTTTTTCGTTACGGTGGCAAGTATTGGACTTGTAACTGGAATTTCATTTCTGTGGAAGGATAAGGGCATCCAGGGCGAGTTTATACAATCTTCTTATCGAAGCAGTGCAGCCCTTCTTGGTATTGCTTTTATTCAAAATATTTATGGAAATGCGGGAATGGCACCGCTTATGATTATTGGAAGTGTTCCGCTTTATAATATTATGGCGGTAATTGCCTTGTCATTTTTTCAACCAGAACGTAAGGGGATGGATAAGGCATTAATCAAAAAGACTGCAAGGGGTATTGTTACAAATCCAATTATTATTGGAATTGTGATTGGTTTATTGTGGTCGGCATTAAGGCTCCCAATGCCTGTAATTTTAAGTAAGACAGTATCGAAAGTAGGAGCGATTGCGTCACCGATGGGACTTATGTCCATGGGAGCAACCTTTGAATTTAACAAAGCATTTAAGAAACTGAAGCCGGCCATTACGGCAACTTTCTTTAAACTGATTGGATTTGCTGCAATATTTTTACCAATGGCAGTCGGATTGGGCTTTCGGAATGAAGAACTGGTGGCGATTCTTGTGATGCTTGGCTCGGCAACAACAGTGAGTTGTTTTGTAATGGCGAAGAATATGGGGCATGAAGGGGTGCTTAGTTCTAGTGTTGTTATGCTTACAACTATGTTTAGTGCATTTACGCTTACAATGTGGCTTTTTATATTGAAGAGTTTTCAACTGATATAAGGATATGAGAAAAGGATGGACCATTAAGACGGAGCCATCCTTTTAAAAAATAGTTTTAAATTCTACTGTCTTACAATGAAGTACTGTTCATACCATAATAAGAAAGCGTAAACCGTATAAATTTTTCTCTGGTAATTTCCAACTTTGTTCTTGTGGTCCTCTAACCATTTTAAGATAACAGCCTGGTCAAAGAATTCACTGACGAAATCTCTCTCAAACATTTCCTTGACGCGTTTATAATATTTATCTTCGCGAAGCCATACACGCAGTGGAACGGGGAATCCCATCTTCTTACGCTTTGCCCAATCCATTGGGATATGATTCAGCGCAGAAGCACGGAATGCCTTTTTGGTTTCCTGTCCATCTACACAGAGACTGGAGTCCAAAGTCCGTGCCACTTCCCAGACTTTCTTGTCCAGATATGGAACACGAAGTTCCAAGGAATGAGCCATTGTCATTTTGTCTGCTTTCAGAAGAATATCATTTGGAAGCCATAAATGCATATCAAGGAACAGTTTTTTGTGAAGTACATCGGCATCTTTCATGCGGTCAAAATAAGGCTTTGTGATATCCTGATATCTCAGGTTACTCTTGTATGCATCTGAAAGAGCTTCATTGGCTTCTTCGTTGTCCATGATGAAAGCCTGTCCAATATATTCATCTTCCAGGTCAAGGGCATTTCTCTTCAAGAAGTTCAAGCCTCTGTGGTCTGGCTTACTCTTTGCCCATGTTCCTAATTTCTTACGAACAGAAGCAGGAACAACTTTACGATAGAAGTCACCTGATTTACTCTCTTTATAAGCATCGTATCCGCCAAACAATTCATCAGCACCTTCACCGCTTAGGACAACCTTTACATCTTGTGCTGCGAGCTGGGACAGGAAGTAAAGTGGAACTGCAGAAAGATTAGCATGAGGTTCATCGGAGTGATACTGTACTTCCGGGAGTACATCGAAGAACTCATCAGAAGAAATTTCTTTCTTCGCATTTGACATATGAAGGATTTCACACAATTCTTTCGAATAGATTGTTTCATCAAATCCAGCTACTTCAAAACCAACGGAATAAGTTTTCATAGGTTTTACAGTGGATGCAATATAGCTGGAATCTACACCGCCTGATAAGAAAGAACCAACTTCTACATCACTAATCTGATGGTAGTCTACCGATTCCTGGATGGTTTCTCCGATAAGCTTTACAGTTTCTTCGAAACCACGGTCTTTCTTATTGTAAGTAGGGTCAAAGTATTTGGTTGTTTTAAAATCTTTTCCATCATATGTGAAATAAGTTCCAGGTTCCAATTTGTACACACCCTTGAACATGGTTTCCAGAAGCGGTGTGTACTGGAAAATCAAATACATTTTCAGAGCGTCTTTATTTACTTCCTTATGGAAGTGTGGGTGTGCGAGAAAAGATTTGATTTCAGAACCAAATAATAAGCTTCCATTCATATTTGCATAATAAAATGGTTTGATTCCAAAATAGTCTCTTGCTCCATACATGGTATGATTTTCTTTATCGTAGACTACAAATGCGAACATTCCACGGAGCATAGAAGCTGTCTTTTCACCATACACCTTGTAAGTCTGGAGAATTACTTCTGTATCTGAGTTGGTCTGAAACTCGCATCCGTGGTTCTCAATCAAATCCTTGCGTAATTCACGGTAGTTATAAATCTCACCGTTAAAAATAATGACATGTTTTCCATCGGCACTGTGAATTGGCTGTGTCCCACCCTCCAAATCAATGATACTAAGACGACGGAAGCCAAGTGCCACGTTTTCATCAACATAACTTCCGGCACTGTCCGGGCCACGATGAATAATCATTTCGCCCATTTTATCTATAATCTCTTGTCTATTAAAATCACCCTTACCGTAATAACCAGTAAATCCACACATAAATATGATGTCCTTTCCCGAGAACTATGCAGGTTCTCGTCATAATGAATAAGCAGGGATATTATAACATAAGAGAATGAGGATTGCCAAGGTCATTTCATTGGAAATAGGGGAGTCTACCGGAAATATAGGATTTTGGCAAAGATAAATGCACTGAAAAATAAATATGAAAAATCTGTAAATCCACGAGAAAGGGTTGTGCAGGAAAGAAAGTTTGTGATAAAGTGTTACTGTTACAGAAACAGGGGAGAATAAAGGGTAATGGACAAAAGAGAATTACACTGGAAACATAATAGAAATTTAATTGTGGTAATGATTGGTATAACGGCAGCTGTTATCATTCTTGCCATAGGAAGTTATTCATGGAAAGAATGGAAACAAAAACAGAAGCAGGAAGCTGCCAGACAGCAGAAGATAGAAGAACAAGAAAGAGTAGAACAAGAGAGATTAGATACAATTGAAACTGCGCTTACGGAATCTGCATATGGAGATGAGTTGCGGACTTTGTATGAGACATATCCACAGATAGAAACAATTTTACTGAACATGCAAGATTACCCTGATTGGTTGCTGGAGCACATGATTGCACAGCCGGAAACCATAGACTGGGTTGTTGAATATCCGGAGTATATGAAAAAGTCAGAAGAGGAAATCAATCAGATTGCATTGGAACCAGTTGACTTAGAACAATACGAAATGCATGGTCAGATTCCGATATTTTATCAGTGGACATCTACATGGGGATATGCAAAGTATGGAGAGGAACAGATTGCGATAGATGGATGTGGGCCGACTTGTCTGGCAATGGTGGCAGTTGGGCTTACCGGAGACACTTCTTATACGCCAAAGAAAGTGGCCGATATCAGTATGGAAATTGGGACATACCTTCCCGATACGGGAACAACGTGGGACTTAATGGAGAAGGGACCGGCCCAGATGGGATTTCAGTCATGGCAGATGAAAAGCTGGTCAGCATCTGCCATTTTGCAGGAATTGGAAAGTGGGCATCCGGTTATCTGCAGTATGAAAGAGGGAACTTTCACAACACAGGGCCACTTTATTGTATTGGCAGGAGTTACTGAAGATGGGAAAGTCTTGGTGAATGATCCGAACAGCAAGGTGCGTACACAGACAAAATGGGATGCTCAGGAATTGCTCGACCAGACCAAGGGAATGTGGGCATTTTCTAATTAAAACAAAACGGGAGCCGATAAAGTACAATAACAAAATCGACTCCCGATATTTTTGATTTGACAGAAAATATTAATGGGTTATCTGGTAGGACAGAAGAAGTTGTGTTCCATCAGATTTTCCATGTTCTCTTTCACCCATGGGTCAGTAACTATCATTCTTGAAAGCTTCATATGGAATTTTTGACCTTGATAGGTGAACTTCATATCATTTTCCAGTGCGCCCTTTTTGACGCGGAAATCAGAGATTTCTTCCCAGGGAAGCAGATCATCGATACCACCTCCCAGTGTTTTACCATGGTATTCTACAAGCCCGATGCCCTCTCTGGTAAAATAGAATAAAAAGTATCTTCCAACAGATACAGAAGAACCACGCATACCAACCAGATTCATGGCCAAGGTCTTACCCCAGTTTACTTTTACTTGTTCATGGCCAGTGGCGATATTACCGCTTCGCTCCAGCTCTTTCTCACGGATGAGCTGTTCTACCATATTTTCCATGCTCATATTGATGAACCCCCGTTCATAAGTTGATAAGTTCATTATAGTTTACTTAAGGGGAAAAGAAACTCTTGTTTTTTGGGGGAAAATGTGATATAGTGAGCGTTAGCGAGCAGGAGCAAGCGGAGCTTGTTCAGTGCGAGCGGCGAACGGCGATTATGATACAAATAATCATTGTCAAGAGACATATGGGTGGATTCCCGAGTGGCCAAAGGGGACAGACTGTAAATCTGCTGCAACTTGCTTCGGTGGTTCGAATCCACCTCCGCCCATTGATGCGAGGTTAGAAAAGACAGTGCAGAGCACGTATGCTTTTCGGAGAAAACCGTTTGAGCATCTCTTGCCGCAGTGGCGGAACTGGCAGACGCACAGGACTTAAAATCCTGCGGGACTTATACTCCCGTACCGGTTCGATTCCGGTCTGCGGCATTAGTTAAAAAGTGGGAGAAGCGTTGTATTTACAGCGTTTCTCTTATTTTTTGCTATAAAAAGTTTGGACACCTTTGAACATTTATCAAAATAGAGTATACTGTGAGTAATGAAATATAAATGAACAATGCAGAGTACGAGAGGAGCAAAAGTAAAATGAAGATTAGAAAAGCTGAAGAAAGAGATATTCCTCAGATTATGGAACTTTTGGGTCAGGTACTTCAGATTCACGCAGATATAAGACCCGACATTTTTATTCCAAACACTACGAAATATACGAATGCAGAGCTTATTGATATATTGAAAGAGGAGACGAAACCGATTTATGTAGCAGTAGATGAGAATGACAGGTGTTTGGGATATGCATTCTGTCAATTGAAAAAGCAACCATTTTCCAATAATATGGTACAGTTTACTTCTCTGTTTATTGATGATTTATGTGTTGACAAAAACACCAGAGGCCAGCATGTTGGTCGGACATTATTTGAATATGTAAAGAGTGAAGCAAAAAAATTGGGATGTTATGAAGTAACTCTTAATGTATGGGAGGGAAATACTTCGGCAGAAAAATTTTATGAAAAAATGGGAATGAAGACGAAGGAAAGACAGATGGAGTACATTCTATAGCAAGTCGAAGCATAGAGAATGAAGGTTGATTTAAGTGTCAGGTAACTCGTGATATGGAAAAAGGTGATATTTATGGAATTGTACACGGGGAAAGAGATATATCGTCCATTTTGGGAAAAGGATAGTGCACTTTTGGAGGTGGAACTGGGATGTAGCTGGCATAAGTGTGCGTTCTGCGATTTTTCAAGGGATCAGTTTCACATATTTTCCCTGCAGGAAATAGAGGAAAAGGTAAAACTTCTGATTCCGTATGCACAAGGGAAAACAAGAGTTTTTTTGCTTGGAGAGAACCCTTTTGTTATGAATACACAAAAGCTGTTGAGTATTCTGGAATATATTCATTTGTATCTTCCATGGATAGAGGAAGTAAGTATGTATGCCCGGTTTGATGATGTTTTGCAAAAAAGCGTGCAGGAACTGCAGGTTTTACGCAAACATGGAATCTGCCATTTGCATATAGGATTGGAATCGGGAAATGATGAAGTACTCTTAAAGATGAATAAAGGGGTTACTGCAAAACAAGGAAAAGAGGCATGTCATATGCTTCGAATGGCGGGAATTACCTACTCATTTACCGCAATACCGGGACTTGGGGGAGTGGAACTGTCTGATGTCCATGCAAGAGATACGGCATTATTTATTGATGAAACAAACCCCGAGAGAGTCTGGTTAATGGGATTAAAGGTGTGGGAGAATACCCCTTTATACGAAATGTGCCGGAGGGGAGAGTTCCATCCAGTAAGTTTGGAAAGACGTCTGCAGGAAGTGATAAGCATGGTTGAAAGGTTGGAAAATTTTCAGGGAATTTTTGCAGATACGACTGTGATGGATAAGTATACCGTAATGGGAAGTTTCCCGAAGGATAAAGAAAAAGTATTAGATTTATTGAAACAGTGCACCACTTTGAATTAGATCAGAGTGGTGCTTTGTATTTTTTTGTAACCAAATCAATAAAACATTTGATTTGTGGCAATTGGATTGCTCCATTTTGAACAAAAATGTAGGTGCATCGAATAAACGGAGTGCCATCATTAAAATAAAGTGCTTTTTTCTCACCGGAAAAATCTTCCAGTGCGATTTCCGGTAAAATAGCCCAACCTATGCCGGAGTCTACCAACTGTCGACAGGTGGTAATATTGTCGACGCAGATTTGCGATATATTAGAATGTAGATTTTTCTCCCGAAGCCATTTAATCATTTGGTTTGTCAGATAAGGGTCCGTTTTACGGTTGATATAAAGATTATCTGACAGATTCTGTTCGCTCATATTATAAGAAGCAACATATACGCGCTCCCTAGCAAGCAAATATTTCGGACCATCCCAGTTGTATTCTCCACGGATAATAGCAAGGTCGAGAGTACCATCTAGCATTTGATTATAGAGCTGACTGCTCTGGTCTGTGCTGACCTGAAGATGGACATGGGGGTAGGTTTCGTGGTAAGCGGTAAGCTGCTCGGCAAGGCGGTAGGTTCCGTAACTGATTGAGTAGCCGATTCTCAGAGTACCAGATATCTGACTTGTTTCTGTTTCTAATTGTTGTTTGATTGTATTTAATCCAGCGACCGTGTTTCGGCAAAATGCAAGAACTTGTTCACCGGCATCTGTAAAGAAAATTCCCTGATGAGTTCGAATCAATAATTCACAGCCGAATTCCTGCTCAATCAGTTTAATACGCTTTGAAAGAGCGGACTGGGTCATAAAAAGATGTTCCGCAGCACGGGTAATGTTCCTCGTTTCGCCAAGTGTGGAAATGATTACATAGTCTTTATCGTTCATAAGTAACCTCCTCCCTATTATTGTAGCACTAACCATTCCTAAATGGAATGCTTATATGCTCCAAAATTGAATTTTACAAAAAAAGAGGAATGACTTATACTCTAGATAGAAAAGGAAAGGAGTGCTGAACCATGAAAGATACAAATTGGTATAGAAAATACAAATTAATGTTATTTGGCGTTTTCTTAGCATTTTTCCTGATTGCGGACATTTATTTTGAAGTCCGTGGAGAGATGTTTGGAAATGCAAGAATCATCTTTGCAGGTATGATTATCTTATCGGCATATGGTATGATAAAATATAGTAAATGCAAAGAGAAAATCAGTGCAATCGCTCAAAAAGAGAGGTGGATTGCCGGAGCACATTCAGGAGTATTACATTCATAGGCTTAGGAACATTTATAGATGAGAACAGCGGTCACTCATACTGACAGGAATGCCAGTGTGAGTGACCGTTGTTTTTTTGTGTTTCTGAAAATCAAGAATGTTGCTGCCTGTATTCTCTGGGGGTCATATGGTAGATATCTTTGAAAGCAGAGGTAAACTTACTCTGGCTGTCATAGCCGACTTCTTTTGCGATGGTGGTAACAGGGGCGGAAGTTTCCCTCAAACATTTCGCGGCATACTCCATTCTATGCATTTTGACATGGGCAGCAATGGAAGTTCCGTAAATAGCTTTGAAACCATTTTTCAATGTTGTGGTATTAATCAGATATTGTCTGGACAGTTCTTCAATCGTAAAACGCTTGTCCAGATTCTGTATCAATTGAGCATGAATCTGGCGGATTAAAGTAACCTGTTCAGCCTGATATTCATTTAACCTCTGCGTTCGCTGCGGATTCATTTTCCCAAGATATAACAACAATTCCCATGTTTTGATTATGCGATATGGTTGTTGAAATGCCTGGGGCTGGTCATAAAATCCCTGGAAGATAGCATCTGTTTTTTCATTTCCGGCAAAGGAAGAAAAAATGTGGTTCTTGCAGAATTTATCCAGCAGAGGTTCCAAGGTAAGCTCGGTTCCTGCCAGCAATTCAGGCGGTTGTTTGGCAAGCGTTTCTAAATCAATACAAATGGTCATGCCCTCATAAGAGCCGGTTGGAAGTGTAACCTGTGAATGGGCGCAGGTTTCCATTGTGTGGATACAGAAATCACCGGGACCGAGATAAACAGAAGCATCGTTGCCAAGCTTCCAGCCAATGCGTCCTGCACGACAATAGTTAATTTCAATGACATGAGGCAGTGGGGCATGGCAAAATTTTGTGGTTTCTGAAGTTAAGGTAAAATAGGATAATTCGATTCCGTCGGATATCAAATAAGTGCGTGCATGACCGGCATTGCAGTGTGTACAAATCACTTTCTTTCGCTCTAAAGTGCTCAGTTCCATAAAAAGAATCTCCGTTTCTACAAATTAGTGTTCGGCAAATTGGTTGCCCGGACAGGTAATACGCATTAATTTTTCGATGGCCTTGTGAAGAAGATGTGCCTCTTCCGTGTCAGCAGCTTTATAATACATTTCTTTTCCATCACGCTTGCTGGTGATAAGACCTACTGCTTTTAACTGACGTAAATGATGAGATACAGCAGGACTGCTCATGTCCATCATGGCAGAAATATTGATGACACATTCTTCGCAGTGGCACAGCAGAAGGAAAATCCGCACCCGGTTTCCGTCACTGAGCAGCTTGAAATAGTCTGCCACTATCTGGAAATCTTCTGTGCTTGCAATGCCTGTAATCATACGTTCAGAGGCAGCGATATTCTTATGGTCATGTGGAAGAATCGTTGAAGTCATACTCATAAAACTCCCTTCTATCGTTTTTGCTTGAGTACATTTAGATATAGTATAATCCCTCTTTTTTAAAAGAACAATGAAAAATAGTCCGAAAGGAAATATCATTAGCCCAAGTGGAAAGGTTCGGTAAAAAGGGATTGATTTTTTTAACCAATTTAGATATAGTGTGAACATAAGAATTAAGCGATTATTTAATTGTTTAACAAAAAGAAAGTGTAAGAAGAGAAAGGACGAACCTGTTATGAAGAAAACATACAAAATCGAAGTAGACTGTGCAAACTGTGCAAACTTGATGGAAGAAGCAACAAAGAAAACAGCAGGAGTGGCAGATGCAGTTGTAAACTTTATGACACAGAAGATGACCGTAACATTTGAAGAAGGGCAGGATGCAAAAGCTGTTATGACAGAAGTATTCAAAGCTTGCCGCAAAGTAGAACCTGATTGTGAAATCGAATTTTAGTGAATTTTCAATATAAAATATGAACGAACGGCACCCTGCCTGAGTTTCAGGAGGGTGCAATTTTCAGGAGAACAATTAAACGAATGTTTAATTGTCGGAGGAGGAATAAAGGAATGAATAAGAAGCAGAAAAAAATGCTGACACGTATTAGCATTGCGACCGTTATGCTGATTGCACTGTATTTTATTCCGGTAACAGGAATTGTGAGACTGGTCTGTTATCTAGTTGTATATGGTGTCATTGGTTATGATATTTTAAAAAAGGCATTCAAAGGGATTCGGAACAGGCGGGTGTTTGATGAGAATTTCCTGATGGCAATCGCTACGGTAGGAGCCTTTGCGCTTGCTATTTATGAAAAGAGCGGTGATTATAATGAAGCAATTGCCGTTATGTTGTTCTATCAGATTGGAGAATTATTCCAGAGCTACGCTGTCGGAAAGAGCCGTAAAAACATCAGTGCACTGATGGATATCCGCCCGGATTATGCCAATATCGAACGAGATGGAACACTGGAGAAGGTTGACCCTGACGAAGTGGAAATTGGAAGTAGTATTGTAGTGCAGCCAGGCGAAAAAGTGCCGATTGATGGTATTGTAGCAGAAGGAAATTCCAGTTTAAATACCAGTGCACTGACAGGCGAAAGCATTCCAAGAGATGTAAAAGAAGGCGACGAAATCATTAGTGGATGTATCAATATGAGCGGGGTACTGAAGGTGCAGACAACAAAGGAATTTGGAGAGTCTACCGTATCTAAGATTTTGGAATTGGTAGAAAACTCGGGTTCCCACAAATCCCGTTCCGAGAATTTTATTTCCAGATTTGCAAAGGTATATACTCCGTTTGTATGCTACAGTGCCCTGGCACTGGCAGTGATTCCGCCGGTTGTGAGATTGTTGTTTGTGGGTGCAGACCCGATGTGGGGAACATGGATTTACAGAGCACTTGCTTTCCTTGTAACAAGCTGTCCGTGTGCCCTTGTAGTAAGCGTTCCGCTTAGCTTCTTTGCAGGAATCGGTGGTGCAAGTAAAGAAGGTATTCTGGTGAAAGGTTCCAATTACCTTGAAACATTGTCTCAGACAAAATATGTTGTTTTCGATAAAACGGGCACTCTGACACAAGGTGTATTTGAAGTAAGCGGTGTTCATCATAATAAGATGGAAGAAGCCCAGATTCTGGAATATGCTGCACTTGCAGAATGTGCTTCGTCACATCCAATCAGTAAGAGTCTTCAGAGAGCTTATGGAAAAGAAATTGACAGAGACAGAGTATCGGATATTGAGGAAATCAGTGGACACGGTATCGTGGCAACTGTAGATGGAAAGAGAGTGGCAGCAGGTAACAGCAAACTGATGAAGAAGCTTGGTGTTGCTTATCAGGATTGCCACAGTATCGGAACAATTGTACACATTGCCATTGATGGCGAGTATGCAGGGCATATTGTGATTTCTGATATTGTCAAGAAACATTCTAAAGAAGCAATCGCAGCGCTTAAGAAAGCCGGAGTAGAAAAGACCATCATGCTTACCGGTGATACCAAACGTGTGGCAGACAGTGTGGCTGCATCCCTTGGTATTGATGAAGTTCACAGTGAACTGCTTCCGTCAGATAAGGTGGCAAAAGTAGAAGAATTACTTGGAAGAAAATCCGAAAAAGCAAAACTTGCATTTGTAGGTGACGGAATCAATGATGCACCGGTGCTTACCAGAGCGGATATTGGTATTGCCATGGGAGCTATGGGTTCTGATGCGGCTATTGAAGCGGCAGACATTGTTCTGATGGATGATGAACCGTTACAGATTGCAAAAGCAATTAAGATTTCAAGAAAATGCATTGGAATTGTATATCAGAACATTGTATTTGCATTATTTGTCAAATTTGCATGCCTGATACTTGTTGCACTTGGTGTTGCCAATATGTGGTGGGCAATCTTTGCAGATGTAGGGGTTATGGTACTTGCAGTGTTAAATGCAATTCGTGCCCTGCAGGTAAAAAATTTATAAGTTATAAATAAGGAAAAACGATGGGAGGCTTGCTTTTGCAAGCTCCCAATATAAAACAGTTCAGGCAAATCAGTTCAGCCCGGTGTGATAACACACCGGGCTGTAATCTATGTAAACTACTCGTTATTTTTAGTCGAAGTCCGGCAACCATACGAGGTTATCATCAGCACAATTACCGTCTTCATTTATTTGATGATTGTATTATATCTAGCAAATGTGAATCGCATGTGTCATAAATGGAAAGTATTTCTAAAACTTCTTAAGAATTTGTTACTAAATTTTGATATCAGTATTTTTTCAACTTAACAATAAAAATAAAAGATGTTATGATAAAATAAATGGTATTATGACCAAGTGGATGATGAATTTTGGAGGATATGAGAATGAAGTGGATGATAGCATCTGATATTCATGGTTCAGAATATTATTGCAAGAAAATGCTGGAAGCTTTTGACAGGGAAGAAGTGGACCGTTTACTGCTCCTTGGGGATATATTATATCATGGACCGCGAAATGATTTGCCGAGAGATTATCAGCCGAAAAAGGTAATTGATCTGTTAAATGCTAGAAAGGACAAGCTTCTCTGTGTACGTGGAAATTGTGATACGGAGGTAGACCAGATGGTGCTTGAATTTCCGATTATGGCAGATTATGCGATTCTGGTAATGAGCGGACATGTGATTTACGCAACCCACGGTCATGTATTTGGGGAACAGAACCCACCTAAATTACAGAAAGGGGATATTTTGCTCTGCGGACATACCCATGTGCCGAAGTGCGTAGAATACGAAAACTATATTTATATGAATCCAGGTTCTGTGTCCATTCCAAAGGAAAACAGTTACCATGGATATATGCTTATGGATGAGCAGGAAATATATTGGAAAGATTTTGAGGGAAAGATTTATGACCGAAGGAAATATATTTAAACAAATTGTGAAGTTTTCCATTCCTTTGATTCTGGGAAATCTGTTTCAGCAATTATACAATACGGTAGACTCGATTATTGTAGGAAATTATATAGGAAGTGATGCCCTTGCAGCGGTTGGCTCCACAGGGGCACTCATTAACTTGTTGTTGGCGTTTTGTGTGGGAGCATCTGCCGGAGCCGGAATTGTAATTTCTCAGTTTTACGGAGCGAAGGACAAGGATGGAATGGATGTGGCGGTACATACAACGATTGCAATTTCGGCTATAGCGGGGCTTATAATGACAGCAATTGGAGTGTTGTTTACTCCTGGGCTACTGCAATTGATGGGAACACCGGCAGATATTTTGCCGGCTTCATCCCTGTATCTGAGAATTTATTTTGCGGGTATCTTTTTCTCAGTGGTATATAACTTTGCGGCAGGCATTTTAAATGCAGTGGGTAATTCGGCAAAAGCCTTGCAATATCTGATGATTGCGGCAGGGTCAAATGTAGTATTTGACTGGCTGTTTGTGGTAGTGTTTCATATGGGTGTGGAAGGAGTTGCACTTGCAACGGATATTGGGCAGTTTTTGTCATTTATCTTTATCCTGCGATTTATGATGAAAAGTCAGGATATGTACCGGTTGGAATTGCGAAAAATCCGAGTGGATAAGAAAACCTCAGGGAAAATTATTAAGGTAGGGATTCCGACAGGGATCCAGAATATGATGATTTCCTTTTCAAATGTTATCATCCAGTCCAGTGTAAACAACTTTGGGGCAGTTCTGATGGCAGCATTTGCAGCTTATGTGAAGGTTGATGGATTTAACATCTTGCCGGTGTTAAGCTTCAGTATGGCGGCAACGACATTTACGGGGCAGAATGTAGGGGCAGGACAGTACGAACGGGTAAGGCGTGGAATGTGGACAGCCCTTGCAATGGGAGTGGGGTATACCATTTTGAGTAGTGCGGGTATTCTGGTGTTTGGACGGCAGATTATAGGTGTATTTGTAAATGAGGCAGAAGTAATTGAACTTGGTTGTTATATTTTGAAATTTTTCTGTCCGTTTTATTTTCTGCTTGCAATTATTCATGTGCTTGCAGGAACAGTCAGGGGAACGGGGAAAACCATTCCGCCAATGGTGATCATTTTAATGTCGCTTTGTGTTTTCCGCATTATCTGGATTCAGCTTACATTAAGATTATTTGGCGGTATGAAATGGATTTTTGCATCCTATCCACTGTCATGGTTCGTGGGTGCAGTTGCTATGATTCTATATACATGGAAAGGAAACTGGCGACCTGAGAAACTGAATCAAAGAGAAAATAAATGATGTTATATATAAAAATAAGCAATAGCCAGATATTTGCAGTATAAAATGGTGTGTGTTAGAATGTAATTAGGAGAAGGAGCTTGGAAAACGTATGGATAAAACAGATAAGAGATACAGTACATATATTCAGACATTAAAGGAGGAACTGATTCCTGCCATGGGATGTACGGAGCCAATTGCACTTGCCTATGCGGCGGCAAAGGCACGGGAAGCACTCGGAAGCCTCCCGGATAAAGTAACAATTGAAGCAAGTGGAAGCATTATCAAGAATGTAAAATCAGTCATTGTGCCGAATACCAACCATATGAAAGGGATTCCTGCATCGGCGGCAGCCGGGATTATAGCAGGAAAGCCGGAAAAAGAACTGGAGGTTATTGCAGAAGTAACCGAGGAACAGATTAAAGAAATGAAGGAATTTCTTGCCACGAGGACAATTGAAGTGCGCCATGTGGACAATGGATTTACTTTCGAGATAGGCGTTCGTGTTTCAAAAGGGTCGGATTATGCGAAGGTGCGGATTGTCAATTATCATACGAATATTGTTTTGATTGAGAAAAACGGGGAAATCCTGTTTGAGGAAAAAGTGGATGGGGAAGCGGAATCGGGACTGACGGATCGAAGTCTGCTTGATATGGAACATATCTGGGATTTTGCCAATACAGTTGATATAGAAGATATAAGAGAAGTGATCGAACGCCAGATTAAGTATAACATGGCAATTTCGGAGGAGGGGTTCCGTGGAGATTATGGCGCGAATATTGGCAGTGTGCTGCTGGACATGGAAGGAGATAACATTCGCACAAGAGCCAAAGCCAGGGCTGCGGCAGGTTCCGATGCCAGAATGAATGGTTGTGAGCTTCCGGTGGTAATCAATTCTGGAAGTGGTAATCAGGGAATGACTTGTTCCCTTCCTGTTATCGAGTATGCGAGTGAATTAAAGTCCACAGAAGAGCAGCTTTACAGAGCCTTAGTGTTGTCAAATCTGGTCGCTATTCATCAGAAGACCGGAATTGGAAGACTCAGTGCGTATTGTGGAGCGGTGTGTGCAGGAGCAGCAGCCGGAGCCGGAATTGCTTATTTGTGTGGTGGCGATTATGAGGATATTACGCATACGGTTGTCAACGCACTTGCGATTGTATCTGGTATTGTATGTGATGGGGCAAAGGCATCCTGTGCAGCAAAAATTGCAGCATCGGTAGACGCAGGAATTCTTGGCTATAATATGTATAAGCGGGGGCAGCAGTTCTATGCCGGAGACGGAATCGTGACAGAGGGAGCAGACGCAACGATTAAGAACGTGGGACGTCTTGGTAAGGATGGCATGCGCGAGACCAATGAAGAGATTATCAGTATTATGGTGGATGGAATCTGTTAATCCTTCTCTTTTGAAATATAGCGCTTGATTTTGCCGAAATTACTCTAAAAATATCGAAATTTCCACAGGATTATGAATTCATGTTATACTCTCGAAAAAATAATTCATGAGCAGTAGTCCTATCGAAATCATTTAAAATATGCTAAAATGGTAGTGAGTGATTCCTGCTCGTGAAAATAGAAAAACGAGAGGGATAAAAATGAATAATCAAGACAATTTTATCATGTTACCGACTAATGATTTCTGTTTTAAAGAGTTGATGCAGAATCCGAAAGTGCGCAAGGGATTTATTGCAGGAGTTTTGGGGAAAAATCCAGAAGAAATTCGAGAAACTGTATTGCTTCCGACTGAGACCAGACGGGATTATGCAGAGGCGAAACTCGCAATTTTGGATGTGAAGGTATTGCTTCATGATGGGGCGCAGATGGATTTAGAAATGCAGGTGGAATATTTTGCTTTCTGGGATAAACGTGTACTGTTCTATTTGGCTAAGATGTACACCGGACAGCTTCAAAAGGGCGAAGGATACGATAAATTGAAGAAATGCATTCATGTAGGCGTGTTGAATTTTGTCTCATTCCCTGAAAGTGAAGAGTGTTATCACAAAATTAATCTGTGTAATACTAAGACGGGAGAGATATATTTGGATTTGTTTGAACTACATGTTCTTGAGCTTCCTAAATTACCAAAGGTGCTTGCTCGGATGAAGTGCGGTGAAGCGGTATCCGGTGGAACAGTTATTCAATGGATGGAATTCTTTAGTGGGAAGACACAGGAGGATTTTGAGGCTATGGCAAAGCAGGACGAATATATGGAAGAAGCAGTAAATACTTTATTTGAACTTAGTGCAGATGAAAAGAAACGTTATGAGTATGAAGCCAGAGAAATGGCGATTCATGACTATAACACGCTGATGGGCAGTGCGATAAAACTGGCTCAGGATGAAGCACGGAAGAAAGGGCTGGAACAGGGGAAACAAGAAGGAATCCAAGAAGGAATCCAACAGGGAATCCAAGAAGGAATTCAGCAAGGAATCCAGCAAGGACTGGAACTTGTATTCAGAGTTCTCAAATTGAAATCTGAGGGAAAAAGTGCACATCAGATTGCGGAGGAGTGTAATGTTCCACTGGAACAGGTGGAAAAGATTATAGAGCAGTAGTATCGAATGTCATTAAAGATTAAAATAAGAAGTCTCAGGTCGCATACCTGTCAAGTGAGTGTGAAAGGTATGTTGAATCTGAGACTTTTTATGCGTTTCATTAAACAGATTTATTTCTGCATTTTCTGAATGGTTCGAATCATCTCTAAATCTTCTTTTCCAACTTTCAGATTAGAGGTAAGGGTCTTCCCATCTGGGGTTGTCACTTGTATTTCCACAATAGACCCTTCCTGCATTGCTGCCTGTGAAGCTGCTTTCAAAAAAGCAGGGAATTTTGGATGTCGTCTTGTAAAGCTTGCCCAGAGAGAGGCAAGCTGCATAAAGGCCATTGGATTTTTAGCCATAAAAATATCCTCGTTTCTATAGTTTAATATCGACCGGTTCTACATCGTATTCCCAAAGGAATTTATCTAAGTCTTTGTAAGAGAGAAATACGGTAGCGGTATTTTCTAATGGATGGACTCCTATGCTTTTCGCACGAGTCACATCTTTGTCAATGAAAAATTCTACAGCATGATCTGCATCATTCATAAGAGCCAGAGGTGTAACACTTCCTGGTTTAACCTTTAAATATTTTTCTAATCGTTCTTCTGAAGCGAAGCTGAGCCTTCCTGCACCAATCAGGCGACCAAGTTTTTCTAAGTCCACTTTTTTCTTCTCGTCACAGGACACAAGAAAATGACGTTTGCCCTTGGCGTCTCTGAGAAAAAGATTTTTTAAGAGTACACCTTTCTCGGGAAGTCCCAGACGATCCATATCTTCCATGGTGTGAACCGGTTCATGTTCCACAACTTCATATTTGATATTCAATCGTTTTAATTCATCATAGACGCGTTGTTTCTGATTTTCCATCGTTTTTCCTCCATTTGTTAAAGTGAATATGTATTATTTATCGATGAAGAGTTTGTTTCATCTGCAAAAACTTTCATACGATCTTTGCGTGCGGCACAAATTAAAGTCAGATGATATTCCTTCGCAAGCATAATGGCTTCGGCAGTGGGAGATGCTTTGCTGGAAAGCACAGGGATTCCCGCATAAATGGCTTTCATTGCCATGTCTGTAGGAATTCTTCCACTGGAATACACCATGCACTGACGTAAATCTATATTGTTGCGCAGGGCGTAACCGATTGCTTTGTCCAGCGCATTGTGACGTCCAATATCCTCGCAGGAGAACAGAATCTGGTCTTCTTTTGCAAGAAAGCAACTGTGAGTTGCAAAGGTAACGCTGTGTAAAGGCATTCCTGAAGCAAACTTGTCAGCCATATGGAAAATCCATTCTGGTTTCCAATGAATCGGAATAAGCGGTTTTGGCTCATAGCCGGACACGAAATAATCATTTAAGATATGATTTCCTGTACAGCAGGAAGGAGTTACCTCTACATAAGGCTCTTCTTCGGAATCTGTGAGTTCCTCTGTCTTTTTTAAGTAAACTTTTGCACGTTTTCCAAATTCACAAATATAGATTTGTTCCACATCGTCCACTGTCTGGATAATATGTTCAGTTAAAAGCCGGCCAAGTACTAATTCGGAAAGATGCTGTGGCAGACAGATGAGCTTCATAGTAAGACGGTCATTCACGTATACATCCAGCAGATGTTCGTTTAACACTTCTTCCTGTTCGTGGTGGAGCTGACCATCCCGCCCGATAAACTGATATGCTTTTGTTTCCAGTAATGGTAAATCATGGTATTGCTCATTAATGTACATAGTTTCTCCAATCTGAATATTATTGTGAAAGAGAACATGTCTCTCAGTTCTAACATTCCAATAATAGTATAAGTATAGCAGAAAGATATGCATTTCGAAAGAGCGGAAATGAAAAAAATCAAATTAATGGGTTGACAAAAATAAAAAAATAGATATAATAGTATAAGTAACGCGGGTGTAGTTCAATGGTAGAACACCAGCCTTCCAAGCTGGATACGTGGGTTCGATTCCCATCACCCGCTTTTTTCATACCTGTTTTTAGAAATCCAGATTTGTAAAGCTGGATTTTTTCTTATATTTAGATAGAATGAACATGGAAGAATAAAAAGAAAGGTATCAGGTGTGTACAGATGAAAAAGGACAAAAGCACAAGAAAAAAGCAGAGGAACGAGTTGTTTAAGGCATTGGATATGGAAATCAGAGAACATAAGAGTTCATTTGCAGTGTATGTCATATTACGTGCATTGGTAGTGTTATGTATGATTTTGCAAATCTTTAATAGGAACTATGAAAATGTGTTCTTGTGTGCACTTACTTTGATTCTCTTTATTGTTCCAAGTTTTTTACAGGTAGAACTTAAAATGGAGCTGCCATCTACTTTGGAAATTATTATCTTGATGTTTATTTTTTCAGCAGAAATTTTGGGAGAGATTCAGGCATATTATATTAAGTTTCCATATTGGGATACTATTTTACATACTTTGAATGGTTTTCTGATGGCGGCAATTGGATTTTCACTTGTGGATATTCTAAATAGAAACGAAAAAGTGAAATTAGAATTATCACCGGCTTTTATGGCAATCGTTGCATTCTGCTTTTCTATGACAGTCGGAGTGATGTGGGAGTTCTTTGAATTTGGAATGGATACTTTTTTCGGATTTGATATGCAGAAGGACACCATTATTCATATGATAAACTCGGTCATGTTGGATCCTGCCGGAGGTAATAAAGTTGCTACAATAAAGAATATTGCGGATGTCATGGTAAATGGGCAGCCTCTTGGACTTGGTGGCTATCTTGATGTAGGTCTGTATGATACGATGATCGATTTGATAGTTAATTTTATCGGTGCAGTTACTTTTTCCTTTATTGGATATTTCTATGTGAAGTATAAAGGAAAGGGAAAAGGAAAAATTGCAGGGAACTTTATTCCGGTTCTTAAGGATGAGGAAAAAGATTATCTGAAAATTGTTCAAGAGAATCAACTGGAGAGAGAGCAGGAGAATAAAACAGAAAAAAATAAAGAAAAGAAAGTGGACAAAGATAAATAAAGAAGACCATGTCTGGTACTAGAGTTGAGATAAACTTATCTTCTGGATTCCAGACATGGTCTTATATTTTATTTTCCTTATTATTGTGTAACCTTTGCGGATTTAAAAATCACATTTTTATATTTTGCAAGTGCGGCATAAAGAATGAGTCCTAATATTCCACATCCCACAATTTCACCGATTCCAACAGTGAGCATCATAAATGGAATTGGAAGGTTTACACCGTATCCAAGCTTTAATACAAATGGAACAATAATAGTATTTGAAATAATTGGCGGAAGAACGGCTAATACTTTGTTCTTGTCTCTGAGCAGATAAGTAAATACCGCTCCGATTAAAGTAGCAATACTGCCGAAAATAATATCTGGCAGAATAGCACCACCTAAAATATTTCCTACTAAACATCCGACAAAAAGACCGGGAATTGCTGCCGGTGTAAATACCGGAAGAATGGTCAGAGCTTCTGCGATACGAATCTGTACCTCGCCAAAGCTGAATGGTGCAAAAACATAAGTCAGCACCACGTAGATAGCGGCAATCATAGCCGCATGGGTCATGAATAACACATTTTTGTTTCTCATTATAAAGTTCTCCTTTAGTTTTGTTTTACGTGTGGAAGGTCACGAACACACGATTCATTTTACGCCGGAAATTGGCGAAACCCTTGTAAGACCTTGTTTTTGAGGGTTTTGTAACGGGTATGAGTATAGCATAAAAAAAGAAGAAAATCAAGATTTGTTCAAGACCATTTTCTATAACTTTATATTAGGAAGAAAAAGAAGTGGAAAAATAATCAGTGTTTATTTGCCGAATACGGGAAATAATGTTATAATCAGATTACTTAATCAAAAGGTAGAGGAGGTTGATGACATGGATTTCATCACAGTTAGAGAATTGTACAGAAATAAGTCGGAATACCTGAACAAAGAAATCACAGTTGGTGGTTGGGTTCGCAGTATTCGTGACTCTAAAACATTTGGATTCATTGTAGTAAATGATGGTTCATTTTTTGAATCACTTCAGATAGTATATAGTGATAAATTAAATAATTTCGCAGAGGTTTCCAAATTAAATGTAGGGGCTGCAATCATTGTCCGAGGAACGTTAGTTGAGACACCGAATGCAAAACAGCCATTTGAGATTCAGGCAGAAGAGATTGAAGTGGAGGGGGCTTCTACACCGGACTACCCACTTCAGAAGAAACGTCACAGTTTCGAATATTTGAGAACGATTTCTCACCTTCGTCCAAGAACCAATACATTCCAGGCAGTATTCCGTGTGCGTTCACTTACAGCGTATGCAATTCATAAGTTTTTCCAGGAAAGAGGATTTGTATATGTGCATACCCCACTGATCACAGGAAGTGACTGCGAAGGTGCAGGGGAAATGTTCCGTGTTACAACGCTGGATATGGAGAACCCTCCAAAGAATCCAGATGGAACAGTAGATTATACGAAAGATTTCTTTAACAAAGAGACAAACCTTACGGTAAGCGGGCAGCTTAACGGTGAGACATTTGCACAGGCATTCCGCAATATTTATACATTTGGACCAACCTTCCGTGCGGAAAATTCAAACACAACCCGCCATGCAGCAGAGTTCTGGATGATTGAACCGGAAATCGCATTTGCGGATTTGGAAGATAACATGGTTCTTGCGGAGAGTATGTTGAAATATGTAATTCGTTACGTACTTGAGAATGCACCGGAAGAAATGAATTTCTTCAACTCTTTCGTAGATAAAGGATTATTGGAGCGTCTGAACCATGTGGTGAACTCTGATTTTGCCCGTGTGACATATACCGAAGCGGTTGAGATTCTGGAAAAACACAATGATAAGTTTGAATATCCGGTTTCCTGGGGGACAGACCTTCAGACAGAGCATGAACGTTATCTGACAGAAGAAATTTACAAGCGTCCTGTATTTGTAACGGATTATCCGAAGGATATCAAAGCGTTCTATATGAAGATGAATGAAGACAACAAAACTGTTGCAGCAGTAGACTGTCTGGTTCCGGGAATCGGAGAAATTATCGGAGGAAGCCAGAGGGAAGATGATTATGATAAGCTTGTGAAGAGAATGAAAGAGATGGGACTGAAAGAGGAAGATTACGGTTTCTATCTGGACCTCAGAAAATATGGCTCTACCCGTCATGCAGGCTTTGGACTTGGCTTTGAACGTTGTATTATGTATCTGACAGGTATGTCAAATATTCGTGATGTCATTCCGTTCCCGAGAACAGTAAATAACTGCGAATTATAATTCATTCAGGGGACAAGCCACGGGAAACGAGGGGGGAGCTCGCAATTCAAGGAGGCTTTAAGTATGAATATATTAATAGTGGATGATGAAAAAGAAATTGCAGATGTAGTGGAGTTGTATCTGCAGACAGAGTATCATGTATTAAAGTTTTATACAGGCGAGGAAGCTCTTGCCTGTATAGAACATTCAAAAATTGACTTAGCAATTCTAGACGTAATGCTTCCGGATATTGATGGATTCACGATCCTGAAGAAAATCCGGGAGAAGTATACATTTCCGGTAATCATGCTGACTGCCAAGACAGAGTATATTGATAAGATTACGGGTCTGACTCTTGGGGCAGATGATTATATTCCGAAGCCGTTTAACCCATTAGAACTGGTAGCCAGAGTAAAGGCGCAGATGCGCCGTTATACCCAGTATAATGACAACACGAAAAAAGACGATGATGTCATTGACTTTAGCGGCTTAATTTTGAAGAAACAATCCCACGAATGTATTTACAATGAGCAGGTACTTACCTTGACACCGACAGAATTTGAAATTCTATGGCTTCTGTGTGAAAACCGGGGCAAGGTAATGAGTTCAGAAAAATTATTTGAGACTGTGTGGAAAGAAACCTATTATAAGAACAGTAACAATACGGTTATGGTACATATCAGACATTTGCGTGAGAAGCTGAGTGGGCCAACCGGAAAATCAGACCTCATTAAAACCGTCTGGGGAGTGGGATATAAGATTGAAGAATAAATACTGCAAATTAAAATTGACAATATTACTTCAGGCCATGTTTATCACATCGGTTACAGTGTTGGTAGGCAGCCTGATTTTAGTATATTTTGTAGATGGCGTATATAATGACAGTTTTGCCAATATTTTCTTAAGATTTATGAAGCTGGTTCGTGTGGACGAGGAGTCTGCCATTTCCATGTATTGGAACTGGATCGGACATAACAAATTAGCGTTTATGATTATTGGCTTTCTGGCACTATTTGCGCTTTTTGCATATATAGGCATTTCCAGTCTGACGAAGTATCTGGATCAGATAGGTGATGGTATTGAAAGTATACTTTCAGATTCTGATGAGCCTATTAAATTGATTACAGAACTGAAGCCACTGGAAGAGCGGATGAACGAAATTAAAACAACTATTCGCAGGCAGGAGAAGGAAGCAGAAGAAACGGAGCAGAAGAAAAACGATTTGGTCTTGTTTCTGGCTCATGATTTAAAGACACCACTTACTTCGGTAGTGGCTTATCTGACTATGCTTGAAGAACATCCGGACATGACGGTGGAAGAACGGGCCAGATATACCCATATTTCACTGGAAAAGGCCATAAGGCTGGGAGAATTGATTAACGAATTCTTTGAAATTACAAAGTTCAATCTCTATGGAATCACTCTGGAGATGGTTGAACTGGATTTGGGGATGATGTTGGAGCAGATTGCAGATGAATTATATGCGGTGCTACAGGGAAAAGGACTGGAGTGCCATGTAGAAGTACAGGATGATTTACTCATTATGGCTGACCCGGATAAACTGGCAAGGGTTTTTGATAATATTCTGCGAAACGCAATTGCTTACTGCAAAGCGGATTCTATTATTTCCATCCGATGCCGTGGAGATGAGAAGGAAGCAACGATTGTTTTTGAAAATGAAGGTCAGACCATAGCGGAAGAGGCACTTGATAAGATATTTGAAAAGTTTTACAGAGAAGATGCAGCCAGATCCAGTTCTACAGGAGGTGCGGGGCTGGGACTAGCCATCGCCAGAGAAATTGTAGAACTTCACGGTGGAACGATTCGCGCAGAAAGTCAGAATGGGAAAACCAGATTTATTGTGGTTCTTCCGAAGAAAAAGGGGATTGAAGAAAATGAAATTTATACACATCGCAGACGTACATCTTGGAGTATGTCCGAACGCTGGAAAGGCTTACACAGAAAATAGAAAAAAGGAAATATGGAATACCTTCGAGAAACTGACAGGTGTCTGTGAAGCGGAAAAAACGGATATTCTTTTGATTGCAGGAGACTTGTTTCACCGTCAGCCACTTTTGAGGGAATTACGGGAATTGGATGCTCTTTTTGGCGAGCTGACACATACGAAGGTTGTTTTGATTGCTGGGAACCATGATTATTTGAAAGCAGATTCCTATTACAGAAGGTATAAATGGAAATCAGAAATGTATGGACTGATGAGTGGAGAGCTGGATTATATTGAATTCCCGGAACTGGAAACCTGTGTATATGGACTTAGCTATCTGGAAAAAGAGATTACATATCCACTGTATGACAGTGCTTATCCAGAACATAGACAGAAGATTGAAATTTTACTTGCACATGGGGGAGATGAGAAGCATATTCCAATCCAAAAGAATCGATTATTGCAATTAGGATATGATTATATTGCTTTCGGTCATATTCATCGGAGAATGGTTCTGGAAGAAGGTAAGATAGAATATGCTGGTTCTCTGGAGCCGACGGATAAAAATGATATTGGTGTGCATGGATATGTGAAGGGCGAGATAGTTGGTGGAAATGTAAAAACTGAATTTGTTCCCTTTGCTTCCAGACAGTACATTCATGTCACTGTTGAAATGACAGAGCAGATGACCCAAAGGGAACTGAAAACTGTAATCAGGAATAAAATTGAGCAGCTAGGAACGGAAAATATTTACAAAATTACGATTGTCGGATTCCACGCTCAGGATTTGGAACTTGCATTGGAAGATATGGATGTATATGGAAATGTGGTGGAGTTCGTGGATGAGACACAGCCGTATTTTGATTTTGATAAATTATATCGGATAAATGAGTCTAATCTGCTTGGAAAGTATATTGAAAGCCTGAAGAACAGTGAGCCGGGGAGTGTGGAATACGAAGCACTCTTTGAGGGAGTGCGTGCGCTGACAGAGGCAAAAGAGGGATAACATGAAAATTACAGAATTATTTCTGAAAAGTTTCGGCAAGTTCCATGAGAAAAAGATAGAACTTGCTGATGGAATCAACTTGATATATGGCGAGAATGAATCAGGAAAATCTACGGTCTATACTTTCCTGCGAGGAATGTTGTTTGGGATGGAACGGGGAAGAGGAAGGGCGGCATTGAAGGATAATTTCAGCAAATATGAGCCCTGGTCAAATCCGAATTCGTATTCGGGTACTTTGCGATTTACCTGTGAAGGAAAGCGTTTTTGTTTAAATAGAAATTTTGATAAGTACGCAAAGAATGCTTCTTTATTTTGCGAAGATGATGGGGAAGAGTTTTCTCTGGAACACGGTGATTTGCAAATCTTACTTGGTGGATTAAGAGAGCTGGATTATGACAACACGGTGGGGGTTGGGCAAAGTAAGGTTCTTGTTGGAAACGGACTGGCAGAAGAACTGAAGAATTATGCCGCAAATTATTATATCTCCGGTAACAGTCAGATTGATATGCATGCTGCTTTGCAGGCATTAAAAGAGCGGAAAAAGCAACTGGAACGGGTGATAAGAGAACAGGCAGAAAAAGCGCAGGAGCAGAAGGAACGAACAGAGCAGGAGGCATCCTATGTATGGCGAGATTTACGCAGCCTGGAGCAGGAGACAGCACAGGTAAAGGAAGAGCAGGAGAAATACAACCGGGAGTTTTCAAAAATAAATATGGAGAATCCAGAACGATTTGAACAGTGGCGGATTCATCCTGTTGCAGCGCTTGTTATGATAGGGATTGTCGTATTAACCATGCTGGTATTTGATAGACCTTGGAATTTGGTAACCAGTATTGTGATTATACTTGCAGAGGGAATTTATGTATGGAATGCTCTGAAGGATGGACGAAAGAAGAAGGATAACGAGAAGAAGAAAAAGGAAGTACAAAAAGTCTGGAATGAAATAAACAAATGCGAAGGCCGGTTGGAAAAGCTGAAAGAGGATTATCAGGAAAAGCAGGTTTATTATGAAAATCTGCAGGAACAGATAGAAGAATGTGAGGAAAGCGGGAAAGAGACACTGGAACAGAAGAAGAAAAGAAAAGCACTGGAACTTGCAGTAGAGCGCATTCAGGAAATTGCGGGAGAGATGCAGGCAGGAGTTGGAAGAAAGTTGAATGAGGAAGTTTCGGAACTGTTTGCAGAGATGACAGACGGAAAATACCAGAAAGTGTGGATTGATGAAGCTCTGGAAATGTCACTTCTTGCCGGAAACAGAAAGGTGTCTATGAATCAGGTCAGTCTTGGAACTTTAGAACAGCTTCAGCTTGCACTTCGTATTGCTACAGCAAATATCATGTATGAAGAAAAGTATCCTCTGATTCTGGATGATACTTTTGCATATTACGATGACCGGAGGCTGGAGAGAATGCTTGGATGGCTGGAAAGAAGCGGACATCAGGTTCTGATTTTTACTTGTCAGAAGCGGGAAGAGGCATTGATGAAGAAAAATGGCATTCCATTTCACAAGGTAGAATTAGGTGTCGAATCGGGGCATTAAAATTATATCGGCAAACAAAAAAAGCACTGTATACAGTGCTTTTTTTGAAATAATTTATTCAATTGGTTCGCCCTTTTTGTAGGCTTCAACAGCTGCCTGGATTCGGTCAAATGGGTCTAACAGGCCACTGATAGAGCCATCGTGATTCAGGGTGTCAATCAAAAGAGCCACATATTTGCTCATATCACAGTTGATGTAGTAAGGACGGCTGAGAAGCTCCGGAGTCTGGTAGATTAAGTTTGTGGTTAAGATACCGTGAATCAGTCCTTCCTCGTAGGCTTCGTCAAATTTTTCCATACCATTTGTGAAAAGTCCAAAAGTTGCAGCAGCGAAGATACGTTTTGCTTTCCGTGCTTTTAACTGTTTGGCAACATCTAAGATACTGTCGCCGGATGAAATCATGTCATCCAGAATAATCACATCTTTGCCCTCTACAGAAGAACCAAGGAATTCGTGAGCAACGATTGGGTTACGCCCATTTACAACCTGTGTATAGTCACGACGTTTGTAGAACATACCCATATCGATTCCGAGAACGTTGGCAAAATAGATAGCACGTCCGGTTGCGCCTTCATCCGGGCTGATGGCCATCAGATGTTCGCTGTCTAACTGTAAGTCATCAAAAGAACGAAGCAGACCTTTGATAAACTGGTAAGTAGGACGTACGGTTTCGAAACCACTCAGTGGAATGGCATTCTGAACACGTGGGTCATGTGCATCAAAGGTAATGATGTTGTCAACGCCCATACGGACAAGTTCCTGAAGTGCAAGGGCACAGTCTAAAGATTCTCTGGCACTGCGCTTATGCTGACGGCTTTCATAGAGAAATGGCATAATGACATTTAAGCGTCTTGCTTTTCCGCCTACGGCAGCAATAATACGTTTTAAGTTCTGGAAGTGGTCATCAGGAGACATATGATTCGTGTTTCCTGATAAAGGATAGGTGAGACTGTAATTGCATACATCTACCATGAGATACAAATCTTTTCCCCTTACAGATTCTTCGATAATACCTTTTGCTTCACCAGAACCAAAGCGAGGTACTTTGGCATTAATGAGATAGGTGTCATTTTCATAACCGGAAAAGACAATATTGTCCTTGTGCTCATGGTTTGTTTCCTTTCTCCATTTTACAAGGTAATCATTTACCCGGTTTCCCATTTCTTCACAGCCTGGTAAAGAAATCATGCCAAGTGCTCCAACTGGAATATTATCCAGAATGCGGTCAGTACGATGTACCATTTTAAAAATCCTCCCTGTTCATAAGTCTCTTTTGTATTCGTATATCATCGCCGGCAAGGCGAAGTACCTTATAGTGATTACTGATACGCGAGAAAGTCCGTTCTGTGTAATTGGACTTAATCTCGTTTAAGGTAAGGTTTGTCGATATAATTGTTGATTTTTGATTCAGAATCCGGTCGTTCAGACACACAAACAATTGTGAAATGACGAAATCTGTATTGCGTTCTGTGCCAAGGTCATCAATGATGAGAAGTTCGCATTCCTGAATCTGTTCATAAAGATCCAGGCTTTCTTCAGTCTGGTGAAAAGCTTTATCCAGAAGTGCGTCAAAAAATTCAGTGGCAGTCAGATACAGGACAGAGTGACCTGCCTGCATAATATCGCGGGCAATACAGTGCGTTAAAAAAGTCTTTCCTACTCCGGTATTCCCGAAAATGAGCAAATTATTCTTCTCTGTGTCAGAGATAAATGTATGGATAAAATTGTTACACTCTTCATATGCGTGGTGAGCAAGCTGCAAAGCAGATTGCCCTGATAATTTATCAATATAATTTGGCGAGTAATAATCAAAAGAAAAACGGTCAAAGTTCTCTGACTCCAGAAGCCCCTTTAAGTTAGACTGGGTATAGAATAAGTCAATGGCAGCTTTCTGGAAACAGTGGCATTTCTCGTTCCCGATATAACCGGTATCATGACAGTCAGGGCATTCGTAGGAAGGCTCCAGGTAATCCGCAGAAAATCCTGCCTTGTGTAGCAAATCGGCACGTTTTTGGGAAAGACTGTGAATTTCCTCTTTTAAAGTAGAAAGAGCATTCTCATCCCCGTTAAGCAGTTTTCTTGCCTGCTCCAGACTACATTTTGAAATAGAATCATCTATGGTCTTCAATTCGGGAATCTGTGCGTAGGCACGTTCAAAATGTGCATTTAGTCGGTCACGGCTCTTTACCTGCTTTTGCTCATAAGCGCGCATAAGTGTATTATACTGGGAGTTTGAGAGTGGCACGGTGGTCTCCTTTCCGATATTACGGCTAATTTGTTTTTAATAGTTCCTTGGTAAGCTCGTCCATATCATAAGAACGTTCTTCAAAATTACGGAATTTTGAAGGGGCGGCAGACGGCTTGACAGAAGTCCTTGGTGTAGGCTTCTTCGAGGCAGCCTTGACCTGTTCATAAATCATATCCTGAGAATGGACATCCTTTAGTGTATGTACTCGGTTTTGTTTCCAATTCTGTAATATCTTATCTGCATATTCAAAGCTGGGCTGATGAATAGCCAGTACGGTGCGACTGCAGGCTTCTAAAATTATTTCCTGATCAAAGCTATCGGTTTCGAACCATTTACGAATGTAATCTAACTCAGAAGCAGCCGGTCCGCGTCCCTTGATGCCAAATGCATTTAAAACAGAATAGCAGTTTCGGTTATACAGTGCAGATGAATTACGGGCCTGCTGGACTGTGGTAATATGCTCATCAGACCATGCAAGAGCCACTTTCTGGATATAATGCATGCTTTTATGTCCATTTTCAACACAGTATTCAATCAGATATTCAATCAAATCTGCAGAAAAATTCAGTGTGTCATAAAAATAAGTGATGGCGTCTACATCTGTACGACTTAAGGTTTTACCAAGGTATTGCTCTGCAATAAACAAAATCTGCTTTAATTCCTTGCGGTTCAGAGTTTGTTTTTCCTCAATTCCTGCTACGGTGGCAGCAGATGGGGAAAGCGGAGCGGTTACAGGTGCTCCGGAATCAGAAGCTGGCATAGGAACAATGGAAGTTGTAACATTGTCAGAAATCGGCTTTCCAGAGTCTGTCTCTCCGGCACCAAAGTCAATTCCGGTAATTTGCTGTGTCTGATCGTATTCTAGGGTAAACAAACCGGATTTTTCCCAATATCTCAATGCCCGAATAATATCGCCTTCTGTATTTTCCAGACAATCAGCCATCTGTGAAATACTCAAAGATAACTCGGAATGGTTCAAATGACGTAACAAAAGGAGATATACTTTTACATATTCTCCGTTTGCCTTTGCCATATATTGGTCTATAAATGTATTTTCAACTAAAGTAATTTCGTTTTGGAAATAATTGTGTAAAGTCAGGACGTTCATTTTTCCCACTCCTTTCGCTACTCAAGTATAACATTATTGTTGCGTGGAAAAAAAGAGTTATTTCCCTTAAAAGCCCGATTTTTTGTTGATAAATCCGGTATAACCTATGTGGATAATGTGGATAACTATTTTTGCAGTAATTCTTCTCCAATATTTACTACATCTCCGGCACCCATTGTGATAAGAAGGTCGCCTTCCTTGCAGTGAGTCAGGACATAGTCTTCAATAGAGGAAAAGTCTGGAAGGTAAACTGCGTCACAACCAAGTTCCCGGGCAGCATTTGCAAGCTGTTCAGAAGAAACACCAAGAGTATCCGTCTCACGGGCTGCGTAAATATCGGCAAGAATCAAGTGCTGTGCTTTGGAAAGTGCGGATGCAAATTCGGAGAACAGGGACTTGGTTCTTGAATAAGTGTGTGGCTGGAAAATACACCAGAGCTCCCGGTGAGGGTAGTGCTCAGCCGTTGTAAGCGTAGCAGCAATTTCGGTAGGATGGTGGGCATAGTCATCAATGACTGTAATCCCATTCAAGGTTCCTTTATATTGGAAACGACGGTCTGTTCCATGGAAGGAAGCAAGCCCATTTTGAATATGCTCTGTTGGAACTCCAAGTAAATCTGATACTGCAATTACAGACAAAGCATTGTAAATATTATGTTTTCCACCTACAGAAAGGGTAATGTGTTCTGCCGGTGTTCCGTTTTTTACTACCGTAAAGGAAGCATTTCCTAATTCATTGTAACTGATATCAGCAGCACTATAGTCAGAATCCGGACATCCGAAAGTAACAACCTTGCATGAAAGCCCCGCAGTTATTTCAGACAGATTCGGAATTTCACTATTGATAACAAGGGTTCCGTCTTTCGGTAAAAGTTCTGCAAACCTGCGGAAAGAGTGGCGGATATCGTCCAAATCTTTAAAGAAATCAAGATGGTCTGCATCAATGTTCAGTATGACTCCGATTTTTGGGAAAAGATGCAGAAAGCTGTTGGTGTATTCACAGGCTTCTGTTACAAAATATTCAGATTTTCCAACACGGATATTTCCTCCAATTGCTTTTAAGATTCCGCCTACAGAGATAGTAGGGTCAAGTTCTCCATCTAACAGAATGTGTGACATCATGGAGGTAGTGGTTGTTTTTCCGTGTGTTCCGGAAATTGCAATAGAAATATCGTAATTTCTCATAAGCTGGCCGAGAAGCTCTGCTCTTGAGAGCATTGGAAGCTTCTGAAGCTTTGCTTCTTTGTATTCTTCATTGTCCTCGTGAATTGCGGCCGTGTATACCACTACATCAATTCCGGGGATGATATTTGCGGCCTTCTGACCATAGAATACCCGGGCTCCATTTCTAGTAAGATGATCCGTTAAAGGGGTCTCCTTTGAGTCGGAGCCAGATACAGTAAAACCTTCTTCCAGAAGAATCTCAGCCAGTCCGCTCATGCTGATTCCACCAATGCCGATAAAATGAACATGGCAAGGTCTGTTAAAGTCTATTTTATACATTATTACACTTCCTGTTCTATCCGCGTGCAGATGCTGTACTGCGGAATATTTGAAAAAATTATAGTCATATTTAAAAAGCTACTCCTATATATTATATACATATACGTAAAAAAAACCAAGCCATTTCTTTTTGTCAGATATGTATAAAAAAAGTGTGTGACAGAAAATTAATTTATAGATTATGTTCACTATATTTGCAAAATATGCTATAATGGACATATCCTTTACTGGGAAGAGGTGAGATGATGGTCAAAAAAGAAATGATAGCAATGCTTCTTGCAGGAGGGCAGGGAAGCAGGCTGGGGATTTTGACTGCTAAAGTTGCAAAGCCGGCTGTTGCATTTGGGGGAAAATACCGAATTATTGATTTCCCGCTCAGTAATTGTATTAACTCGGGAGTTGATACGGTAGGTGTGTTGACCCAGTATCAGCCATTCAGACTGAATACTCATATTGGAATTGGTATTCCGTGGGATTTGGACCGTAATGTCGGAGGTGTGTCGATTCTTCCACCGTACGAAAAAAGTACAAGTAGTGAGTGGTATACAGGAACAGCGAATGCCATATATCAGAATCTGGATTATATGGAATCTTATCATCCTGACTATGTGTTGATCTTGTCAGGTGACCACATTTATAAGATGGACTATGAAGTGATGTTGGATTTTCACAAGGCAAATCACGCAGATGTGACAATTGCGGCTATGCCGGTTCCGATTGAGGAGGCAAGCCGGTTTGGAATTGTGATCACGGATGAGAAGAAGCAGATTACCGAATTCGAGGAGAAGCCGGAAAATCCGCGCAGTAATCTGGCATCTATGGGAATTTATATTTTTAGCTGGCAGGTCTTAAAAGAGGCATTGATTTCTCTTTCAGATGAACCGGGGTGTGATTTCGGCAAACATATCATTCCATATTGCCATAAACAAGGAAAGCGGATGTTTGCTTATGAGTACAATGGCTATTGGAAGGATGTAGGTACCTTAAGTTCTTATTGGGAAGCCAATATGGAGTTGATTGACATCATTCCGGAATTTAACCTGTATGAAGAATTCTGGCAGATTTATACGAGAAGTGACTCTATTCCACCACAGTATGTGGCGGCGGAGGCTTCTGTTTCGAGATGCATTATCGGTGATGGCACTGAGATACATGGAAAATTGGAAAATTGTGTGGTTGGTTCCGATGTTATGATAGAAGCCGGAGCAGTTGTGAGAGATTCTATTATCATGAAGGATGCAGTGATTGGCGCAGGCTGTGTAATCGATAAGGCGATTATTGCGGAAGGGGCCCGGATTGGCGAGCATGTTATCATGGGAATCGGTAGCGATGCTCCGAATAAATTCCGGCCAGATATCTATAATTCCGAACTGGCTGTTGTGGGAGAAAATTCCATTATACCAGATGGAGTGCAGATTGGAAAGAATACAGCAATTAGCGGACTGACAACAAGGGAGGATTATGTAGATAATATCCTCGAGAGTGGAGGAACGTTGATAAAGGCGGGTGACAGATCATGAGAGCAGTGGGAATTATCTTAGCAGGCGGAGACAGTAGTAAACTGCAGGAACTTACATACAGACGTGCAGTGGCAGCTATGCCTATAGCGGGAAGTTACCGTAGCATTGATTTTGCACTTAGTAACATGGCCAATTCACATGTGAATAAGGTTGCCGTACTTACACAGTACAATTCCCGTTCTTTAAATGAACATCTTAATTCTTCCAAATGGTGGGATTTCGGAAGAAAACAGGGAGGACTTTATGTATTTCCGCCAACAATCACAAAGGAGAACGAAGACTGGTATCGGGGGACTGCGGATGCAATTTACCAGAACCTGGATTTTCTGAAGAGATGTCATGAACCATATGTTATTATTACATCAGGAGATGCGGTGTATAAGCTGGATTACAGCAAAGTATTGGAATATCATATGGATACGAAGGCAGATATTACCGTGGTATGTAAAGAGATGGAACCGGATACGGACTTTAGCCGTTTTGGAACCGTCAAGGTAGATGATGAAATGCGGATTGTTGAATTCGAGGAAAAAACATCATCACCGGATTCGTATTTGATTTCGACTGGTATCTATATCATCAGAAGAAGAATGCTGATTGATTTGATTGAACAGAGTGCAGTAGAAAAGAAATACGATTTTGTGAGAGATATTTTAATTCGATATAAGAATTTGAAAAGAATTTGTGCTTATAAGATAGATGATTATTGGTGCAATATTGCGACAGTGGACGCATATTATCAGACAAATATGGATTTCCTGAAGCCGGAAGTGCGTAAGTATTTCTGGCATGAATACCCGGCTGTTTATTCGAAGGTTACTGATTTGCCGCCGGCGAAATATAATCCGGGGGCGGCGGTAAAGAACAGTCTGGTTTCCAGTGGATGTATCATTAATGGGACAGTGGAAAATTCTGTTCTGTTTAAAAAGGTATTTGTTGGAAATAATTGTGTGATTCGGAATTCAATTATTTTGAACGATGTTTATCTGGGTGATAATACTTATATTGAAAATTGTATTGTTGAAAGTCGGAGTACGATTCGGGCGAATGCGCGCTATGTCAGCGGAGGAGGTATCCGAATTGTAGTAGAAGACGGAGAGAGATACGAATTATAAAAAATGAGAGGTTAAGGCATTGGCGAAAGGGGAACAATAAGATGCAGATTACAGATGTACGAGTGAGAAGAGTGGCAAAGGAAGGAAAGCTGAAGGCGGTGGCCTCTATTACTTTAGATGAAGAATTTGTAGTTCATGATATCAAAGTAATAGAGGGCGAAAAGGGACTTTTTATTGCAATGCCAAGTAAGAAATCAGCAGATGGAGAATACAGGGATATTGCACATCCGATTAATTCCGGAACAAGAGAGAATATGCAAAACTTGATTCTGGCAAAGTATGAGGAGACAGTGGAACTGGAGGAAGCAACAGTGGAATCTGAAGAAGAGGCAGAAGAAGCAGAGGCTTAAGCGAGGTCAATGTAGGGAGGACTGTAACTGGGAAGTATCCTGGGGACAGTCCTTTTTGGTTGCGTAAGTTTCTAATCTATGCTATGATTTCAGCGTGTTTATAAATGAGAATAGTGAGTGAGAGAGGAAAGGAATCATGTCACAGAAAATAACAAAGAAAAAAGAAGTAGACAGACAGCTTAAGGGGTTACTGCTATCCAGTTTTGGCGCATTTTGTTTTGCGCTTGGAGTAAATGTGTTTATTCTTCCACTGAATCTGTACAATGGCGGATTTATGGGAATTGCGCAATTGTTGCGCACATTGATTGTAACGGTCTTTCATTTGTCTTTGGGACAGACGGATATTACAGGAATCGTCTTCTGGTTCATTAATTTACCGCTTTGTCTGTTGGCCTGGAAGAAGGTTGGAAAGTCGTTCTTGGTCCGTTCCATGATTGTAATCCTGATTCAGTCTTTGAGTCAGACACTGATACCGGTTCCAAAGGCACCGGTTATCTCGGATTATCTTACAGCGTGTATTGTGGGCGGTATTATAGCAGGTGGTGGAACAGGTCTTGTTCTGCGCGGCGGAAATTCCGGTGGTGGACAGGAAATGCTTGGAATGTATATCACAAAAGAATTTCCTTCTATCAGTGTGGGAAATGTAGGTATGATGGTAAATGCCTTTGTTTATGGAATCTGTTTTTTCCTCTTTGATATCGAAATAGTGATATATTCGTTAATATATGGAGTTATATTTGCTTTGGCTTGCGATAAGGTACATGTGCAGAATATCTGTGTGAAGGTATTGATTTTCACAAAGAAAGACGGAGTAGACCAGAAGATTATGGATGAGATGCATCGTGGGGTAACGAAGTGGGAAGGTGTCGGAGCTTATACAAATGATGAGACCAATGTCATGGTAACAATGATTTCTAAATATGAAATCCATCAGATGAAACAGCTTGTGAAATCCATTGACCCGAAAGCCTTTGTGATACTGGATGAAGGATGTAATGTTGTAAATGGTAACTATGAAAAGAGATTGACATAAAGTGACGGAAAAGAAGGATGCAATATTTAGATGAGGTTGTTAAGAGCGGATTGTTTCAGAAAATAAGCAGAGCGGAGTGGGAGAAGGCTCTGGCGTCCCTGGTAATTACAGAAAGAAAAGGTGAAAAAGAGACAACACTTTTTTATGAAGGTGATGATATGGAGTGGCTCTGTATTTTAAAAAGCGGGATGATAAGAGGGGAGAAACACTACTGGAACGGGAATAAGAGTATCCTGCAGATTGTGGATGCAGGAGAAATTTTTGCACTGGATGGGATTGCGACAGATGCGTCGGCTTCAATGAGCTATGTGTGTCAGGAAGAGTGTCAGATTCTTCTCATAAGTTGGAGCAGTATTTTAAAGTCTCACTATTGTAAGGAACTTTTGTGTATCCTTATGCAGAAATTGCAGGATGAATATGTCTGGCAGATGTATCAGATTGAGATTCTTTCTAAAAAAGGAATCCGAGAGCGGATAATGAGATTCTTCGATATACAGAGGGAAAAGGAAGGAAGCAATGAGATTCATTTAAATATGAATCAGCAGCAGATGGCAGAGTATTTGTGTGTGAATCGCAGTGTGCTTTCGAATGAACTGTCTAAGATGCGGCAGGAAGGTATTATTGACATGAACAAAAAGAAAATTATATTAAAGTTTTAAAATGTAGTTTTGCAACTACGAGAAACACGCTTCGCGAGTTTCTCAAGTTATCGCGGCAGTCGCCAAGGTCTCGTGCAAGCACGGACTTTGGCTCGTTGCTCGCGTAAATGAAAAGGACCGGCTTTGAGGCTGGTCCTTTTCGGTTTTCATCAATATTATGATAACTTTAATTGTTGTAAGGATTCCACAATTTCTGGAAATTCCATGCTATGGGAAGCTTTTACCAGAATGGTGTCCCCTTTTTTTACCACATTAGGAAGCTTATCAAGAAACTCTTGTTTTGTTTCAAAATAAAGGATATTATTTCCATTTTCGTATGCTTTTGCTCCACTGTAGGTGTTTTTTGAAAGTTCTCCGATACAACAAATAACATCAATTTTATCTTGAGAGGCATGCGCTCCGGTATTGTAGTGAAGCTCTTTCTCGTTTGCACCAAGTTCAAACATATCTCCGAGTACAGCCACGGTACGACCTTTTGCTGTGGAAAGAATGTCAAGTGAAGACATGGTGGAGATTGGATTGGCATTATAACAGTCATCAATAATCAACAAAGAGTCTGTCTGAATCAGGTTTGTACGTCCTGAAATTGTGCGTAGTGCAGCGAGTCCTGCCTTGATTTCTTCAAGAGAAAGGCCAAGTGCCAGTCCTGTGCAGGCACCGGCAAGTGCATTGTAAATCATGTGTTTTCCAGGTATCGGAATATGTACACGAATCTCTCCTGCGGGGAGATGTAAAGTGCAGTCTGTTCCCAGAAGTCCTAAATCTTTGATTTCATCTGCATACGCAGGAAGCGTATCAGAAAGACCAAAAAATACGGGAGCTTTTCCCTGAACGGTTGAAACTGTAGAAAGCTTATCATCATCACCGTTTAAAATCACAGTGGCATTTGGGTTTAGGTATTCGAAAATCTCTGTTTTTGCCTTTAATGTACCTTCTCGTGTTCCAAAATTTTCTAGATGGGCAAGACCAATATTGGTAATCACGGCAATATCCGGTCTGGTGATGGGACCAAGCTTATGCATATCTCCCGGATGATCGATTCCTATTTCCAGTACGGCTACTTCGTGCTCTTCTGTGATGGAAAATACAGTCAGTGGCACACCGATTTCATTATTGTGGTTTCCCTCGGTTTTCAGGACCTTGTATTTCTGAGAAAGCACAGAAGCAATGGTTTCTTTCGTGCTGGTTTTGCCGACGCTTCCGGTAATTCCCACTACTTTGAGGTCTAGTGTGCTGCGATAAAATGCAGATAAATCCGCAAGTGCCTGCTCACAGGACTGTACCAGAATATAAGGATACGGCACATTCTCCAGGCATTCTTCAGACAAAGTGGCCAGTGCACCATTTTCCATTACCTGAGGAATAAACTTATGTCCATCTACACGGGCACCTTTGAGAGGAACAAAGAGAAAGTTTTGTTCAACTTTGCGACTGTCTATGGCAATCCCACCGATTTCTTTCGATAATAAAGTCTGACTGCCATAGTATGTACCATGGCAGGCAGCAGTGATATTTTGTAACGTCATTTGTTTCATACTCAGAGCCTCATTTCTTAACGATATCTGGCATCCAGTGATTTCTCGATGATCAAATCACAAAGCTCAGGATATTCGATACCGGTATAAGCAGCTTCTTTTGGAAGAAGGCTGGCCGGAGTCATGCCGGGAAGTGTGTTGACTTCCAGACAGTAGATGTTTCCCTTATCATCTAAAAGAAAATCCGCACGTGAATATACGTTTAATTTTAATGCGTTAAATGCGCGCTCGGTTGCTTTACGCATTTTCTGTTCAATTTCCTCTGGAATGTTGGCCGGACAGATTTCTTCTGTGCATCCATCCTGATATTTGTTGGCGTAATCAAAGAATCCGCTCTTCGGTACAATTTCGATTACAGGAAGTGCTTTTCCATCAATGATGCCGCAGGCAAATTCACGGCCCTTGATGTATTTTTCTATAACGACGCATTGTTCCTGTGGGAAAGAAGCATCCAGTGCAGCGCGGTAGTCTTCTTCTGTGTGGCAGATGTACACTCCGATACTGGAGCCACCGGAACAAGGCTTTACAACAACGGGCAGGGAAAGACCAAAATCAGACAGTGGTTTGTCTTTTGATTTTGCATATAACCAGGTTCCTTCCGGAGTCGGAATATGGTTCATTTTGAAAATCTGTTTCGTTACGCTTTTATCCATGGCAAGTGCATTTCCCAGAGAGTCTGGTCCTGTGTATTTGATTCCAAGTAAATCAAAGGCAGCCTGAAGTCTTCCGTCTTCACCATAACCACCATGAAGTCCCAAAAATGCGATATCTGCAAGACGGCAGATTTCGATTACATTTGGACCGAAGAAGCAGTCTGACTTATCTTCGCGAGAAGCCTTTACAGCCTCCAGATCCGGCTCTGTGGTCTTGATTCCTTCTGCAATTTTCAGATTGCTGTCCGGAAGGTCGAAGACTTCTTCCAAGTTTGCCGGTGCATTCGGAAGACCCATAAATACATCTAACAACAGTGTGCGGTGTCCTCGTTCTTTTAATGCGCGGCAAATGCTTGCACCGGAAGTAAGCGATACGTCTCTTTCTGTGCTAAGCCCACCGGCTAATACTACAACTTTCATATTCATTACTCCTCTGTCATACTCATTTTATTTAATAGTTCTTGTTTTACTTTATAAAGCTTATCTGATAAATCTACATATACCTGATGTGGGTAGAAGAGACGCTTTGTCTCATCCCAAAGGGTATCCTTTTCCTGCTTGCAGTAGGCAGCGATTTCTTTGATGCTTGGTGATTCATAGACACACTTGCCATTCAGGAAAACGGGCTGAAGCATTTCCCGGACCTTATAAGTACCGCCCTTTAATTTGGTCTTCTTCCATGTCTCTGCCGGGTCGAAGAGCAGCAAATCATTTTCTGGATTCAGCTCTTCCTCTACAAAACAGATATAATCGGCTTTAATCTTTCCGGTTTCTTTCTCGTAAATACGATAAAATGTCTTATTTCCCGGATTGGTAATCTTTTCTGTATTCTCAGAAAGTTTAATCTTAGGAACAAATTCACCGGCTTTGTTCTGGATGGCGGCCAGTTTATATACCCCGCCAAAGGAAGGGCAATCCTTTGCAGTAATCAGATTGGTTCCGACTCCCCAGGAATCAATTGCAGCTTCCTGACGCTTCAAATCATTAATCAGATATTCATCCAAATCATTTGATGCACAAATGGAAACATCCGTGTGGCCGGCTTCATCTAACATTTTACGAGCCTGTTTGGAAAGATATGCAAGATCTCCACTGTCCAGACGAATACCAAGTTTTCGTGGTGTGACATTGTTTGCTTTCATTTCGTCAAAGACGCGGATTGCATTTGGAACACCTGATTTTAAAGTGTCATAAGTATCCACCAGTAAAGTGCAGCATTCCGGATATAGGTCTGCATATGCTTTGAAGGCGGTGTATTCATCTGGAAAACTCATAATCCAGCTGTGCGCGTGAGTTCCCATGACAGGTACGTCAAATAATTTTCCGGTTAATACACAGGAGGTTCCAACGCAGCCGGCAATCATAGCGGCACGTGCACCGTAAACACCTGCGTCAGGTCCTTGGGCGCGGCGCAGACCAAATTCCATCACACCACCATCTCCGGCTGCAAATACAATGCGGGAGGTTTTGGTGGCGATTAAAGACTGATGATTGATCATATTTAAAATAGCTGTTTCCACAAGCTGTGCTTCCATAATCGGTGCGATTACTTTTATCAGTGGTTCCCGTGGGAATACCACGCTTCCTTCGGGTACTGCGTAAATGCTTCCACTAAAGTGGTAGTCTAACAGGTAAGTCAGAAATTCTTCTGAGAAGATTCCCAGACTTCTAAGATATTCCACATCATCCTCTGAAAAATGAAGATTTTTGACGTAATCAATTATCTGCTCCAGTCCGGCAACAATCGAGTAGCCGGAGCCGAACGGATTGTTGCGGAAAAATACATCAAACACTACGACTTCGTTGGTCTTCTTGTCAAAATATCCCTGCATCATTGTAAGTTCGTACAAATCTGTCAGTAAGGTGAGATTTTCGCTTGTAACACTCATACTATCCCTCTTTTCTATTCTTAAAAATGTTGGGCTCAAAAGCCTTTATACCAAAGCTGCATTTTTCTTAATTGTTTCTTCAATTAAATTATGGCAGTAGGTTCCGAGTTGTTTTTTTGCTTCCTTATCCAGTGTGTTTGGGTAAATAGGTTCTCCGTATTCCAGTACAACATGAGTTTTCCGAATGATAGGAAAATGTGCCTCCAAAATCTGGACACTGTTGTTGATGCTTACCGGAATAACAGGGCAACCTGTTTTCTCGGCAATTTTAAAGGAACCGTCATGAAAAGGCAGAACAGAAAGCTCTTCGCCCTTATTGCGGGTGCCTTCTGGAAAAATGAAAATGGAAATGCCGTTTTTCACTTGCTCGATTGCAGTTAAGATGGTCTTAAGTCCTGACCGTACATTGTCCCGGTCAAGAAACAGACAATATAAAAAACGCATCCAGTTTGAAAGTAACGGAACCCCTTCTAGTTCCTTCTTTGAAACAAATCCAGTCAGTCTCCTGCAACGGGAATAGGTGATTGGAACATCAAAAAAGCTTCTGTGATTTCCAATATAAAGAACAGGTTCATCTGGAATATGTTCTTCTCCGATGACGGTAACATCTACACCGGCCAGAAGCAGGATTACTTTGAATGCCCACTGTACAATGCGAAGGGAACTGTAATCCCTGAGATTTGGATTGACTTTTCCAATAATCCATTCGACTAACATAACCGGAAGGGAAAGGATTAAAAATAAAATTAAAAACAAAACTACGAAAATAAGACGTATCATTTGCCTAAAATCCTCCGTTCATTTGCCCTGCTGTGGCAACTTATGGGACTTATTATACTATTCAAGGAATGAAAATACAAGGAAGATAATAGGATATTAGAGAGAAACTGCGGAGTGGAAAGCTTTGAAAAGTAAGTTTTTTATTTACAGTGTAATCTTCGCAGTGTGTTCCCTTATGGGCTGTCGAAGTATTACAAAAACGCAGGAAGGGCATGTTCCGGTGAAATATGAGATTGTGGAGGAGGCGGATATTCCGGATGACATGAAAGAAGAAATTGAACAGAAGAAGGAGAAGCCCTTTCGAATTGTGTATCGGGAGCCTGAGGCCTTGTATATAGGAGAGGGATATGGAAAAAAGGATTGCAGAGGATATTGTGTGGAATGGGTAGAATGTGCAGTCGCGGAGGAAGCATTATATATAGAAACAACACTGCATGGACCAGGTGGAGATGGTGTGGCATGTGAAAGCGAATATGCTTATAGCGTAATAAAGATGGAAGAAAATGGAAAACCAATTATATTTGTAGATTAGAACAGGAGGAGTATATGGAACTGATTAAAAAAAGGATACAAACCAATGTTATAGGGAAAACGATTACGGACCAGTTTGTGATTGATGACGATTATAATGTGCCTGATTCAAAAAGTGATGTGGGACGCGTTGTGGCCGGAGAGGGAGCCGTAAAAGTGGAAGAAGTTAAAAGAGTAGAAAATTATCTTCAGGTAGTGGGAAAGTTGTTTTTTAAAATCCTTTACGTGACAGATGCATCGGTACCTGAACTTGCGTCTTTGCAGGGTCAGCTTCCCTTTGAAGAAATGGTATATCTGGACAGGGAAGATGGAGAGGAATATATTGTCAGGGTGACAGGGGTAGAATTTACGGCTACAGTTATTCATTCCCGTAAACTGGCATTGAAAGCGATGGTAGATTTATCTATTCATGGGGAGCGGGTTGGAGAAGAAGAGATTACTACGGACGTGGAAGGAGATGAGCAGATTTTCAAAAAAATGCAATCGGCAGAGTTGCTAACATTACATACCAGCAAGAAAGATATCTATCGGATTAAAGAAGAAATCACCATTCCGGGAACGAAGGAAAATATTGGGACCTTAATATGGACAGATGTTGGACTCCGAAAGATAGATACAAAAGTTTCACAGGATGCAATTTCGTTTACAGGAACGTTGCAATTATTTGCTCTCTATCAATCAGAAGAAGGTAAAACAGACTGGGTAGAGCAGAATGTCCCGTTCGAAGGAAGTATTAGCTGTAATGGAGCGGAAGAGGGACACTATCATCATATTTATCATAATTTAAACGATATCAATGTGGAAGTGCGAATGGACGGAGATGGAGAAATGCGAGCTCTGGGAATTGAGGCAACGCTGGAAATGCGAGTGCTGCTTTACGAGGAAGAGCGGGTGGAATTACTTAAAGATATGTATTCGTTGGAACAAGAATGTGTATTGGAGAAACGACCATCCTTTTATGAAGAACTGATTACACAGAATCATTCCAAGTATAAGTTCTCGGAGAGACTGAACCTGCCTGAGTTGAAGGATGAAATTTTACAGATTTGTCATAGCGGTGGACGCATGCAGATGGAACATCTGGAGGTAGTCGGTGACGGAATACAGATTGAGGGAGTTTTGTATGTGAATTTTCTGTATGTGAAAGCCAACGATAGTGTTCCGTTTGGTATGTGGAGCGGTATGCTACCTTTCAGTTATCTGGTAGAGAGTGGAAGGGACTGTCCGGATATGCGGTATGATGTGACTGCTAATGTGGAGCAGCTTTCGATTGATATGGCCGGAAGTGAAGAAGTAGAGGTGAAAGCAGTGCTTGCATTTCAGAGCTTTCTGCGTTCCCCTCTTCAGATAGAGACAATTGAACAGGCAGAATTTCGACCATTTAATGAGGAGGAAATGAATAAAAGACCGGGAATCATCGGTTATATTACCAAAGATGGAGACGATTTGTGGAGTCTTGCAAAACGCTATTATACAACGGAGGATAGCATTATGAAAAATAACCAGCTTGAGACCGGAGAATTACGTCCGGGGCAGAAGCTGTTGATTTTTAAAGAAAATATGAGTATACTGTAAGCAAAAGAGACAAGGAGAAAGGCCATGGATAAGATACGATTGAAAGCACTTGGGAAGATTAATCTTGGACTGGATGTACTGGGGAGAAGGGAAAATGGATATCACGATGTGCGCATGGTTATGCAGACCTTGTATTTATATGATACTGTGACCCTGATAAGAGAAGAAAATGCGGGGATAGAGATAGAGTCAAATTTATATTTTCTGCCAAAGGATGAAAATAATATTGCGTGGAGAGCTGCAAAGCTTTTGATGGACGAATTCCATATAGAAGGCGGCATTCGGATCGTTTTGGATAAGCATATACCGGTGGCAGCCGGAATGGCAGGTGGCAGTTCCAATGCGGCCGCAGTTTTGTATGGAATGAATATTTTGTATGAATTGGGACTTTCCAGACAGGAACTGATGGATAGAGGTGTGGTTCTTGGGGCAGATGTACCGTACTGTATTATGCGGGGAACTGTTCTGGCAGAGGGGATTGGTGAGGTTCTGTCACCGCTTCCGCCTATGCCGAAATGTCAGATTCTGATTGCAAAGCCACCGATTAGTGTATCTACGAAGGCAATTTATAAAGCACTGGATTCCAAGAAAATTGAAGAACATCCGGACATCGATGGACTCATTGATGGACTCGGAAATCGGGATTTACACCAGATTGCCGGGGCGATGGGGAATGTTCTGGAAGAAGTTACCATTGAAATGCATCCTGTGATTGCAGAGATTAAGAAATGCATGTTGGAGCATGGAGCTCTTGGAGCTATGATGAGTGGAAGCGGTCCTACCGTATTTGGAATTTACGATGACAAAAATAAAATTCGGACGGCAATGAGCAAAATCAAGAAGCAGGGGCTTGCAAAGCAGATTTATATTGCTAATGTACACAACACATCAGAATATAGTTCATTGAAAAATAATTCAAAAAATGAGGCGGGTCTTGTATAAGGCCCGTTTTTTATGTGCAAACTTACATAGGACTTATGAAAATGAGATTTGTTGAAATGTGAGAGGAGTACATACAATGAGTGTGAAATGGAAGAATCGAATCAGTTTACTGGCAGCTATTATTTTTGGAATTATTTTGACGGCATGTGTAGTGGAGGCACAGGAGGAAAAAGTGCGGGAAAAGCAGACGCAGGAAAGTCTGGCGAGGGAAGTGTTCCGTTTTCATGTACTGGCAAATAGTGATAGTCAGGAAGACCAGGATTTGAAAATGCAGGTCAAGACTGCAGTGTTAGAATATATGGAGAGAGAAATACCAGACAGCAAAACGGCAGAAGAAACGAAAAAATGGGCAAAGAGTCATTTGATGGACATTGAAATGGTGGCGCAAAGTCTTATCCGGAAAGAAGGTTACACATATCCGGTGACTGCGGAAGTAGCGAATTGTAAATTTCCAGAAAAGTCTTATGGGGACGTGACCTTTCCAGCAGGAATGTATGAAGCACTCCGTATTAAAATAGGTAAGGCAAAGGGACAAAACTGGTGGTGCGTGCTTTATCCCAATCTGTGTTTCATGGACTCTGTGCGGGCGGTTGTTCCGGAAGAAGGCAAAGAGCAATTGAAAAATGTTCTTACAGAAGAAGAATACGATGAAATTACAGAAGTGAAAATTAAATGGTTTTACTTGCAAATATGCGAGGGAGTGTGTAGAATAACAGAAGTAATAGACTGGTAGAAACCGGGCAGATAAGGATTGTGTGAGCAGATGTATACAATAGAAGGAAGAGTAAGATATAGCGAAGTGGATAGCGGAAACAAGATTAAGCTTCCGGCCATCGTCAATTATTTTCAGGACTGCACTACCTTTCAGTCCGAAGATATGGAGTTAGGTCATCAGACTTTGGAAAAATATGGAAAGGTCTGGATCTTATCTTCCTGGCAGATTGAAGTAGACCGATACCCACTAATCGGTGAAAAAATCAAAGTTGATACATGGTCAGCCGGTTTCGAAGGGATTTATGGACATCGAGAATTCCGTATGCGGACGGAGGATGGAGAAGTGCTCGCATGGGCACATTCACTCTGGCTTTATATGGATATGAAAAAGGGAAGACCGACCAGACCGGATGAGTCTACACAGGAAGCGTATGGAGAGGAACATTTGATGGAAAGGGAAATTCTTCCAAGAAAAATTACACTTCCCGAAGAAACAAAAGAATATGAGTCATTTCCTGTTTTGAGATGTCAGATTGATACAAATGAGCATGTAAATAATTGTCAGTATATTCAGATGGCATTGGAAGTAATGCCGGAATGTGGACATGTAAAGAAAATTCGTGTAGAATATAAGAAATCAGCAGTGCTTGGCGATTGGATTTATCCAAGAGTTGCGATAGATGAGGAACGAAAGACAGTAGAACTTTGTACGGCAGATGGTGCTCCGTATGCAGTGGTAGAATTTAAGGAGAAATAGATGGACTTAGGAAAAAAGCAAGTATTAACAGTAGTGAAAATTGTAGATTTCGGAGTATATCTGGGGTCAGAAAAAGAGAAGGTGCTTCTGCCGAAGAAGCAGGTGCCAAGTGGAATAGAATTGGGTGACCCGATTGAGGTGTTCTTATATAAAGATTCCTCAGACCGTCTGATTGCGACCACACATGAACCCAAGCTTATGCTGGGACAGATTGCTGTACTCGATGTATTACAGGTTGGGAAATTTGGCGCATTCTTAGACTGGGGACTGGAGAAAGATTTGTTTCTTCCATTTAAAGAGCAGACGATGAAGGTAAAACCGGGAGATGAGTGTCTGGTTGCCCTTTACATTGATAAGAGTGAACGACTTTGTGCAACAATGAAGGTGTACGAATATCTTAGAAAGGATTCCGATTATCAGAAGGATGACCATGTAGAAGGAAGAATTTATGAATCCAGTGATAACTTTGGACTTTTTGTAGCAGTAGATGACAAATATTCTGCTCTGATTCCAAAGAGAGAAGTTCCATATGGATTACATGTAGGGGATAAAGTACATGCCCGTGTGACCGAAGTAAAGCCAGATGGTAAGCTGACACTTAGTGTGAGAGAGAAGGCATTCATTCAGATGAATAAGGACGCGGAGCTGGTTCTGAAGCGAATGGAGGAAAATGGCGGAAGACTTGCGTTAAATGATAAGTCCGATGCGGAATTGATTAAGAGAGAACTTGGTCTTAGTAAGAACGCATTCAAGCGGGCGGTAGGGCATCTGTATAAAGCGAGGAAAATTGAAATTCTGGAAGACGGGTTGAAATTGAAAATTTAAAATAAGAAGAAAACAAAAGAATTTTTTTACTGTAAAATAGATATATGAAGTGGAGGACCAATGCCGGTTCTCCATTTTTAATTATGAATTTATAGACAAGAATTTCTGAAATATGCTATTCTATAGATAGTAAGATTGTGAGAATCAAACTTGATACGATGTGAAAAAACAAATAAAACACAGTGGCATCCGGCTTGAGGAAATCACTATTACACTGGTAAGAGAACGAATTCCAAGAGAGTTGTTCAAGTGGTTTCGGAAAAAGGACTTTATCGTTAATGAGAAATACGAGGGAATCTTTTATGTAATGAAAAAGAATTGTTTTCCAATACAGGTTTTGGTATCAGGGAAACTTTCCAAACAAAATCAGCAATGGTTGACGTTGTTAAACAGTGACTTAGAACAAGATGATGTGGAACGATTTGTAAAACAGAATAATCGTTTGCAACGGAAAGATGAAAAAGAATTAGCGGACTCTGTTTTGCAGGTGGCAATGACAGAAAACAGGGAAGTATTTGAAGAAACAAAGAAAGAAGGAGATTATATGTGTGAGGCATTGAGAGAATTATTTAGTGATGAAATCGAAGCGGAAAAAGCGCGTGCAAGAAGAGAAGGATTAGAAGAGGGAAGAGAAGAAGGAATAGCAGAAGGCCGAGCAGAAGGAAGAGAAGAAGGAATAGCAGAAGGCCGAGCAGAGGAACGGGCAGAGTCTCAAAGCGTGATTTTTAAATTACAAGAGCAGATAGAAATGCTCAATCAGACTGTCAGTGAATTAAAAAAGAAATTAAGTAAGTTAGAAGAAGCGTAGTGAGATGATGGAGAAAATAAAATTTGCACATTTGCATGTCCATACGGAATACAGTCTGTTGGATGGTTCGAATAAGATAAAAGAATATGTTGCCAGAGTGAAAGAACTGGGGATGACTGCGGCGGCCATTACTGACCATGGTGTTATGTTTGGCGTGATTGATTTCTATCGTGCTGCAAGAGCGGCGGGAATTCATCCGGTTTTAGGATGTGAGGTCTATGTGGCACCGGGTTCCAGATTTGAGAAGGAATCTATGGGACGCGATGCGGACCGTTATTATCATCTGGTGTTGCTTGCAGAAAATAATACAGGATATGCGAACCTGATGAAAATCGTATCCCGTGGGTTTACAGAAGGGTATTACTATAAACCTAGGGTAGATTTGGAACTTTTGCGTGAATATCATGAAGGAATTATTGCACTGAGTGCCTGCCTTGCCGGAGAAGTGCAGAAGAACCTGGCCCGTGGAATATACGAAGAAGGAAAGACGGCTGCGCTCCGCTATGAAGAAATCTTTGGAAAGGGTAATTTCTTTCTGGAATTACAAGATCATGGTATTCCAGAACAATCCATGGTAAATCCGCAGCTTATGCGTATGTCGGAAGAGACTGGGATTGAACTTGTGGCAACGAACGACGTCCATTATACTTATGCGGAAGATGTCAAGCCACATGACATTTTGTTATGTCTTCAGACAGGGAAAAAACTGGCAGATGAAGACAGAATGCGTTATGAGGGGGGACAGTATTATGTGAAGTCACCCGAGGAAATGGCTGAGCTTTTTCCATATGCATTGCAGGCATTGGAAAATACGCAGAAGATTGCGGAACGATGTAATGTGGAAATCGAATTTGGTGTTACAAAGCTTCCAAGATTTGATGTTCCCGATGGCTATACCTCATGGGAATATTTGAATAAATTGTGCTTTGAAGGCTTGGAACGGCGTTACGGCAATCCATCAGAAGAATTAAAAGCACGTTTGAATTACGAACTTTCTACGATTAAAAATATGGGGTATGTGGATTATTTCCTGATTGTGTGGGATTTCATTCATTATTCAAGAGAACATGGAATTATGGTAGGGCCGGGACGAGGTTCAGCCGCAGGAAGTATCGTAGCATACACACTAGGTATTACAAATATTGATCCTATTCGTTATCAGCTTCTGTTTGAACGTTTCTTAAATCCGGAGCGTGTATCCATGCCTGATATTGATGTGGATTTTTGCTTTGAACGAAGACAGGAAGTTATTGAGTATGTCATCCGGAAGTATGGAAAAGACCAGGTGGCTCAGATTGTTACCTTTGGAACCCTTCAGGCGCGAGGAGTTATCCGTGATGTGGGCAGAGTAATGGATTTACCATATGCATTTGTGGATTCCATTGCGAAGATGATTCCCAAGGAATTGAATATTACATTGGATAAATCTCTGAAAATGAATCCGGATTTGAAGAAGCTTTACGATGAAGATCCGCAGGTAAAAGAATTAATCGATATGTCGAAGCGTTTGGAGGGTCTCCCGAGACATACTTCCATGCATGCAGCAGGAGTTGTAATCTGCCAGAAAGCAGTAGATGAGTATGTGCCACTTGCACTTGGAGCAGATAACATTCCGATTACCCAGTTTACTATGACAACCCTGGAAGAACTTGGACTTCTGAAAATGGATTTTCTGGGACTTCGTACGCTGACTGTTATACAGAATGCAATTCAGCTTGTAGAAGAAAGCACGGGCAAACGTATCATTCCGGAAGAAATGAATTATGATGACAAGAAGGTGCTTGATTCCATCGGAACCGGTAAGACTGATGGTGTGTTCCAGCTTGAAAGTGCCGGTATGAAGAGCTTCATGAAGGAATTAAAGCCACAGAGTCTGGAAGATATTATTGCGGGGATTTCCTTGTATCGACCAGGACCGATGGACTTTATTCCACAGTACATCAAGGGGAAAAATCACCCGGAAGCAATTGCATATGATTGTCCGCAGTTGGAGCCCATTCTGGCACCAACTTATGGATGTATTGTTTATCAGGAGCAGGTTATGCAGATTGTACGTGATCTTGCAGGATATACGCTTGGACGAAGTGATCTGCTGCGTCGTGCCATGAGTAAGAAGAAAGCGGAAGTCATGCAGAAAGAACGCCAGAATTTCGTTTATGGAAATCCGGAAGAGGGAGTTCCAGGATGCTTGGCTAATGGTATTTCCGAGCAGATTGCAAATAAGATTTATGATGAGATGATTGATTTTGCCAAGTATGCGTTTAACAAATCTCATGCGGCAGCTTATGCGGTAGTATCTTATCAGACTGCGTATTTGAAATATTATCACCCGGTAGAATTTATGGCGGCACTTATGACCTCCGTGATTGATAATCCGGGAAAAGTGGCAGAATATATTTATACATGCAGACAAATGGGAATCAAAATTCTTCCGCCTGATATTAATCATGGAGTGGGAAGCTTTTCCGTTGACAGTGGAAATATTCGATATGGACTTGCTGCTATTAAGAGTATCGGACGACCTGTGATAGAGGCGATTATCCGTGAACGGACAGATGGTGGCTCGTTTAAGAGTCTGAAAGACTTTATGGAGCGTCTGTCAGGTAAAGAGGTAAATAAAAAAACGATTGAGAATTTTATCAAGTCAGGCGCCTTTGACAGTCTGCGTGGCACACGGCAGCAGCAGATGATGGTCTATGCTCAGATTATGGATCAGGTGAACCAGGAACGAAAGAATTCTATGGCCGGTCAGATGACCCTGTTTGATTTGGTTGGGGAAGAGCAGAAACAGGAGTTTGAAATCTCTTTGCCAAATGTGGGAGAGTACAAGAAGGAAACCCTTCTTGCTTATGAGAAGGAAGTGCTTGGCGTTTATCTAAGTGGACATCCATTAGAGGAATATGAGGAAAAGTGGAGAAAGAGTATATCGGCAACTACTTCAGACTTCCAGTTAGATGAGGAAACCGGGCACACGAAGGTGCGTGATGGTGCAAAGGAAATTGTAGGAGGTATGATTACTTCCAAGACAATTAAATATACAAAGAATAACAAAACTATGGCTTTTTTTACGTTAGAAGATTTAATGGGAACAGTAGAAGTAGTTGTTTTTCCACGGGATTATGAGAAGAACCAGGCATATATTCAGGAAGATTATAAGGTGTTCGTAAGAGGGCATGTTTCGGAGGAAGATGATAATGCCAGCAAATTAATCTGCGAAGAGGTGATTCCGTTTGAACAAACGAAACGGGAATTGTGGATTCAGTATGCAGATAAGGACAGTTATTTGAAAGACGAGCAAAACCTGAATCAGATGATTGCAGCCAGTGAAGGAAATGACGAGGTAGTTATTTTCTGCAAAGCAGAGCGGGCTGTGAAACGTTTGCCGAAGAACAAAAATATTCAGATTGAACCGGGAATTTTAAGCCGACTCAGAAATTACTATGGAGAGGCAGATGTGAAGGTTGTTGAGAAATCCATTGAAAAATAATTATAAAAGGTATACAATGTTCAACAAGAATGTGAAATGTCAGACAGAACTTATTTTATAGGATGGAGGGATTTATCATGGCAGGACATACAATCAGAACAATCGGAGTGTTGACAAGCGGCGGAGATGCTCCTGGAATGAATGCAGCAATTCGTGCTGTAGTGAGGACTGCAAGAAGTAAAGGCCTTCATGTGCGGGGAATCCGGAGAGGATATGAAGGACTCATGAATGAAGAGATTATTCGCATGGATTCAGGAGATGTGTCGGATATTATCCAGCGTGGAGGAACGATTTTGCAGACTGCACGTTGCAAGGAAATGATGACGGAGGAAGGTCCACGGAAGGCTGCGGCAGTCTGTAAGAAGTACGATATTGACGGTCTGGTTGTAATAGGTGGAGACGGAACTTTCAGGGGTGCTCAGAAGATTGCCAATTATGGGGTAAATACCATTGGCCTTCCCGGAACCATTGATTTGGACATTGCATGCACAGAGTATACCATTGGATTTGATACTGCGGTAAATACAGCAATGCAGGCGATTGATAAAATTCGTGACACATCAACTTCCCATCAGAGATGCAGTATTGTGGAGGTGATGGGACGAGATGCAGGATATCTTGCCCTTTGGTGCGGAATTGCCAATGGTGCAGAGCGGATTCTGATGCCGGAGGAACATGATTACGATGAAGAAAAGATTGTAAAAGACATTATAGAAAGCAGAAAACGTGGCAAGAAGAACTATATTATCATCAATGCAGAAGGCATAGGGGATTCTATGAATATGGCAAAGAGAATCGAAGAGCTGACAGGAGTGGAAACAAGAGCGACCATACTTGGACATATGCAGCGAGGCGGAAGTCCGACTTGTAAAGACAGGGTATATGCTTCTATTATGGGTGCCATGGCGGTGGATTTGTTATTGGAAGGAAAGACGAATCGTGTTGTCGGATACCGGCATGGAGAATACATAGATTTTGATATTGACGAAGCGCTGGATATGACAAAAGGAATCCCGGAATATCAGTATGATGTTGCAAAGATTCTCTCGCTTTAGAAAAGAAAGGATTATATGACGCAAGATGTATTATTAACAATTTCCGGTCTCCATGACATGGGAAATTCAGGTGTTAAAGCAGAGGAGAATGAAGCTTTGGAAGTCATTACTCCTGCAAAGTATTATCTGAAAAATGGAAAACACTACATTCTATATGATGAAGTTGTGGAAGGTGTTCCGGGAAGTATAAAGAATAAAGTTAAAATTACGGGTGATAAAACACTGGAGATTATTAAGACCGGCATTACGAATTCACATATGATTTTCGAAGCCGGAAAGAGCAATCTGACCCTCTATGATACACCTTACGGACAGTTTCATGTGGACGTCCATACAAGAGAACTGGACATTGTGGAATCAGAGGATGAGATATCAGTAAAGGTGGGGTATGGACTGGATGTCAATCATGAAGCATTGGCAGAGTGTGAGATATCCTTAAGTGTAAAGCCAAAAGAAATAAGAGTTATTTAAGTAGAAAAATAGCTTCCACGATTTGTGGAAGCTATTTTAGTAGATATCTTATTTTTCGTTTTTGCGGAATCTTGCGAAAAATCCTTTTTTCTTTTTTTCTGGAGTTTCGAGTGGTCCTCTGATTCCTTTTACACCTGTAATATAGATACCACTTACAGTTGCTTTGACTTCTTTTTTTACCGGGATGAGGTCATAAATCTTGTCATCACACATTAAAGTCATAATTTTTGGACCGATTTTTGCCTTGACAACGGCTACCTTAGAACGGCGAAGGTATTTCGGTGTACTTTCGATAACCTGTGCAGGAAGATTTGCATCTTTCAACCGCATAATTCCCTTATCAATAATCAGCATAGATACCTGCTGGGCTGCTGCCTCTAAAGCTTGTTGCTGTTCTTCCTGTTTCTTTTGTGCCTTCTTTCCGAAGAAGTACAAAGCAACGAGAATAGCAATCATAATAGCTAAAATGACTAATAAAATTATCGTTCCTTTACTCACGGGTCTTCCTCCTAACCTCTATTTACATATCTGATATTGTAACATTCTTTCTATGTGAGTGCAAGCAAAAATACTGTTCTTGTCCGTCTTTGCCTGCCAATTGCCTTTGTAAAAAAAGTGTGAACTTAGGAAAAAGTATTTTCATTTCAAAAAAAGATGGTATAATGGGGGTTGCGGCAGCCTGTATATTGTGTATAACAGATTGTCACGAAGTATAAAGGAGAGATTGGAAATTATGAAGAAGAAAATAGTTGCACTGGTGTTGGCTATGAGCATGTCTGTGATGCTTTTGTCTGGATGTCAGGCGAAAGAGTTATCCAACAAATATGCTACAGTGAAATCATATAAGGGTGTTGAAGTGGATAAGATTGATAAGCCTGAGGTGTCAGATGATGATGTGGATAACCAGATTCAGAGCGCCATGGTTGAAAACATTACAGATATTACGGAACAGCGTGCGGCCCAGAATGGAGACAAGGCGATTATTGATTTTGTCGGAAAGAAGGATGGAGTAGCATTTCAGAATGGAAGCTCTACAGATTACACACTGGAACTGGGAAGTGGTACCTTTATCGACGGGTTTGAAGATGGCATTATCGGTCATGCACCGGGAGAAACTTTTGATTTAAATCTGACATTCCCTGAAAATTACCAGTCAACAGAGCTTGCGGGACAGGAAGTTGTATTTACGGTAACATTGAAAGGATTTCTGCCGGAATTATCAGATGATATTGTAACAGTACTTTCCGATAAATCGAAGACAGTAGAAGAGTATAAGAAGGAAGTAAAGGACAAGCTGCAGGAAACCGCAGATGAGTCTTATCAGTCATCTCTCAGAGAAGCAGCATGGAATGCGGTTCTGGAAAACACAGAAGTGAAAGAATATCCGGAGGATAAGGTTCAGGAATATGTGGATATGATGCAGGAACAGTATGAGACTATGGCTACATACTACAACATGGAATTCGAAGATTTCCTGACAACTTATATGAAGATGGATAAAGACACCTTTGATGGAAAAGTAAAAGAAGCAGCAGAGCAGCAGGTGAAAAGTGATCTGGCGAGAGATTTGTTGCTTGACAATGTGAAGAAGATTGATACATCCGATGAAGCACGCCAGAAAATTTATGAAGCATTGGCGGAGTCTTATAATTATGATGATGTGGATTCCTTCCTGGAAGCAATGGAAAACGCAGATAATATGGACAAGCTTGATGCACTGGTGAAACTGGAAATGGTGCAGAATTGGGTTGCAGATAACTGTAAACAGGTAGAAGCAAAATCAGACTCAAGTTCATCAGATTCGAGTTCAAGTTCTCAGTCTGAATAAACAGATGATAAAGAAAGCATGAGACCGTTGGAAGCCGGAGAGGGCAGATGTGCCCTTTTCGACTTTCGATGGCCTTTTTGTTTTGAATCTTTGTGTTATTTTTTTATATTTTTGTGCATGGAGAAGAAAGATGTGTTAGAATGAAATACAAAAGATAAAGGAGGGCTGATGCAGGATGGCGAATCAGGAATGGGACAGATTTGGAGAAGAAATTAAACGAACCGTACAGGAAGCAGTTGAGTCCCGTAATTTTGATCAGCTTAGTCGGACCATCAGCAGAACAATTAACGATGCGGTTAATTCGGTAACGTGGAATGCAAAAAAATACAGCAATACATCCTCAGAACAAAGATGGGGCAATTATGAGTATCGGGAGTCGGGGACACAAAATAATCAGAAGCAGGACTATCAGAATCAGGGGAATACCGGGGCAAAGACTGGATATAGTTACACCTATGGTCAGTCGAGAAATTCAGTGATTCTCTATGACAAGAAAGGTATGTCTACCTCGGGAAGTGCAGCAATGGCTGCTTTGGGATATACGTTCTTTGGAATTGGCGCGGCATCGGCTGTGATGGCATTGATATTTCTGATGGTATTTGAACAATATTTTGCCGGATTTTTAATATGGCTTATTTTAAGTTTACTGGTGGCTGTCCCCTTTGGAATTATGGGGATTTCAGGAACTCGTTCGTATAAAAGCAAAGGCAGATTTAAGACATATTTGCGGAAACTGGACGGGAGAGAATGTTGTAATATTACAGAGCTTGCAGATGGAGTTGGCAAATCAACTCAGGAAGTTGTCAAAGATTTGGAAAGTATGATACGGAAGCGATGGTTCAGACAAGGACATCTGGACCGACAGAAGACCTGTCTCATTGTAACAGACCGTATGTATCGGGAGTATCTGCAATTAGAGACGCAGAAGCAGAATTATCAGGAACAGCTAAAGCAGGATGACATACAGAGACAGATGAATCAGAGGGTTGCTGAGCAGGAACAGAATGAACGGATGAAGAAGCTTGATCCGGAAGTGCGTAAGGTCATTGAACAGGGAGAAACATTTGTGTATAAAATCAGACAGTGTAACGATGCAATTCCAGGAGAAGAGATTTCTGCAAAAATATCCAGAATGGAATTAATCGTAGCACGTATTTTTGACAGGGTAGAACAGAATCCTGCTTGTGTGGGAGATATTCGTAAATTGTTGGAATATTATCTGCCGACTACAGTGAAGCTTTTGGAAGCGTATGAAGAAATGGACGCCCAGCCGGTTTATGGAGAAAATATCCAGACAGCGAAGAAGGAAATAGAGGCTACGCTCGACACATTGAACGCAGCGTTTGAAAAATTGCTGGACAACCTGTTTCAGGACACGGCCTGGGATGTCTCATCAGATATTTCAGTTCTAAATACCATGCTTTATCAGGAAGGGCTGCATGAAGATGGTTTAAAGAAATAATCATAAGATGGAGGAATGACGATGACGAACGAATTTGAAACGGTACAGACAGTGCCGACACTTACTTTAGAGCCATTTGCAGAAGAAAATCAGATAGTGGCTGATACAAAGAAGGAGTTGGTGAAGGAAACAGAACCTAAGTTGGATGACAGCATTTTATCTGAGGAGGAAAAAAAGGCAGTCGCAGCATTTGCGGAGCAGATTGATTTGTCAAATTCTTCTATGATTCTTCAGTACGGAGCAGGAACACAGAAGAAGATGGCTGATTTTTCTGAAAATGCCTTGGAGAATGTAAAAACCAAGGATTTGGGAGAGGTCGGTGATTTGCTTTCAGGAGTGGTAAAGGAATTAAAGAGCTTTGATGAGGAAGAGGAGAAAGGATTTCTTGGAATCTTTAAGAAAACATCAAACAAGCTCCAGAATATGAAGGCGAAATATGCAAAAGCAGAGACCAATGTGAATCAGATATGCAAGGTACTGGAATCTCATCAGGTGCAGTTGATGAAGGACATTGCGATTCTTGACAAGATGTATGAACTGAACTTGACTTATTTCAAAGAGCTTTCTATGTATATTCTTGCCGGAAAGAAGAAACTTCAGGAAGTGCGGGAAGGTAAATTACAGGAAATGATTCGGAAAGCACAGGCAAGTGGTCTTCCTGAAGATGCACAGGCAGCAAGAGATTTGGAAAGTATGTGCAATCGTTTTGAAAAGAAGATTCATGATCTGGAGCTTACCCGTACGATTTCCATTCAGACTGCACCGCAGATTCGTCTGGTGCAGAGCAATGATACTTTGATGGTGGAAAAGATTCAGTCTACGGTTGTCAACACTATTCCTCTTTGGAAGAGTCAGATGGTGCTGGCGCTGGGCGTAGAACATTCTACTCAGGCTGCAGAGGCACAGCGCAAAGTCACAGATATGACCAACGAACTTCTGAAGAAAAATGCAGAGAAGCTTCAGATGGCGACTGTGGAAACAGCCAAGGAATCAGAACGCGGAATTGTTGATATAGAAACATTAAAAGCAACAAATGAATCTCTTATCCAGACTTTGGATGAGGTAATGCGTATCCAGACAGAGGGACGCCAGAAGAGAAAAGAAGCGGAGGCAGAGATGGTAAGACTGGAAGGCGAATTGAAAGACAAGCTTTTGCAGTTACAGGGCTAATCGTTTCAGAAAAATGAGAGTAGAAAAGAACTTGCGGGAGTGGTATAAATGCACCACAAACCTGCAAGTTCTTTTTTGGTTATTAAGTATTTAAGAAAAGAGTTTTGTCAGTTGTTTAAATAAGATTAACGCTTGATCTGACTTAAATATTTTTCCAGATATGGGCGGAGTGCATAGCGGGTTTCACCAGAGTACCCAACTACCGTATCGGCTGCTACCATAGAGTTAAGGACCGCTTCTTCTTCGGCTTCAATAACAGCATGGAAAGCCAGATCCATTTTCCCTTCATTTAAGAAATGGTATTCGTAGAAGCTATCCGTGCTGGTATGAGAAACTGTATGTGCGGTGGAAAATCCGATCATGACATCCCCACTTCCGTGGCCTACGTGAGAGCCGGTGCGACCGAGTCCGATTCCTACACGTTTCAGCAGTCTGTGAAGCTGACGGCTGGAAAGCGGAAGATCGGTTGCCACAATAGACAGAATAGAACCCTTGTCTACAACAGTCGGAGTGATTTCTTTCTCCACGAGCTGACCGAGCGGAAAACCGCAGATTTCAAAGTCTGAAGTTTTTCCGAAATTGGATTGTACCAAGACACCGATGGTATAGAGCCTTCCATCAAGTTCAATTTGACGGGAAGCAGAACCGATTCCACCTTTAAATCCAAAGCAGATGGTTCCCTTTCCGGCACCCACATCGCCCTGGTCAAAATTCTCTGTAGCATTGGCAATTGCTTCATATACATGTTCCTTTTGCACCGCACGTTCACAGATGTCGTTTAAAGAAGAGTCATTACATTCGCCAATTACTGGATTGAAAGATTTGAGAATCACATTCTCTTTCTGGCAACGGTTTACCATGTAATCGACAATGGCATCCTGGACAAGACCTACATTCAACGTATTGGTTAAAGCGATCGGTGATTCTAGGGTTCCCAGTTCCTGAATCTGAAGCAGACCGGTGGTCTTACCGAATCCGTTTAACACATATGCGGATGCAATCAGTTTATTCTGAAAAATGTTTTCTGGTCTTGGAAGAATAACGGTGACACCGGTTTTGTGCCGCTCATTATTAATGGTGCAGTGTCCTACGGTGACACCTTTTACATCGGAAATATTATTATGTTCTCCGGAAGGGAAAGTACCTATCTTAATTCCGTAATCTTTTAATCTGGCCGTGTTCATTTTATTACCTCCATGTTCATTATCGTTATGTAAGAATAACAACCAAGTTTCTTTTAGTTTATCACACAGAAAACACTACAACAAGAAGGTTGGACAATTTTGCCAAAAATACCGGTAAAACTTTTTGTTGACAAACTATTTTATACAAAATAAAATAGACGTATAGAACAACTGTGAAACAGGTAACCCATGAAACAGTTAAGGAGGAAAATATCATGAAAAAGAGAGTTTTAAGCTTATTGCTTGCAACCGGTATGGTTGTTTCACTTGCAGCATGCGGTGGCAGCGATAACAAGAGCGCATCTGACGATAAAAAGTCAGGAGATGACCCAATTAAAGTATGCGTTGTTTATTCAGGAAACCTTGGAGACAAGTCATATAATGATTCTTGTAACATTGGTGCTGAAAAGGCAAAAAAAGAATTTGGGGTTGAAGTGAAGAATCTGGAAGGAACAACTGCAGAAGAATGGAAAGCAAATCTTCTTTCCGCATGTGAAGATGGGTATGACCTTGTAATCTGCTCTTCATCTAACTTCCAGGAATATTTGGAGGAATATGCTCCAGAATATCCAGATGTTAAATTTGCTATCATCGACACTACAGTAGAAGCTGATAACGTAGTATCCGTAAGCTTTGCACAGAATCAAGGTTCATTCCTTGCAGGTGCAGCAGCAGCCCTCTTCACACAGCATTCAGAAATAGATGGTGTGAATGACGATGCTGTTATCGGATGGGTAGGTGGAATGGATATTCCGGTACTTCAGGATTTCTTTGTTGGTTACAAACAGGGTGCAGAATATATCAACCCAGATATCAAAGTTCTTCAGTCATTTGCCGGAACATGGAATGACCCATTAAAAGGAAAAGAGCTTACACTTGCTCAGTATGAGCAGGGTGCAGACATCGTTATGAACGTTGCATCTGGTACAGGCCCTGGTATCCTTGAAGCAGCAACAGAAGCAGGAAAGTATGCAATTGGTGTTGACCTTAATCAGGACAATGATCAGCCAGGACATGTTTTAACATCTATGGTTAAACGTGTAGATACAGCTTGCTACAGTGTTATCAAATCTGTTGTAGATGGTTCTTTCAAAGGAAACTCAGTATCTTACCTTGATGTTGCAGCAGATGGTGTTGGACTTACAGACTTCTCCGTAATCAAAGGAGCTCTTGGTGACAAGTTCCCAGAAGAAATTCTGACACAGGTTGAGGAATTACAGAAAAAGATTGTTTCTGGTGAAATCGTTGTAGAAAACTACGAAGGATTCGGACCTCAGAAATAAGAACAGTAAGACAAAATAGTTTTTACGTTTTGAATTATGATTGAATGATGGCTGGGAGGGCTTGGATAAATGATGTCAATACTATCCAATCTCTCCCTTTGCTGTCTTTATTTCGCCTATGAGGCGATATATTAAATAAGATGGGAAGAAGGTGGTATGTTGAACGCAAATTATGTGGTGGAAATGAAGGATATTCAGAAGTCCTTCGGAAGTGTACATGCCGTAAAAAATGGTCAATTTACTCTGAGAAAAGGGGAAATTCATTCTCTGATCGGAGAAAACGGAGCTGGTAAGTCTACTATGATGAAACTTCTTTATGGAATGTATCCGTTCGATGAAGGAGAAGTGTTAATCAATGGAAAGAAATATGAAAGCATTAATCCGAAAACAGCAATTGAAGCCGGAGTCGGAATGGTACATCAGGAATTCATGCTTGTAAATGAACTGACTGTATTAGAGAATATTATTTTGGGATTTGAACCAAAGAAAGGTCTTACAATCGACTTTGACGCAGCCAGAAAAATGGCACAGAAGTACATAGATCAGTATGATATGGATGTGCAGCTTGACAAAAAGATTTCGCAGATTTCTGTAGGTGAGGCGCAGAGGGTAGAGATTATTAAGATTCTTGCCCGTGGAGCTGAGATTATTATTCTGGACGAGCCAACGGCCGTACTGACTCCGCAGGAAGCAAGACGTTTGTTTGAAATTCTAAATAATCTGAAGGCAGATGGAAAATCAGTCGTATTTATTTCACACAAGTTGAATGAGGTTATGGAAATCAGTGACCGTATTTCCTGCATGCGTCAGGGAGCTTATACAGGGACGGTAAATAAGACAGAAACATCGCCGACAGAACTTACCAAAATGATGATTGGACGAGAAGTATTCCTGAACATTGAGAAGAAGACTGCCAAACAAGGCGACACAGTTCTGGAAGTAAAGGATGTATGGACATCCGGAGAAAAGGAAATCAGTAAAATCCGTGGAATTTCTTTTGATGTAAAAGCGGGAGAAATTGTGGGAATTGCCGGAATTGACGGAAATGGTCAGAGCGAGTTGATTGAAGCTATTGCAGGACTCCGTAAAGTAGAAAAGGGAAATGTAATCTTAGGCGGCGCTGATATTACGAATAAGAGTGTGAAGAAAATTCGTGAAGCAGGGCTTACCCATATTCCGGAGGATAGAAATACAAGAGGTCTTAACAGAGCATTTACGATTGCAGATAATCTGGTAGAAGTAGAACTCGATAAGACTCCGATTGTAAAAGGTGGTATTGTTAACAAATCTGCAATTAGTAAACGTGCAGAGGAAATGATTAAGAAATTTGACATCAGACCTGCAGATGGAAGTCTGCCGACATCTTCGTTGTCAGGTGGTAATGCACAGAAAGTCGTTGTTGCCAGAGAAGTAAATCTTGGCGGAAAGCTTCTGATTGCTTCACAGCCTACCCGTGGTGTAGACATTGGCGCCATTGAATCCATCCGTAGTATTTTGCAGGATGTAAAAGAACAAGGACTGGGAGTGCTTCTGGTATCAGCAGAACTGGAAGAAGTTATGTCTCTGTCTGATCGTATTATTGTTATGCATGAAGGTAAGATTACAGGTCGTATGAACGCAGAGGATGCAGATGAAGAGACACTGGGACTTCTGATGATGGGCGGTCACAATGCGGAAGAGAAAGGAGAACAGCATGAATAAAAAGAAATTTGACTTCAAGAGTGTTGCAAATGTCCTTCTCCCGTTGGTATTGGCACTTCTTGTCGGAACAATTATCATTGTATGTATGGGAGAAGATCCTATAACAGCATATTCAGCACTGCTTCGTGGTGCGTTCAAGGGTAAATTAAAGTTAGGAACAACCCTTGCGAGTTTTACACCACTGTTGCTGACTTCAGTTGCATTCATTATTGCAGCTAAGGCAGGCGCATTTAACGTTGGTGTAGAAGGTGAAGTATTCTTGGGTGGAATTACAGCAGCCTATATTGGCATTAATTGGACATTTCTTCCGAAACCGGTACTCCTCATTGCTTGTTTTGTAGGTGCTATTGTTGTGGCCGCAGCGTGGGCGTTTATCCCGGCAGCGCTTCGGGTTTACTATAATGTATCAGAAGTTTGTTCCACCATTTTGATGAACTCTGTTGCACTGTATATTACAAACTATTTAGTAAGTGGACCGATGAGTGCGGGAGCAGCAAATGCTCAGTCAGACCCGGTTACGGTTACCCTTCCTCAGATTATGAAGCCAAGTTCGCTGAATGTTGGAATTTTTATTGCGATTGCAGTTACACTGCTGACGATTTTCCTGCTTCAAAAGACATCACTTGGTATGCAGATTCGTATGGTTGGAACGAATCCGGAAAATGCAGAATTTGCCGGAATCAATCCAAAGACGACATTTATCAAGGCTATGATGATTTCTGGGGCAATTGGAGGTATAGCCGGAGCAATCGAAGTTCTTGGTGTTCATGGATATTTCCTGAACAACTTTGCAACTGGTCTTGGATCAAATGGTATGCTGGCTGCACTGATTGTTAAAAACAACATTGTAACAGCACCATTTATTGCATTCTTTATTGCAGTATTAAAGTCAGGTGCAATGGGTATGCAGCAGGCAACAAGTGTTCCAAAATCACTGGTTGATACAATTACAGCAGTATTTATTATCTTTGCATGTATGGAACTGATTGGTAACTTCAGAAGAAAAAAGAAACATTCTGATGAGAAGAAGGCGTAGGAGGGAGGCAGAGATATGCAATTAGGTAAAATTTTTAATGCTTCGTTGATTTATGCAACATTTCGCTCTGCTACACCTATCATTTATGCAGCGCTTTGTGCAGCAATCACACAGCAGGCAGATATTTTAAATATCGGTACAGAAGGTATCATGTTAGTAGGGGCTTTTATGGCAGTAGCAGTCAGCTATCTTACAGGAAGCTGGGCACTTGGTGTTTTAGTTGCTATGATATCAGGTCTGGTAATGGCCATGATCATGGCGGTTGGTACAATTAAATTCAAAGCAGATATCTGTGCAATTGGTATGGGGATTAATATGTTTGCACTTGCAATTACCAAGTTCCTTTTGAATGCATGGCTTGGACAGAGTGGTACTTTTATGAGTCCTGATATCAAGTCGATTCCAAAAGTACATATTCCATTTTTAAATAATGTACCTGTTCTTGGAACGATTTTCAACAACTGGTATATTACGGAATGGTTTGTAATTGTACTGATTGTGGTACTTTGGTTTGTATTTTATAAGACAGTATGGGGACTTCGTCTCAGAGCCGTAGGACGTATGCCGCTTGCTGCACAGACTGCGGGGATTAATGTAAATGCTATGAAATATCAGGCAATTGCAATTTCCGGTCTGGTTGGCGGACTTGCAGGTGCACACTTATCTCTTGGATATTCAACAATGTTTGTGGAAAATATGACAAGTTCTAGAGGTTTCATGGGTGTTGCCGCTATGTATTTTGGTGGAGCGCATCCGGTATTTACAGCGCTTGGATGTCTTGTATTTGGTTTCTCAGATTCCATTGGAGCAAGATTACAGGCAAATGGAGTTCCAAGTCAGCTTGTACTTTTGATGCCATACGTTGTAACAATTGCGGTTCTTGCAATTTCCATGGCTTCAAAAATGGCAGCAGAAAAGAAGAGAAAGAGTTCTTTAGTTTCTCATTCATAAATGGAGGTAGTTATGGCAAAACAAAAAGTATTATTAGATTGTGACCCGGGGCATGATGATGCCATAGGGATTATGCTTGCCGGAAGAAGTCCGGAACTGGAACTGGTTGGAATCTCTGTAGTGGCAGGAAACCAGACCATTGAAAAGACAGCAATTAATGCACTCAATGTGTGTCAGTATCTTGGATTAGATGATGTTCCTGTATGCGCAGGATGTGGACAACCAATGGTAAGAAATCGTGTGATTGCAGGAGATATTCACGGAGAAACAGGATTGGATGGTCCGACATTTGCACCGCTTACCAAGAAGTTAGACCCAAGACATGGGGTACAGCTTATCATTGATACATTGATGGAATCAGATGGAGATATCATTCTTGTTCCGACGGGACCGCTTACTAACATAGCGATGGCAATGCGGATGGAACCAAGAATTATCCCGAAGATTAAGAGGATTGTTCTGATGGGAGGTTCTTATCAGAATGGAAATGTGACACCTGCAGCAGAATTTAATATCATGGCTGACGGTGAAGCAGCATATGTCGTATTTAATTCAGGAAGACCAATTACAATGGTTGGCCTTGACGTTACAAGAAAGGTACTTTGCTATCCTGAAATCGTAGACCGCATGGAAAAACTGGATACACCTGCAGCGCACCTGTTTGCAGATCTTATGAGATTCTTTAATAAGAGCCAGAAAGAGGTGTTCGGATGGGAAGGAGGACCGCTTCATGATCCTGTAACTTGTGCATCGATTATTGATCCGGACTTATTAAAGACAAAACATGTACATGTAAGCATTGATATTCGTTCCGCAGAAAGCTATGGAAGAACAAACTGTGATATGTTTAATTATCTGCAGCTTGAACCAAATTGTGATGTCGCTTATGATATTGATGTAGAACGGTTTTGGGATATCATTGAACAGGGTATAAAGAATTATGGTAAATAAATTAAAACAGACACTGGAAGAACATAAGGAAGAATATTTACAATATTTGAAGGACTTGATTGCTTGTGATACACAGGATCTAGGACATGGAATTGCAGGTGGAAGAGAAAAATCAGGTCAGGAATATATGACAGCACTTTTTGAAAAAATGGGTGCTGATGAAATTGTGAAAGACCAGATGCAGGAAGCTGTCATTCAGGAATGCTATGATAAATACGGTGAAGGAAATTTAGGTCATAATTACGATGACCGTTATAATGTCTATGCCACATTTCATGGAAAGAACAGTACGAAGAGTCTGATGTTCAACGGACATATTGATACCATGCCGCCTGGGGATGAGAAGGAGTGGAAGTTCCCTCCCCATACACCTACTGTGGAAGACGGAAAATTGTATGGTCTTGGGGCAGCAGATATGAAAGCCGGACTGATGTCATCAACACTTGGAATTAAACTTTTACAAGATGCAGGAATTGAGATTCCATGTGATGTGAAAGTAACCTCTGTGTGTGACGAAGAAGGCGGCGGAAATGGTTCTATGCAGGCTGTAATGAGTGGACAGACTGCAGACGGTGTGATTGTCTGTGAACCAACCAGTTCAGAGCTGGTAATCGCACATATGGGATTTGTATTCTTTAAAGTTGAATTTGAAGGAAAGGCAAACCATTCCGGAGAAAAAAGGCTAGGTGTTTCTGCTATTGAAAAGGCCATGAAAGTAATCCGTGGTCTAGAAGAACTTGAGCATGGCTGGCTGTTAAATTACAGACATCCTCTACTTCCTTCTCCGAGCTTGAATATTGGAACCATTCACGGTGGAACTGCAGGTTCTACTGTGGCTGGAAGATGTTATTTTGAAACTTGTATTCATTATTTGCCGGAACAGATGAGTTATGATATGATTTATCAGATGTTTACCGACACAGTAAATGATATTGCCAAATCTGACCCATGGATGCGGAACCATATGCCGAAGATTACTATGTATCAGAGTGGAGGTGCTTTTGAACAGAAAGAAGACGCACCATTTGTGCAGTCCTTTAAGAAAGCCTTCCACGATGTGACAGATACGGAAATCAAAGTAGTAGGTTCACCGGCCGGATGTGACTCCAGACTTTGGAAACGAATTGCAGGAGCACAGGTATTCCAATATGGACCGGGGAATCAGGAACAGTGTCATTCCATCAATGAATATGTTGATGTAGAAGAATTTTATAAGGCAATCCTTGTCTATGCACAGTTTATTTTGACATGGGCACAGAGATAATTTAAGGAGGATGAAAAATGAGCAAGAAGATTTTATTAGTTGGTGAGTCATGGATGAGTTTTACGACTCATGTAAAAGGCTTTGATACATTTTATACTTCGGTATATGAAACAGGAAAAGAATGGATTGAAAAGGCAGTAGAAGAGGCTGGATATGAATTCGTATTTATGCCAAATCATGAAGCTATGGATGGATTTCCATTCGAATTAGAAGCATTAAAAGAGTATGACTGTATCATTTTATCTGACATTGGTGCAAATACATTATTATTACCGACAGAGACATTTACAAAGAGCATCAAGAAACCGAACCGATGCAATTTGCTCAGAGACTATGTCCTTGACGGAGGTTCCCTTCTGATGGTGGGCGGTTATATGACATTTGCCGGAATTGATGGAAAAGGAAAATGGCATGATACAGCTGTACAGGAAGTACTTCCGGTGGAAGTTCTTACTGTAGATGACCGCATGGAGCACTGCGAAGGTGTAGTTCCTGAAATCGTGAAAAAGGAACATGAAGTTTTAAATGGTATTCCGGCAGGATTTCCAAATGTACTTGGATACAATAAAACAATTGCTAAGACAGATGCAGACGTTGTTGCTACAATCTGTGGTGATCCATTCATCGCATTTGGCAGCTATGGCAAAGGAAAATCAGGTGTATTTACCACAGACTGTGCACCGCACTGGGCACCACCAGAATTTTGTAATTGGGAATATTATAATAAATTGTTTGCAAATATCTTTGCATATTTGACAAAATAAGAAAGCAGTATGCTCCGGCAACCGATTCAAGCGAATGCCGGAGCATTTTTGCCTTGTCTAATATGGAACTTTTGATACAAAAATCATATGGAAAACAAGATAGATAGGGATGATAATTGTGAGAGAATTTGAAAACGAAGCAAAGGAATTATTGGTACAAGTATTATCAATTCCAAGTGTCAATCATAAAGATGATGAAGGAAAAGTAGCAGAATATCTTCAGGCATATCTTACAGAAGCAGGGATTGAAGCAAAGGTGCAGAGAATTGATGAGACACACGCGAACCTGATTGCATTTATTCCGGGAGAAAATCATGGAAAACCTGCAGTATGGAATGGTCATATTGATACCGTTCCATATGGTGATTTAGCAGAATGGGAGACAAATCCCGCAGATCCGACTGAAAAAGATGGAAAAATATATGCAAGAGGTGCCAGTGATATGAAAAGTGGAATTGCCGCTATGGCATATACCCTTGCGACAATTGTAAAATCAGGAAAAAAACCGGCATATGATATTACACTGGTTGGTACTTGCGATGAGGAAAAGAATGGGTTAGGTGCAAGAGAACTAGTGAAAGCAGGATTACTCCCTGATGTAGAAGAAGTATTGATTGGAGAACCGACAGGGTTAAATATTGGAATTGCGCAGAAAGGCTGTTTATGGCTGGAGTTTGAGGTATTTGGTAAAACAAGTCATGGAGCTTATCCGGAGCAGGGCGCAAATGCAGTTGATTATGCGGTCCGGATGGCAGAACGGTTGAAAGAATTTGTGACAGAGGCAGCGCACCCGATCTTGGGAAATGCAACAGCACAGATTACCCAGATTACAGGCGGGGTTGCACCAAATATGACACCAGACAGATGTACAGTGCTGATGGATATGCGCCTAGTTCCGGGACAAACAAAAGAAATAATAATTGACAAATTAGAAGAGATAACGAAAGAGTATGCAGAAGAAACCGAAGGACAGATTCGCGTAGAATGTCATGTGAAAAATGACAGGATTGCGGTAAGCACAGAGCCGGAGGACACATTTACAAAAAAACTACAAAAGAACATAGAAAATAATGGTGTTTCGCCAAAAAATATTGGGATTAATTATTTTACAGATGGTTCCATTATGCTACAGGCAAATTCAAAACTGAAAGTATTGTTATTCGGTGCAGGGGAGGCAGATTTGTGTCATAAATCAAATGAATATGTATATCTGGACAAATATTATAAATCCATAGAAATATTAACGGCATATGCACTTGATAAATAGAAACAGACAGGATATGAAAGAGAGGAAAAGCAATATGGAAGATAAAAGAATTTTCCTGATTGTGTTAGACAGTTATGGAGTAGGAAATGCTCCCGATGCAGAGGCTTTTGGAGATTTGGGGGCTAATACTCTAAAAACTATTTCGCAGAACAGCGCGTATCATACACCAAATATGAATAAAATCGGTCTGGCAAATATTGACGGAGTGGACAGCCTGCCAAAAGAAGAAAAAACAATCGGGGCATATGGAAGACTGGAAGAATCCTCAAAGGGAAAAGATACGACAATCGGACACTGGGAGATTGCCGGAGTAATTTCGGAGAAGCCACTTCCGACTTACCCAAATGGATTTCCAGAGGAACTTCTGGAAGAATTCAGCCGACAGACTGGGAGAGGAGTTTTGTGTAATCGACCATATTCGGGAACAGATGTCATCCGTGATTATGGGGAAGAGCATATGAAGACAGGAAAACTGATTGTATATACTTCGGCAGACAGTGTATTTCAGATTGCAGCCCACGAAGAAATAGTTCCGGTGCCGGAATTATATCATGATTGTGAAATAGCCCGCAGTATTTTAAAAGGCAAACATGGGGTAGGACGCGTGATTGCAAGACCATTTGTAGGAACTGCTTCTGATAATTTCCAGAGAACTTCGAACCGGCATGATTATTCGTTATTGCCGCCAAAACCGACTATGCTGGATGCAATGGTAAATGCAGGATATGACACCTATGGAATCGGAAAGATTTCGGATATTTTTGCAGGTCAGGGAATCCAGCATTCGCAAAGAATCAAAAATAATGTAGATGGAATGGAACGGACCATTGAAATGCAGGATACTCCATTTAAAGGAATTTGCTTTGTAAATCTGGTGGATTTTGACATGCTGTATGGTCATAGAAATGATATCGAAGGATATGCGAAAGCCGCAACTACATTTGATGGACAATTAGAAACATTTATGGGACGTATGAAAGAAAATGACATTCTTATGATTACAGCTGACCATGGATGCGACCCAGGATATAAGGGAACAGACCACTCCAGAGAGTGTGTGCCATTCCTCGCATATGGTGCATCGGTAAAAGAAAATGTGAATCTGGGAACCAGAAAAACGTATGCGGATATTGCCGCAACCATTCTGGATATACTGGGTGTGGAAAATCATACAGACGGAGCCAGTTTCAAAAAAGAAATCATGAAGTAGCAGGAGGTGCGTATGACAAGCACAGAATTAATTCAGGAGGCTAAAAAAGCCAGAGAAAGAGCTTATACGCCATATTCGAATTTTCAGGTAGGAGCAGCACTTCTTACAAAGAGTGGAAAGATTTATCATGGATGCAATATTGAAAATGCAGGATACACGCCGACAAATTGTGCGGAACGCACAGCATTTTTCCGGGCAGTTTATGATGGGGAAAGAGAATTTGAAAAAATTGCCGTGGTAGGCGGCCCGAAAGGTGAGGAAGCGGATACGCTTTGTGCGCCTTGTGGTGTATGCAGACAAGTGATGATGGAATTTTGTGATCCGGAAACATTTCAAATTATTCTGGCAAATGGAAAAGACGCATATGTCGAGTTGACATTGAAAGAATTGTTTCCATATGGATTTGGACCGTTGGATTTGAAAAAGACAGAGATATAAGGGGGGACGGACAATGAGAATGTATGATTTGATTATGAAAAAACGCAGTGGAGAGGCATTAAATGAAAAAGAAATTCACTTTATGATTCAGGGATATGTAGCTGGTGAGATTCCGGATTATCAGATGGCAGCGTTTCTAATGGCTGTTTACTTTAAAGGAATGACAGAAGAAGAAACGGTTGCAATGACGCAGGCAGTAGCGCATTCTGGTGATATGGTAGACCTTTCGGGAATTCAGGGCATCAAAGTGGATAAGCATTCCACCGGCGGAGTAGGGGATAAAACCACTTTGATTGTTGCTCCTATTGTGGCAGCCTGTGGTGTGAAGGTGGCGAAAATGTCCGGAAAAGGTCTGGGTCATACAGGCGGAACTATCGATAAACTGGAATCCATTCCGGGAATGCAGACTGCTATTTCCCAAGAGCGTTTCTTTGAAATTGTAAATGAAACCGGCTTGAGTGTGGTCGGGCAGTCCGGCAATCTGACACCGGCAGATAAGAAGCTTTATGCACTTCGTGATGTGACAGCAACGGTTGACAGCATACCGCTGATTGCAGTTTCTATTATGAGTAAAAAGCTGGCAGCAGGCAGTGACGGAATTGTACTGGATGTAAAGACCGGAAGCGGTGCATTCATGAAAACCGTAGAGGATTCCATTCTCCTCGCAAAAGAGATGGTATCCATCGGGGAAAATGCGGGACGTAGAACGGTGGCGCTGATTACAGATATGGATATTCCGCTTGGAAATAATATCGGAAACAGTCTGGAAGTAATAGAAGCGGTACATACACTACAGGGGCATGGACCGGAAGATTTAACACAGGTCAGCCTTCAGCTTGCAGGAAATATGATGTATCTGGCAGGAAAAGGCAGCATCGAAGAATGTATTGAAATGGCAAAAGGTGCAATTGCAGATGGAAGTGCCTTCGAATGCCTGTGCAAAATGGTAGAAGCCCAAGGTGGTGATAGTTCTGTGCTTCGAGATACAGAAAAGTTTACAAAGGCAGCATATTCTTGCGATGTTCTTTCAGAAAAAGAGGGATACATTACGCATATGGATACAGAAAGCTGTGGTATCGCATCCGTACTTTTAGGTGCAGGCAGAGAGACAAAGGAAAGTGAGATTGACTATTCCGCAGGTATTATTTTACATAAAAAAACAGGAGATTATGTAAAGAAGGGCGATGTCCTTGCTACCTTGTATACTTCGAAAGAAGAGACCTTCGCAGATGCTGAAAAACGTTATGTCAAAGCATTGACATTTGCAAAAGAAAAACCGACTGAGGAACCGCTTATCTATGCAAGAGTTACCAAAGACAGTGTAGAGAAATACTAGAGAATAAATGACTGGAAAATAGGAAAAGGATAGAAAGTAAATGCGAAAAATAAGTGTAAAACGCTGCGTGATTGCAGAGATTGGAATTTTTATGATTGCGGTGGGAGTATCTTTTAATGCAATGGCACAGCTCGGAAATGACCCGGTTGGTATCTTTTACGACGGTATACGAAATGCATTATCTCTTTCACAGACACAGCTTGGAATTGCTTCCAATCTGATTAATATCATTTTCTTTGGATTATTGTGTCTGTTCGGAAGAAAATATATTCATATAGGAACATTGCTGTATGTCATTCCTTATGGAACTTTTGTGAGCATCGGAACTGCAGCTTATCCGCACATTTTTGCGTCGGGAACTTTGGCGTGCAGAATTGCAGGAAGCGTGACGGGATGCCTGCTTTTATATATTGGTGTAGGAATTTATGTAGCAATGGAAATAGGATTGGATCCGATGAACGGTATTTCGCTGCTGCTTATGGAAACTATTAAGTTGGATTATGCCAAGACGAAGTGGGTATTCGATGGAACTATGACGGCAATCGGATTTCTTCTTGGTGGAAAGTTTGGAGTGGTAACCTTACTGACTGCCCTGACCGGAGGACCGGGAATCCAGATTACTATTAACACAGTGAAACATTTTATGCATGAGGAGAAAGGAAATGTTAAGTAAAGAAATTTTAACCATGCCGAAAATAGACTTGCATTGTCATCTGGACGGTTCACTGACACAGCATTGTATCAGCCATCTGCTAGGCAGAAATGTTGGAATACAGGAATTGCAGGTGGCAGATGACTGCCGGAACCTGGCAGAATATCTAGAAAAATTCGATCTTCCTTTGCAGTGTATTCAGACAGCAGAAGGGTTAAAAGAAGCAAGCAAATCATTTCTTTTAAAATTAAAAGATGATAACATAAGGTATGTGGAAGTAAGATTTGCCCCGCTTTTATCGGTAAACGAGAATCTGAATACCGGTCAGGTCATGGAAGCGGTACTGAGTGGTCTGGAAGAAGGAAAAAAAGAGTGTGGCATTTCTTACAATGTCATTGTATGTGCGATGCGGCATCATAATCCGGAAGAAAGCTTGCAAATGATTCGAGATTGCAGACCATATCTGAATCAGGGATTATGTGCAGCCGATTTGGCTGGCAATGAAGCAGCTTTCCCGATGAAGGATTTCCGTAATCTTTTTGCAGAAGTAAAGCGGATGGAGATTCCATTTACCATACATGCAGGGGAATGTGGAAACGTAGGAAATATTGTAGAGTCAGTAGAAGCCGGTGCAATGCGGATCGGGCATGGCATTGCACTCCGTGGAAAGAAAGATGAGATTGCGTTTTGTAAAGAGCAGGGGATTGCACTGGAGATGTGTCCAATCAGTAATATGCAGACCAAGGCAGTTGCCAGAAAAGAAGAATATCCGATTCGGGAATTTCTGGATGCAGGGCTGAAAGTAACCATTAATACGGATAACCGGACAGTAAGCAACACCACAATTGCGAAAGAAATGGAATTCGTTCAAGAGAATTATGGAATTACCGATGACGAATTGAGACAGGTCACAGAAAATGCAATCGAAGCTTCTTTTGCGAACGATGATGTGAAACAAATGCTGTGGAAGCAGTATCATGGAAAATAGGAGATAATGTGATGAATCCAGTTTATGAGAAATTATGTAAATGTGTAGAGAGTATCCGGAAACAGACGGACTTTGAACCGGAAATCGGAATTATCCTGGGGTCCGGTCTTGGTGATTTTGCGGAGCATATTCAAATCGAGGCAAGGGTACCATATACAAGTATTGAAGGATTCCCAGTATCTACGGTGGCAGGACATAAAGGACAGTTTGTGTTTGGATATGCAGGAAAAGCACCGGTTGTGATTATGCAGGGACGTGTGCATTATTATGAAGGGTATTCCATGACTGATGTTGTGCTTCCAACTAGACTGATGGGGATGCTTGGGGCCAAGAAACTGATTCTTACCAATGCGGCGGGTGGAATTAATACATCCTTCCATGCTGGAGATTTGATGATGATTACAGACCATATTACAACAGGGGTGCCAAGTCCACTAATTGGTGCAAACCTGGAAGAATTAGGGCCAAGATTCCCGGATATGAGTCAGGTATATAGTCTTAAATTGCAGGAAATCATTCGCGAATCAGCGAAAGAACAGGGAATTGATTTAAAAGAAGGTGTGTATGTACAGTTCACAGGACCAAGCTATGAAACACCGGCAGAAATCCGTATGGCAAGAGCGTGGGGTGCAGATGCGGTCGGTATGAGTACAGCCTGTGAAGCCATGGCTGCAAGACATATGGGACTGGAAGTATGCGGTATTTCCTGCATTACTAATATGGCAGCAGGTATCCAGAAAACAGCGCTGAATCATGAAGAAGTAAAAGAGACCGCAGACCGCGTGGGAAAAGATTTTCAGCAGCTTCTATGGAAAGTAATTGAAAAGATAAATGGAAAATAGCTTTTAATAGATAAGACTTAGCGGATGAATAAACTAAGAGAAATGCGCTTTGCGTAATTTAAAAGGAGTGCGCCCTGCGATTTTAGCAGAGGCACACTCCTTTTCAGAAACTCCGAAATTCTTACAGCAATCCTTGAATCAGAATTACGAGAATCAGAATTGGAAGAATAAACTGGAAGTAGAATTTAAAATGACGGGACATTTTTATTCCTTTTCCTGTATTCACTTCTTCCATATACTTGTCAAATCCCCAGCCCCATTTGCTGACGCAGAAAAGGAGATAAATCAGGGAGCCGACAGGAAGTAATAAGTTACTTACCAGAAAATCTTCTGTTCCAAGAATATCATTTCCACGAATCAGGTGGATGTTACTAAGTACATTGTAGCCGAGCAAGCAAGGCATGCTGGCGGCAAAAACAAAAATACAGTTGGTAATAATTGCTTTTTTACGTGTCCATCCAAAGTTATCAATACAGCTTGCAAGCAGATTTTCAAATACGGCTGTTACCGTTGAGAAGCTTGCAAACGTCATAAATAAGAAGAACAGGCTTCCCCATAATCTTCCGCCTGCCATGTTGGCAAATACTTTTGGCAGGGTAATGAAAATAAGGGAAGGACCCTGATCCGGCTGTACGTTGAAGCTGAAGCAGGCCGGGAAAATAATCAGACCTGACATCAAAGCTACAAAAGTATCCAAAGCGCAGATGCGAATAGATTCTCCTGTCAGGGTGTGATCTTTGGACATGTAACTTCCGAAGATTTCCATAGCAGCAATTCCGAGGCTTAATGTAAAGAAGGACTGATTCATTGCAGCAGTGATTACATTTCCAATTCCAATTTCAGAAGCACGCTGAAAATCAGGAAGTAAATAGAAAGCAAGACCTTCCGAAGCACCGCTTAAAGTCAGACTGTGGACAGCGAGAAGAAGGATGAGGCCTAATAAACAAATCATCATTCCTTTGTTTACACGTTCCAGACCATTTTTTAAACCGCCACTGCATACCAGGAAGCCGGAAAATACAGTGATTCCCATAAAAATCGTCATTTTCACTGGATTTGAGAGCATCTGGTTGAAAATATTATCGACGGAATCAGAGGAGACACCGTGGAAGGAGCCACTGATAAATTTGACACAGTAATCCAGCATCCAGCCAGCAACCGTTGTGTAGTACATCATCAGCAGATAGCATCCAATCATACAGAACCATCCGTGAATGTGCCATTTACTTCCCTTTTTTTCCAATGCCTGATATCCCCGGACTGCACTCTGACGGCTGGCGCGCCCTACAGCAAGCTCCATCGTAAGCACGGGCATGCCCATGACGGCAAGGAATAACAGGTAAAACAGTACAAAGACTCCCCCTCCATTTTCACCGGCAACGTAAGGAAACTTCCATACATTTCCAATACCGATGGCACATCCTGCGCTTACCAGAATGAAGCCAAGTCTTGACTGAAAACTCTCTCTTTGCATAATTGCAACCTCCATTTATAAAAAACTCATGAGTTTTATTCTACTGGTTTCTCGACAGGATTGCAAGTGGGGAAGTGTGATTCTTATATAGGAAAAGAAAGGATTGGGGAGAAATAAATTTATATAACATTTGACAAAACCACTATTTATAATATACACTTATACTGACATGTTCATTTTTAAGAAACGATTATAAGTTAAAATATGGGTTGGAGATACACAAGATGGCAGATTTAGATATCATTTGTATTGGCGCAATTAATTATGATTATATGTTTCACTGCACCAGCTTTGATTTAATTGAAAAAAATGGCAAAGAAGGTGACGAGAACCTGAGCAATCCGATTTCCGATGTGGAAGATGATATTTACGAACTGGTTCAGAAGGGGAAAGAGTACACTACACAGATTGGTGGTTCTGCGTTTATCACGCTGAAAGTGGCGAAGCATATTCTGCCAAATCTGCAGGTGGCATATACCGGAGTCTGTGGCACACCGAATCCATTTGATTTGCGCTATGGAAAAAGCAACAATGTAGAGGAGGAGTTGTCGCATTTGGACAACCGTGACTGGCTGTTCACAACGAAAGAACGATTTGAAGACCCATACTACAAAGCAATCGCTAAATCTGTGGTACGTCTTTATAATCATAGCCGGAACTGTATCAAAATCGCCCCTTGTGCCAACAATACACTTTTGGACCGGATCAAAGAGCAGGAAGAGAGAACCGGGAAGACTTTGGCTGAATATCTGGCAGGAGCGAAATGGATTCATTTATCCTCTCTCTCGGATTTTTCACAGTTTGAAGCAATTATGCAAAGTGTGATTGAAGCAAAGCGTCTGAACAAAAATCTGAAAGTCAGCATGGATCCTGGATTTGAATATACATCTGTCTGGCGGGAACGTCTTCAGCCACTCATCTGCCATGTGGATTATGTGTTTTTAAATAAATCGGAAAAGAAGAATCTTGGATTAAATGCAAGAAGTGCAAGACCGCTTTACGCAAATCTGTGTGAGTATTTTTCTGCGGTTTATCCGAATCCAGAGCGCACATTGGTTGTGAAATATGATGACCGTCATGAATTGATTCGATTTGAAAATGGAAAGAGTAAGATACGCACAGTGCGACATAAGAAACTATTCCATTATCAATTAAACAATGATACCGGTGCGGGGGATTCTTTTGCAGGCGGATTTATTGCAGGAATGCTGGATGAACGGTTAAATGCAGATATTGCCGGTCCGATACAACTGGGCGTGACTGCGGCAAAGGGACGTATGATCAGTTTTGATTATGAAAATCCATATCTGAACATACAGAAACTGACGGATAAGTTTTTTGAAGAATTAAAATAAGGAATGAAATAAAAGGAAGAGCAACTATTGACAATGTATTCAAGTGATATGTCAGTAGTTGCTTTTTGATGTTAAATATATGATGAAAAGGTAAGGTGGCTTTTTAAAAGTTATTTTTGGTCTGAACATCGCTGATATAAGGATTTCTCCAGAATGCCCACATTAATTCCAGTGCCATAAAGCACCAGATGACAGGTTCACACCAGATTACTGCCTGATATTGAAAACGCGGGATAAACAATATCACAAAAATGATTTTCCCAATCAGCTCTACGATACTGGAAAAAAGTGGAAGAATCGTACTTCCGATGGATTGGAGCGCAGAACGGGTATTGGTCACTAATCCTAATATAAAGTAAAATGGGGCAACTACCTGCAAATATAGAGTACCGTTCTGGACAAGGGTGCTCTCAGCCGAGCCGGACAATAGCTGTACCAAAGAGGAAGCAAAGAGTAAGTTTGCTCCGGTCAGTATCAAAGTGATGACAGCATTGTAAATATAGGCATATTTCATGGCTTTCCGGATACGCAGCACTTGATCGGCACCATAATTCTGAGAGACAAAAGTACTTACAGAAGTAATCATGGCGGAAAATGGCATGATTTCAAACTGCATCAGCTTTCGGGCAGTCGTGTGGCCTGCTATGATAAGTGCGCCAAGGTCATTGATGCCTGCCTGTAAAATGGCAGTTCCTGCCGAGACAATACTGCTCATGAATCCCATGGAGAAGCCCTGAGCTGCCATTTCACCATAAAGATGACGGTCATATCGAAAATGTTTTTTCTCCGGAATCAATATTCTGGCATATCGGAAAATATAAATCAGGCAAAGAAGGACGGAAACCGTCTGAGAAGCAACTGTAGCAACCGCAGCCCCTTTCATTCCCATGCCTAATTCCAAAATACAAAACAAATCAAGGACAATATTCAGTACCGAAGATAAAAAGAGAAAAACGAGTGGCATCAGGCTGTTTCCGATTGCCCGGAGAAGTCCTGCACAGAGATTGTATGCAAACATAACTCCTGCAAACAACGTAATGACAGAGATATATTCGTAAGTGTCCTGTAGGATGGAAGCAGGTGTGTGAAGCAGTATCAGAAACGGACGTAGGTAAAAGCGGGTCAGTACTGCGATCATAAGACTGATTCCGGTTCCAATAGTAATCGAAACAGCCACCGAACGTTTTAACAATTCCATGTCTTTCAGACCATAGCTCCGTGAAGTCATGAGAGACAGACCATTTCCGATTCCAAGGGCAAATCCAATCAGCAGTTCATAGACCGGGGCGGCCGCACCTGCAGCGGCTAATGCATTTTCCCCGAGTGCATGTCCGATAATGATGGTATCCACTGTATTGTACAGTTCCTGAAATAAATTTGAAAATAAAATGGGTATGGAAAATATTATCATAGAAGCAAAAATATTTCCATTTAGTAAATCAATCTGTGGTCCCTTGCGGGCAGAGGTAAAATTCATATGTAAATCATTCCTTTTAAAGTATTCAAAAAATTCGTATTTCAGTTGCCAGGCATGCGACGAAAAGGCCCGGTGAATCTTTTTCTAGTATAAAGGAAAAAGTACAAAAGATAAATATTTTCTTACATAGATTTAACATTAGCTGGTCTGTGATTTTACATCCATTTGATAAAGTACTCTTATGGAAAGAGAGGATATCATTATGACAAAGAGATTATGGGATTTTTGTGAAGAAAAAGATTTGGAAAAAAGAAACAAAGTGAAAATGTTTTTGATTTTACATATACTCATCTGGTGCATGATTGGAGCGACTACATGGTTTGTTGTCAGCAGAGTGGTACTGAAAGATATATTGTGGTTATTTTTGCTTAGCGGATATGCAGGTGTTTTTCTGGGAATGATAGGCGGAGCGGTGTATGCCATGAACCGGAATTAATATTATATAGGAAAATAGGAGAGGCCACTTGAACGAATCTAGTGAAAAACCGGAATCTGCTTAAGGGAGTATTTTTGAGTCATGGAGTACCTATGGACGAGGCAAATGCCTTTCTGGACAAAAAAGAGAAGAGAGCTTCGTAATTGGTATTCTTGAGGATGCCAGAACGCTATTTGGCGTGTCACTACCTGGGACACAATCGAAATGCATATATAGTTATGATTTGAAGATGAGGGATGAGACATAAGACATAAGGTATTGTACTTTTGCATACATTGTAAAAACGACATTTTTAAGAGGTTCTTTTTGAAAGATTATATCGAAGAGCGAGCGGTAGAGATTGCGAATTATATTTTGGAAAATAATGCAACAGTAAGGAAGACGGCAAAACAGTTTGGGGTAAGTAAAAGTACGGTACATAAAGACGTTACGGAACGATTGCAGCAAATCAATCCAACGCTTGCAGCGGCGGCAAGGAAGGTGTTGGACACGAATAAGTCTGAAAGGCATATCCGGGGCGGACTGGCTACCAGAGAAAAATATTTACATCATATGTAGGATAAAACAGGTGTGTAGGACTTTTACGGAGTTCTTGCACCTGTTTTTGGTAATCGTGATAAACAAAATTGTAGAAATACATGTGAAAACGAGTTATGATAAAGTTTAAGTAAAAACCAATGATAGAATTAGGGAGTGAGAATATTTTGCGGAAAAGTGGGGTTTTAATGCATCTCTCGTCGCTTCCTTCACCGTATGGTATTGGAACGATGGGACAGGCAGCGCGTGATTTTGTGGATTTTTTGCAGGAAAGCGGACAGGCATATTGGCAGATTTTGCCCATATGTCCGACAAGTTATGGAAATTCACCCTATCAGTCTTATTCGACATTTGCAGGGAATCCTTATTTTATAGATTTGGATGAGCTGAAGAATATGGGGATTTTGTGTTGTCAGGACTATGAAAACGTGGCTTGGATGTATGACCTGGAGCAGGTCGATTATGGAATTCTGAATGAAAAGCGTTTTTCGGTTTTACAAAAAGCTGCAAAGAATTTTCTGGAAAACCCAACAGAAGAATTTCACGTGTTTTGTACAGAAAATGAAGAATGGCTGCCTGATTATGCATTGTTTATGGCATTGAAGGAAGCGCACGAAGGAAAGCCTTGGAGTGAATGGATGTTGCCTTATCGTAACCGTGATGAAAGGGCGATCGTGCAGGCTAAATATACATATGAAATGAAAATCAATTTTTGGAAGGTTTTCCAGTTTTTCTTTTTTAAGCAGTGGCAGGATTTGAAAAAATATGCGAATAAAAAAGGAATTGAGATAATAGGGGATTTGCCTATTTATGTGTCATTGGACAGTGTGGACGTGTGGTCTCATCCGGAACTGTTTCAGTTGGATGAAAACAGGAATCCGACGAAGGTGGCGGGGTGTCCTCCAGATGCATTTTCAGATGATGGACAGCTATGGGGAAATCCATTATATAACTGGGATTATATGGAGAAAAACGGTTTTCAGTGGTGGATTCAACGGATTCAATATATTTGTAAAGTGTACGATGTAGTTCGTATTGACCATTTCCGGGGATTCGATTCCTATTATGCGATTCCGTTTGGAGAAAAGACTGCCCAAAATGGAGTATGGAAAAAAGGACCAGGTATGAAGTTCTTTCGCAAGCTGGAAGAAGAAATTGGAAGGCAACGGATTATTGCGGAGGATTTGGGAGATATCACAGAATCAGTGCGGAAATTGTTGGAAGAAAGCGGTTTTCCGGGTATGAAGGTGTTGGAATTTGCATTTGACAGTAATCATGTGGGGGAAAATGAATATTTACCACATAATTTTGTGGAAAAATGTGTGGCATATGCAGGTACACACGACAATAATACCATAGAGGGCTGGTTTGAAGAGATTACGGAGGATGACGCGGAATATGCGAGGGAATATTTGAGGCTTACTGAAAATAATCAGTCCTGGGGGATGCTTCAGGCCTTGTGGGAAAGTCCGGCAGGACTCGTTATCGCACAGATGCAGGACATTTTAAGCCTGGGACAAGAAGCCCGAATGAATACTCCGTCTACTTTGGAAAATAATTGGAGCTGGCGGGTAAGACCGGAGGTGTTTACCCATGCTTTGGCATACAAACTGAGAAATATGACGACTATGTATGGAAGATTGCAAAAGAAATAAAAATGATTTTTTTATAGAATAATGCCCTTGGACAGTATTTGGGAGAAATATGATGTGGTATTTCTTTTTTGTTGGAAATCTTGGGCAGATTCAACGGGTTCGCGAAAATGCTGGTACAGATACTGAAGGGAAGAAAATTGATTGTGGCAGTGAGATTCAGTCAATTTTTTAGTAATGTGCCGACAACGCTTTTATTGTCAGGATTTACGAAAAATTATAAGGAACTTTTGTTGTGTATAATGTCATCGGATTATTGATTTTACTTGCTTTTGCATATGTTTCCTAAAAGAATATGTTGTAAATCTTTCTTATTTTATTTATAATGAATCCATGCCATTAACATTAAGAAGATTTTATATGTTGATAGAATATTTAAGGGAGGAAGGTACATGGAGAGAGAGTTAGTGATCGTGTTGGACTTTGGCGGCCAGTACAATCAGCTTGTTGCAAGACGTGTTCGTGAATGTAATGTATATTGTGAAATTTATTCATACAAGACAGATATCGAATTTATTAAGAGTAAAAATCCAAAAGGTATTATTTTGACCGGAGGACCAAATAGCTGTTATGAAGAGGGAGCGCCAACTTATTCAAAAGAATTATTTGAAATGGGTATCCCGGTATTGGGTCTGTGCTATGGAGCACAGCTGATGATGCATGTGCTTGGTGGAAAAGTTGAGAAAGCAGATGTCAGTGAATATGGTAAAACAGAGGTTTTGATTGACAAGACGGAATCAAAATTATTCAAAGATGTATCCGAGAGAACAATCTGTTGGATGAGCCATACCGATTATATTTCTCAGATTGCTCCGGGATTTGAAATTTCAGCGCACACCGCAGATTGTCCGGTAGCTACAGCAGAAAATGCAGAAAAGAGGCTGTACGCAATCCAGTATCATCCAGAAGTACTTCATACAGTGGAAGGAACGAAAATGCTTTCGAATTTTGTGCGTGGCATTTGTGGATGTGCAGGTGACTGGAAGATGGATGCATTTGTAGAAAATACAATCAAAGAAATCCGCGCGAAAGTCGGAAATGGAAAAGTGCTTTTAGCTTTATCCGGTGGAGTGGATTCTTCTGTCGCAGCAGGTCTGTTATCCAGAGCGATTGGAAAGCAGCTTACCTGTGTATTTGTAGATCATGGTCTTATGCGAAAAGACGAAGGCGATGAAGTTGAAGCTGTATTCGGCCCAAATGGTCAGTTTGATCTGAATTTTATTCGTGTAAATGCACAGCAGAGATATTACGATAAACTTGCCGGAGTAACAGAGCCGGAAGCAAAACGTAAGATTATCGGAGAAGAGTTTATCCGTATCTTTGAAGAGGAAGCAAAGAAAATCGGTGCAGTCGATTTCCTCGCACAGGGAACGATTTACCCAGACGTTGTAGAAAGTGGACTTGGCGGAGAATCCGCAGTAATCAAATCTCATCACAACGTAGGCGGTTTGCCAGACTATGTTGATTTTAAAGAAATCATCGAGCCGCTTCGCGACTTGTTCAAAGACGAAGTAAGAAAGGCTGGTCTTGAACTTGGAATTCCAGAGAGCCTGGTATTTCGTCAGCCGTTCCCGGGACCAGGACTTGGAATCCGTATTATCGGTGAAGTAACTGCAGAGAAAGTAAAAATTGTTCAGGATGCGGATGCAATTTACAGAGAAGAGATTGCAAAGGCCGGTCTTGACCGTGATATCAATCAGTATTTTGCGGCACTTACGAACATGAGAAGCGTTGGAGTAATGGGTGATTTCAGAACATACGATTATGCAGTAGCACTCAGAGCCGTAAAAACAGTTGACTTTATGACTGCAGAGGCGGCAGAAATTCCATATGAAGTTCTGAATAAGGTTATGAACCGGATTATTAATGAGGTGCAGGGGGTTAATAGAGTATTTTATGATTTGACTTCTAAGCCACCTGGAACCATTGAGTTTGAATAAGGTGGAGTGCCAAAAGAACCCAGTATTTATGCGGTTTCCAAACAAAAATGTTTAAGCATTGGCAACGATTTGGCAACAGTTTTTCCTTATTCAATGAATAAGATTACTTTATGAGCATA
>CAJMSZ010000002.1 GCA_905216215.1 uncultured bacterium | reverse complement strand
GGGACCCGGAGAGTATTGCGGTCAAGCAGTATGCCATTTATAAGCAGGCAGCCGGAAAGACTGCAAAGTCTATTTTGATCTCGGTTGGTGTCCGTCTGGCAGCTTTTAACCTGAAACAGATTGCAAATCTGACCTGTACAGACGAACTGGACTTATACAGTATCGGGGAGAAAAAAGTAGCACTGTTTTGCTGTATTCCGGATGCCGACACCAGCATGAATTATCTGGTCGGCATGATTTACAGTAATCTGTTTCAGACACTGTATTATGTGGCAGACCGGAAGTACGGAGGAAGGCTTCCGATTCCGGTACACTGCATTATGGATGAATGGCCAAACGTAGCCTTGCCGGATGATTTTGACAAGATTCTGGCAACCATGCGTTCCAGAGGGATTTCCTGCAGTATCATCATCCAGAATATCGCACAGATGAAAGCCTTATTTAAAGACTCGTATGAGAGTCTGATCGGCAACTGCGATGAATTTTTATATCTGGGTGGAAATGAAAAAGAAGGACATAAGTATGTCTCGGAATTATTGGGAAAAGAAACATTGGATACCAATACCTACGGACAGACAAAAGGGCGTAGCGGCAGCTATTCGGTGAATTATCAGCAGACTGGAAGGGAACTTTTAACACCGGATGAAATACGGCTTTTAGATAACCGCAAAGCGATTTTGTTTATTCGTGGGGAGCGTCCGATCATGGACGATAAATATGATTTAAAAAAGCATGTGAATTTCAGATACACAGAGGACGGTGGTGCATCGCCTTATGATTATGCGAAAACACCACTGGCTCACGACGACCTAAAGATTGACATTAACAGATTAGACGACTACGAACTGCTGTCTACCGAGGACATCCTTGGTGAATAGCAGTTTTTTGATGGATTGGAGTGATGTGTATTGAAGAAACTTCTCACAGGAGAAAAAAATAGAACAAAAAAGAATACAACTGAAAAAATGACAACCCCGATGCCGATGGGGAGAAAACAGAAAAAGTGGATGAGCCTTTACATGGCACTGGTACTGACCGTAACGGTTGGAGCAACGACCGCATTCGCAGCCGGTGATCCGTTGTCCGTTATCAATAACCTGTCTACTTTTATTTTTTCCCTGATTCGTGCAATCGGTTTGATTTTGCTTGGATTTGGTGTTGTGCAGGTTGGTCTGTCTTTAAAAAGCCATGATCCAAGCCAGAGGGCAAATGGATTTCTGACACTGGCCGGAGGGGTAATTATTACGTTCGCCAAAGAAATCCTGGATCTGATTATGGCGTAAGCCTCTTTGAAAAAGTATATCAGGAAACAGCAGGAGTGCCGGAAGGTACTCCTGCATTCAAAAGTATGTTCAGGGAGGTGAAAGTTTTTGAGCGATAACTGGATTGTACAGAATCTGAACTCTGCGTTGTCTACATGGAGTGAAAAGATGGCAGAACTGTGGACACTGCTTACTGAAAATCCGGCAACTTTTAAAGGCGGCGGCATCTGGCGGATTATGACCAATATCAATGATGCACTGACAGCTATTGCCTATGGATTACTGGTGTTGTTTTTTGCAGCCGGAATCATTAAAACGTGTGGCAGTTTTACAGATCTGAAAAAGCCGGAACATGTGCTAAAAGCATTTATCCGGTTTGCACTTGCTCAGGGAGCAATCACATACGGGATGGAACTTATGCAGGCACTGTTTTCCATTGTGCAGGGAATCGTGACAACCGTAATGAGTGGCTCCAGTATGGCAGGAAGCGTGACGGAACTGCCAACGGAGATTGTAGATAAGATTGAGAGCGTGGGAATGCTGGAATCCATTCCGTTGTGGATTGTTACACTGCTTGGCAGTCTGCTGATCACTGTATTGTCATTTGTAATGATCCTGACAGTGTATGGCAGAATGTTCAAAATCTATATGTATACGGCAATCGCCCCGATTCCGATTTCCTCGTTTGCAGGAGAACCCACGCAGTCTATTGGAAAGAACTTTATCCGTTCTTATATAGGCGTGTGTCTGGAAGGGGCAATTATTGCACTGGCGTGTATTATCTTTTCTGCTTATGCGGCAAGCCCTCCGGCAGTGGGAGATACGGAGCTGAGTGCAGTTACAATCGTGTGGAACTATGTAGGAGAACTGGTATTCAATTTACTGGTGCTGGTTGGAGCAATTAAGGCATCTGACCGTATTGTCAGAGAAATGATGGGACTTGGAGGTTAAAAATATGGATATAAAGAAAACATTAAGATATAACTGGGAATTTGGACGTGAGACAGTAGCAATACGAGTGAGCTCTTATCGGAACAATGGAAATTTATATGTAGGACTCTGCCATAAGGAAGGGAGAGAATGGGAAGATTTTGGAGATGTAACCATTAATCTGCCCTATCAGTTCTTAGAGCCAAATGAGGCTTTTATAACAGGAGATTTTACCAAGGATATGCTTCATTTTATCAAGGAACATAAACTTGGAAAAGTGTTGAATGAAACAGGAAGATCAGGATATGCAACCTATCAGAAGGTAGCGTTTGATCTAGCAAGACTTGCGGAATTTGATCCGGAAGGCGTTGCGGAACACTGTAGATTTGCCGGGATAGAAGTACCGAAAGAAAAACCACAGAAAACGAAGAAACAAAACAGGGGAGAGGAACGATAATTTATGGAAGTAAAGATGAACAAAGAAATCAGGGACTATCAAGAATCCATGTTTATGGGACTGGACCTGAGACAATGTGTGTGTTCTGTTCTTGCGATTCTTACAGCAATCGGAATTTACTTTGGAATGCGTGAAATTACCGGACAGGAAATAACCGGATGGCTGTGTGTGCTTGGTGCTACTCCATTTGCTGCCTGTGGCTTTTTCAAATATCATGGTATGACAGCCGAACAGTTTTTATGGGCAGTGATCAAATCCGAATTGCTGTATCCGAAGAAACTGGTGTTTCAGTCGGAAGATATCCACTACTCCTGCATGCAGGAGACCATCTCGCTGGGAGAAAAGAATCAAAAGGATGGAGCGGAAATCATAAAAGAGCGGGAGCAAAGAGCAGAAGCAAAACAGAGAAAGAAACGCAAGGGAAGGAGTGATGCCTTTGATTAAAACCTTAAGTCAGGCACTTCGGATGGATAAGGAACGCTTCAAAGTTCCGAAATCAGTCCAACAGGCAATTCCCATCCAGCGAATCTGGCCGGATGGAATTTTTCAACAGGGAACGAAATTCTCAAAAACATATCGTTTTACAGATATCAACTATTATATTGCGAGTAAGGACAATAAGACAGAAATGTTTCTGGATTATTCCGAACTCTTAAATTCACTGGATTCCGGCATTTCTGCCAAAATTACCATCAATAACCGGAGAATCAATAAAGAAGAATTTGAAAAATCAATCCTGCTTCCAATGAAGGAAGATGGACTGGACCACTATCGGGAAGAATACAACGAAATGCTCCTGTCTAAGATTACAGGAACAAACAACAGCATCTATCAGGAACGGTATCTGACCGTCAGTGTACATAAAAGATCGATTGATGATGCAAGAACCTATTTTGCACGTATCGGAACAGACATCGTAACACATCTGGCAAAGTTATCGTCCACAGCAGAAGGACTGGACGCAGAGAGCCGGCTCCAGATTTTCAGGGACTTCTTCAAGGGAGATGTCCCACAGGCATTTCCGTTTGATCTGAAACAATTTGCCAAGAAGGGAACAAGTTTCAAGGACTGGATGTGTCCGGATTCTATGGAATTTGAACGTGACCATTTTAAAATCGGTGACAGATACGGAAGAGTCCTGTATATGCAGGATTATGCAAGTTATGTCAAAGATGACATGATTTCAGAATTGTGTGACTTTAGCCGGAATCTGATGTTGTCGATTGACATCCTGCCAGTCCCTACGGATGAAGCGGTAAGGGAAATCCAGAACCGACTGCTTGGTGTGGAAACTAACGTGACCAACTGGCAGAGAAGGCAGAACGCTAATAATAACTTCTCGGCAATCGTACCATACGATATGGAACTTCAGAGAAAAGAAACCAAGGAAATGCTCGATGATCTGACAACCAGAGACCAGCGTATGATGTTCGGAATTTTGACAATGGTACATCTGGCAGACAGTAAAAAACAGTTGGATTCCGATACGGAATTATTATTGTCGATAGCAAGAAAGCATCTGTGCCAGATGGCAACATTAAAGTGGCAGCAAGTGGACGGACTCAATACAGTGCTTCCTTACGGACTGCGAAAGATCAATGCCCTGCGTACATTGACAACGGAATCAACGGCTGTTTTAATCCCGTTCCATACACAGGAAATCCTGCAGCCGGGCGGTATCTATTATGGGCAGAATGCAGTCAGCAAGAACCTTCTGGTAGCCGACCGGAAGAAACTGATGAATGGAAACAGTTTCCGGTTGGGCGTCAGTGGATCAGGAAAGAGCTTTTCGGCAAAAGAAGAGATTGTGCATCTGGCATTGAGTACCGATGACGATATCCTGATTCTTGATCCGGAGTCCGAATTCACAAAATTAGTAGAGGCTCTGGGTGGACAGGTTGTAAAAGTATCTGCGACATCAGACAATCACCTGAATGCAATGGATATGGACGCAGCCTACGGCAATGAAAAGAATCCACTGATTGAAAAATCGGAGTTTATTCTGTCTGTATTTGAACAGTTGGTTGGAGCAGGAAACCTGTCAGCAAAAGAAAAGTCAATCCTGGACCGCTGTGCTGCAGATGTGTACCGGGATTATATCCGAAGTGGTTATACCGGAGAAGTTCCGACATTGAAAGATATGTACCGACAGTTGATGTTACAGCCGGAAGAAGAGGCAAGGGGACTTGCACTGTCATCCGAACTTTTTATCAATGGAAGCCTGAACACCTTTGCACAGCCGACCAATGTGAATAAGAAGAACAGGATCATGGATTATGATATCCGGGAACTGGGGGAACAGCTTATGCCACTGGGAATGCTGGTTACCTTAGACAGTATTTTCAACAGGGTAATTCAGAACTGGAAAGAAGGAAAAACGACATGGATATTTGCCGATGAGTTCTATCTGTTATTCCGCTATGAATACAGTGCAAATTTCTTCTACCGACTGTACAAGAGAATCAGAAAATACAATGGATTCGTGACAGGTTTAACCCAAAATGTTGAGGAACTTCTGAAATCGGACACTGCAAGACTGATGTTGGCAAACAGTGAGTTTTTGATTCTTTTGAATCAGGCAAGTACAGACAGGGAAGAATTGGCAGCTCTTTTGAATATTTCCGAAAACCAACTGTCCTATATTACAAATGTATCGGTTGGCAGTGGCCTAATCCGTTGCTCTGGGAATATCGTACCATTTGAGAATACGTTCCCAAAGAATACAGACCTTTATAAACTAATGACAACAAAACCGGGAGAATCATAATGAAGAAAAAAGAAGAAGTAACGATAACTTTTTATGCTGCAGAGTGCGGTGAGTTCCATGATTTAGGAGAATATACAAAATGCAGAACGCTGGAAGAGGCATATAAAAAGTACCAGAAATATTGTAGAACATCTGCCAATATGTGTCCGGCTATTGAGTTTTCTATTCATGATCCAGAATCAATTTATTCAGACATGGAATATCCATTACCGTTGTCATCAAAAGACAGGGGAGACTTGGAACTTGTGCCATATTACAACGAACATCCACTGGTAAATGAGGCAATCAGACAGGTGGAGCAGTTGCAGAAACAGCAGGAAAAAAAGAAACATCGGGATGTTGCCCGATGAGATAAGAGATACGGAAAGAGGGTGACCGGATGAAAGATATCAAGGAACGGGTAAGGGATAAGAATCCGAAGATTCGAAATCCGGCTGCCCGACTTCCGAAAGAACTGGTTCGCTCAGCGGTTCTGGAAGCAAAAGAAAAGCCAAGGGAACTACATGAAAAAAGCAGTGGGCAGTCAGAATCCCCAACACAGTATGGAACTGAAAAAATAGAATCCGTACAGTACAGAGCGGCGAGTGTGGCAGGAAAAAGTATAGGGAAAACCACATATCAAGGTGGAAAAAAACTTGCTGGAGTGACCTACAGGAAGATAAAGGAAAGAAAAAGCAGACAGGAAGAAGCGAAAGCTGCCGAAGAAGCAATGGAGCAGGGGGCAGAAAGCGGAAAGAAATTAATCAAGTTGAAACCGGAGCAGGCAGCACTTGCCAAGGAGAATGGTAAACGGCAGGTGAAAGCAGCACCGAGAGTGGTAAAAGTATCCGGTCTGTCTCAAGAAAAAATAAAGACACAGGCATCCATGCAGAAACAGCAGATGGAAAAAAGTCTTCAGGCGATGCAGAAAGCAAGAGCAGCCCAGATGGCAAGAAAGTCAGCACAGGCATCGGCAGAAAGTGGAAAAGCAGTCCTTCAGGTAACTGGAAAGGGTTCAAAGTTATCCGTACAGGGAATTACAGCAGCGATTCAAAAAGGGGTAGTAGCTCTTGAAAAAATGGGAAAATGGATTGCTGCCGGAGGTAGTGCATTTCTTCTGGTATTTATTCTGATTGTGGGAATCATTGCAGGAGCAGCTTTCAGCAGTAATTCGGAAAGCTCCGAATCCCTAAGTGAAGAAGTGCTTGCGTATACTTCTGTGATACAGCAGTATGCATCCCAATACGGCATTCCGGAATATGTGTCTGCGATACAGGCCATCATGATGCAGGAATCTGGAGGCAGGGGAACAGACCCGATGCAGTGTTCGGAAAGTCCATATAATACAAGATTCCCACACACTCCTGGTTCTATTACTGATCCGGATTATTCGATAGAGGTTGGAGTACAGACCTTTGCAGACTGTATCAGACAGGCAGGATGCAGCAGTCCACAGGATCTGGACAAGCTGAAACTTGCATGGCAGGGATATAACTATGGAAATGGCTACATAGGATGGGCATTGCAAAGAGGCGGTTATACAGAAGCCAATGCATTGCAGTTTTCACAGGAACAGGCAGCTTCGCATGGATGGAGCAGTTACGGAGATCCCCAATACGTTCCCCATGTGATGCGGTATTATTCCGGTGGCAGCCTGTTTGCTGGTTTGTTTGGTAATCAGCAGATTGTGTCGGTTGCAATGGGGCAGCTTGGAAACAGTGGCGGTCAGAAGTTCTGGAGCTGGTACGGATTTGACAGTCGGGTAGAATGGTGTGCCTGTTTTGTAAGCTGGTGTGCGGATCAGAGCGGTCTGATTGCAAGTGGGAATGTTCCTAAATTCTCATTGTGCAGTGATGGAGTGTCCTGGTTTCAGGGAAAGAATAAGTGGCAGAGTGGCGGAACAACTCCGACAGCTGGAATGATCATCTTTTTTGACTGGGATCATGATGGAACATCGGATCATGTAGGAATAGTAGAAAAGTGTGAAGGTGGAAGAGTTTACACGATTGAGGGAAATTCCAGTGATCAGGTACGGCAGAGAAATTATGCAGTAGATTACAGTTCTATAATGGGATATGGGGTGATAAATTGATGGTTTCTTTCATAATTTGTTAAGGATTTTATAAGGGAGTTAATGAATCCTTTGGAAAATAGTCACAAAATAGGCACAGTTGATTGATAAATTGTTATTGTAACTTTTAGTGATAGACATATAAAGAGTTAGAAATCTTTATAATTGACTTGAATTAGGAGGTAGTGAATATGAGTGATCAGAATGTAAAAGCAGCACAAAAATATTTAAATGCGATGTTTGGTGGACATAAGGATTGGGTAAAACTGGATGAAGATGGAAAGACCGGAACAGCCGTGATGCAGGGAATCATTCGTGCATTTCAGATTCAGAATGGAATCTCAACGATTACAGGAACGGTTGGACCACTTACTATTAATACCATGAAGAAGTTAGCCATTATTACAAAAATGGATCCGAATGATACTCCGCAGGTTAATGTATGCTTGATTCAGTGTGCTCTGTTTTGCAAAGGATATGCTGCTGGAGGAATTACTGGAATTTATTATACATCAGGAGTAAATGCAGTTAAAAAGATGCAGGAAAATGCAGGACTGGAAGTTACGGGCAAAATTGATTGGAAAGTTTGGTCTGGATTGTTATCCCTAAACTGGTTTACAAAGGTTTCTGGTGGGGATTCCAATATTGTTCTTATTCAACAGCAATTAAATAGTGACTGGTCAGATGTTATTGGTGTTGGACCTTGTGATGGAATTGCCTCAAGACAGACAATTTTGTCTTTAGTTGGTGCATTGCAGGCGGCTGAAGGAGTTACAACTGAATTAATTACAGATTTGAATTCAGTTAATTTTGGCGATGCAACAACAAATGCGTTTCCGGGTACATTACAGAACGGACAGAACTCGACGAAATATGTTCCATTTAATAAGATTGCTCAATACGGACTATATTTTAACGGATATAATCCGGGAAGATTCGATGGCGTGTTTGATTCGACTACAGAGTCAAAGGTGTCAGAATTTCAGGAGTTTTATGGTCTGACAGGAATTGGACTTGTAACAAAAGGAAAAGTAAATGTTTCTACTATGAAATCATTGCTTACGAGTAAAGGCGATACAAACAGGGCAGCAAAAGCGTGTGACTGTGCAACAGTATTAAATAAACAACAGGCATTAGATATAAAAAATGCAGGGTATACTCATGTAGGACGTTATCTGACAGGTTCTGTTGGAAAAGAACATACACCGAAATATTTGACATCAACAGAAGTGAAAAACATTGAAAATGCAGGATTATCGGTATTCCCGATATATCAGGATGGAGGATATGAATTAAACTATTTTAAGGATCCGTCCCAGGGAAGTGTTGATGCACAGACAGCAATTTTAGCAGCCGAGAGAATCGGTATACCAAGTGGAACGACTATATACTTTGCAGTGGATTTTGATTGTTATTCATATCAGATTGATACATTTATTATACCTTATTTTGAACAGATTCACATGATCTTTTTCAGTTCGACAAATGATAAAAATTATAAAGTCGGCATTTATGCACCAAGATATGTATGTACTAAAGTTTATGAAGCAGGATTGGCAAGTAAATCATTTGTGGCAGATATGTCAACTGGATTTAGCTGTAATTTGGGATATTCGATGCCGAAGAACTGGGCATTTGATCAATTTTGTGAGTTGAACTCATTTTCTTCATCACCTTCGTTCCCACTGGATAAAGATGCATATTCAGGGAGAGATACTGGATTTAAAAAGTTCGATGCCGTATCGACAAAAACAGATGAGGAAATAGCGCAAGAAAATCTTCGGGCAAAGGTAAAAATAGCACGAAATCAATATGTCTATAATGTAATGGAGCCGCTTGGTTATCTGAATAAAATTATGGATGTGGGTGTGGAGTATGATAAGGAAATTTCACTGGGAACAATGATGAGTCCTCAAGGAGCAATTGATATTTCTACTAAAATATCCACATCGCTTGAAAGTTCAACTGGTAAAATTTATAATATAAAAGTGGATATAGGAAATGATGGAGAATTGACACAAACTTGCAAAAATCAAATTATGGAGATTTCATCAAATTTATCAGATACAGGTATAGAGGGAGCAGATAACTTTGGAAATACGATAGAAAAAATTGCTTTATCGGTTAAATCTGGTAATATTGCTTTTGAAATAAATAATGTTTTTGCCAATAGTGTAGAGTTTTCCATTGTATTTAGTACATCAGATTTGCTGCCAGAAGAGGAAAAAGAGTGGACAATATCGGTTGCTTTGATTTTTACAATGACATTAAATTCTAATAGTGGTCTTGAATTTAATGTTGTAGAATTCACAAAAGAGCATAGTAATATACTGGCAGGAGCCGTAATATTAGTTCTTGCGGGTGCATTAGTTGTAAATGCAATTCCGTCAATTATTGCTTTATTTTCAGCTGGAGCAGGTACTGTTTTTGGTTTGTTGATTCAAGCGCTGTAAATTGTAAAAGAATAAAAGAGACAATGGCCAGAGGTTCGATTTTATAAAGAGGACCTCTGGCAAAAGGGGGATTAAGAAGAATGCATATTAAATCAATTGTGTCAGATGAGGATAGGGAAGAATTAGAAAGAATGCTTTCGCTTGGGTTTATAATTCCTAATCAATTATTTAAAACAAGACAGAAAAGTAGAATGATTATCTATATTTTTACACCTGTAGAATTTTTACTGTCGATTAATTGTTATCTGTCGGAAAGTTATTTGATGTTTGGAATAGGGATTGGAACTTGTGTGGCTTGTGTGGCTTGGATTATTTGGTATCAAATGATTGGTAAAAATTTTGAAAAAAATGTTCATGAATTTGTCTGGGGTAGATCAGGATATGAAACGGTGGATATCGATGAAAACGCAATTAAAATAGATGAAGATCAAATTTATGAATTTAAAAATATTGATAGAATGTTCTTATATAAAAACTTCTTTTTTTTCATAACAAATGAAAAGAAAATATTTATATTTAAAACGACAGATATGGAGTCGGATGAACTTATAAAAATTATTAAAACAACAGGGATTTTATTTGAAAAAAAAGAAAAACCATTTAATATTTATAAGTATTGTAAAAAAGGAAAAAGTTTTTAAAAATAAGCAGAGGATGGTGGATTTATCATCCTTTTAGAGAAGAGCATGTATTTTAAAGGGAATCTGGTTTTGCAGGTTCCCTTTTTGCCATCAAAAACGTTGATGTTTTATCAAATGACGCTAAAAATAAAAAGAATAATGCAGGGGGTGACATTATTAGTTATCGCTGTAATATTTGGATAAAATATAAATAAAACATAAAAAATATAAATAAATTATAAAATGGCGACAGTTTTTTCTTGTTCAAGTGTTTATTATATAGAGGACAAAATAAGACAGCAAAGGAAGTGGTGCTGTTGCATCGGAAAAATGACACAAAATTAGTGATGTCCATTCGGGAAAAGAATTGAAGGGGATTCTTTTCCCCATTTGTCGTGTTACGAAAGACTGAGGGTAAGAAAATATGCTAGAACTTGCAATCTGTGATGATGACATCATCCTATGTAATTGGTTAGAACAGAAGCTGCTCCATTATGGGAAAGCGAATGACTGTCAGATATCTATAGAAATATACTATTCTGCGGAGCAGCTTCTTAACAGGCTGGAAGAAGAATCCTACGATATGTTATTCCTTGATATTTGTCTGGAACATGAGAATGGAATTGATATCGGAACGGAGATACGAAAGAAAAATTATGGAAAAGAACTGCGGATTACCTATATTTCAACATATCAGGAATATGCTATGAAATTATTCCGTATTCATCCATTTGATTTTCTTGTAAAGCCAATCCGAGAGGAAGAACTTTTCCGGGTGATAGGTGAATTACGGGAACTGTTAAAAGAACGGAAGAAAATATTTGAATATACGGATACAAAAGGAATCCACAAGATTTCTTATGACAAGATCCTGTATTTTTATAGTCTGGGAAAAAGAGTACATATCGTGACATCGGAAAAAGAATATGAATATCGAGGAAAATTAAAGGATGTAGCGGATGTAACAGAAGAATATTTCTTACTGATTCACAAGTCCTATCTCATCAATATGGAACACGTGGAGCATTACGAATATGACAACGTGGTTATGAAAGACAAGACACGTCTCAGTATCAGTAAAGCAAATCGCAAGAAGGTCAGGGAAAGACTATTACAAACGGAGAAGAAAAGATTATGAATATCCATTTGATCACTTATCTGACAAGTAAATTATTCTGGATTTATACTGTGTTCCGTTACAATACCATCCTGTATCCAAAAAATGAGGATACACAAAAGCTATTTGCATATTTTTGTGCATATCTGCTTTCATGCTGGGGAAGCATGCAGTGGGGAACGATGTACGGAGATCTGATCTTTGAGCTGATAGCTCTGTTAATTATAACAGTGGCATATCAGGCAGACTGGCAACATCATGTCTGGAATACACTTATGGTATATATTATGGGAATTTTATGTGATGGGATTCCAATCGTGTTCTTTCAACGGTATGCGGTAGCAAGAAATCCGGTGCATCATCACATGGGACCGGGAACTATTGTAATGGGAAATTTTATATTCTTTTTACTGGAAGTCATTATTGAAAGAAAAGTAGGTGTAAAGAGAAGTTATTATATAAAGAACCGTCATTGGCTTGCTATGCTTTCTGTCCCGGTGATCAGCATTATAGTCTGTATCAGGATATTGCTGCCAGACAGAAGAGGTGTGCGGTCTACGATTGTATTATTCTTACTGTTTATCAATGTGTTTATTTTCTATCTGCACGATGAGGTTCAGAAAAGTTATATTGAAACAGCAAAACAGGAAGAGATGAAAATTCAGATGAGCCAGTATGCAAAAGAACTGGAGATGATGATGAAATCACAGGACAGGCTGAATAAGATACATCATGATTACAAGCACCATCTTACAACAATAGGGGCAATGGCAAAAACGGGAGGAAATGAAGAGATTCTATCGTATCTGAAACAAATGGAGAATATAGCCGGAACAGCCTTATGTCATCATTTATATACAGAAAACCGTAATATGAATAATCTGCTGAATTATATTTTGGAAGATTCGAAATCAGTAATTGAAAATCCGGAGATTTCTGTAGAAATACCGAATCATATAGGGGAAGAATTATTTGATATAAGTATAATAGTGGGAAATCTTATGGATAATGCTATTCGTGGGACAGCAGCTTCAGATGAAAGGAGATTATCGTTTCAGATGTATTATGGAAAAGGAATCATGAATATCCAGATTGAGAATAGCATAAAAGATACACCAAAAGTGCGGAATGGAATTTATCTGACAACGAAAAGCAGGAAAGAAGGACATGGAATAGGATTACAAAATGTGAAACTCGTAGTAGAAAAATATCATGGTCAGATGGAGATCTGCCATACGGAGAAATCCTTTCAAGTGAAAATATTATTATATATGAAATTAGATGAAAAATAGTAAGGCGATGGTGTCTTACTATTTTTTTCGACCGATTTCGTCTATTTTTGCCACCTCAAGGGGCATTTTTACCATTTATGAAAATTTTGTGATTTTTTAGATTATAGTAGTGCCAAAGTCAGAAAAAAGGAGGGTAGCGGTTATTTTGTAAAGGAATTATAGAAAAAGATTACAAGAGGGAGAAAGAGACTATGAAGAGATTTCGAAAGTCGGCTATAGCCTTAGTACTTGCACTCCTGATGGCACTACAGGGAACAGAGCCTATTTTTGTACAGGCAAAAGAGGCCATTGAGGATGTACAGAAGAATGCAGATTTCTCCAGACCAGAGGCTTTGACGGAAGAGGAAGCAGGGATTACAGATTCCACATCTGGAGAACAAGATAAGAGTCAGCAGTCTGATGCGGACGTACAAAATGAAACGACGCCATCAGAAGATACAGAGACGCAGGAAGAACAGACAACTCCAGCGGAAGAAACAGAAGAAAATCCGCAGGAAAAAGAAGTGGAGTTGAAAGAACCACAGGATTACTATCCGATTCCAGAAGAACCGGAAGGTGAACTGATTGATTATGATGCCATTTCCAAGACTTATAAGACAGGGGACAAGCAGTATACAACCGTTTATGGAGGTTATGTCGGAACTTATAAGAATGAGGATGGAGATACCGAGCTGGTTGATAATACACTTGTAAAACCAGAAGAAGCAGATACTCCGGCATCCGAAGAAGCACAGGAAGCCAGCAGTGTAGTGGCAACTGAAGAAAAGGAAGAGAAAACAGAAGTTTATCAGAACAAGGCAAACGATTATGCTATCCTTCTTCCGGAACAGATGTCAGAAGAGAATGGTGTAACGATTGAAAATGGAAAGACCAGAATCGGGATCATTCCGGTAGATGGAGATTATACACATTCCGTTATTAAAGACAATGCGATCCTTTATAATGAAGTTTACGAGGGCGCAGATGTTCAGTATACAGTACTGGATTCCAGCATTAAGGAAGATATCGTACTTCAGCAGCCAACAGACAGGGAAGTCTATGAATACGAGCTGCAGATTCCGGGGTATCAGGCAGAAGTAAAAGACAATCAGGTCTATATCTATCCGGAAGGGAAGACAATCAAAGATGCGAAGTATCTTCTGGAGACGCCATCAATGGAAGATGCTGCCGGGGAAATCAGTTTCCTGATCACATTGGAACTTCGGGAAGAAGATGGAAAAACAATCCTGACCGTAAAACCAGATAGGGATTGGCTTTCGGCAGAAGAACGTCAGTATCCGGTCAGGATCGATCCGACACCAGTAGAGATTCAGAAGAGTTCCTTTAACATGATCGGTGTGGAAGAGGGAAGTCCTACCAGTCAGATTGGTGACAACAATTATCCGTATGTCGGATTTGATGATGGTATTAAGTCTGGGAACCTTGCAGGATTTGGTACTGCACACCAGAACTGCCGGACTTATATCAAAGTAAATTCAAATTTTAGTCAGATTCCGAAAGATTCCAAAATTGACAGTGCAACATTTGCAGTCAGTCAGAAAACTGCATACAGTGGTGGTGCATCCCAGTTTGGACTTTATCGTGTAGATCAGTCGTGGAACACCTCCATCACATGGAAAACAAAACCAGTAAATCTTACGTTTCAGGATGTACAGAATGCAAGTACCAGCAGGAACAGCTATATCAATTATGACGTCAAAGATCTGGTCAATGACTGGGTGCAGGGAACTCATGCGAATAACGGATTTGCACTGGTAGCCATTGCCGAGGCAAATAACCTTGGAGCTTCTATGCAGTGTGAGGTACTGAATAACAGGGCATCCGTTTATGGACCGAAACTCAGCATCCAGTGGTCACCGGCTGAAGATCCATATCTGCGAGATATGTCACTGGATGAAACAACGATCCTGCTTCGCCCGATGACAGAAAAGAATACAAATGGAAAGCTGAAGTTTGATGCCGTATTTGCAGACGGAATTGCAAAGAGCAAATCTACAGTAGAATATTATCTGCTTCCAGATGAGGAAAATGAAGAACATCACGAAACAGATGCAAAACCATTGTATTCCTATCCAGACAGTACTGAATACAATAAGCAGTTCCCGGAGGCGAATAAGTATTACAGCAAAGATTCCAACTGGCAGAGTGCACTGTATTCAGGGCTGACGAAGGACAAGCTTTATAAGATCAAAGCAAAAGCATCGAAAGAGATTGATGGAAAGCTGGAAACAGGAAAAGAAGTGACCAGTGACAGCTTTGTGATCTATGAAGTGAAGCAGTTTGATACATTCCCGAAGATTGCAAAATATTATGGTGTTCCGCTTAAGAACATTATGAAAGACAATCAGGTTATGGACGCACTGGTAGTCGCAAATAACACGATCTTTATCCGTAACCCACAGACAAATGTTCCATATAGTCCTGCACCGCTTACCGATCAGGATAAGATGCGGATTGACGGAGCATTGATGGGAAGAGGCCTGCACTGTGAATTTGGATTTGAACCAGTCAACTTAAATACTGGTAACTTCTACATGGATCAGTCCGATGCGACGATGAATGAACTGAATGGAGAATTCTCCATTACAAGAAGCTACAATTCCAAAGGAACAGACCAGCATTCCATGTTCGGACGTGGATGGAGCTTTAACTATGACCAGTCACTTTCTCAAATGGAGGACGGAAGTCTTCTGTATATGAGAGGGGACGGAAGTTATCTGATCTTTGATAAGAATGAAGATGGAAGCTACACTACTCCGGATGGTTATGTATATGATTTAAAAGCAGTCAGCTATAAAGATACAGACCATGACTACATCGGATGGGAACTGACAGATGCGGATCAGAGCGTCTGGTCATTTGATAAATATGGAATTTTACGTTATGTAACGGATGTGAATGGATTTAAGACAGTATTAGATTATGACGATGATTATAATCTGAGTAAGATTACAACACCATCCGGAAAAACATTCGGGGTAAAACAGGATAAATTCGGGCATATCAAGGAACTGTCTCTTCCAGATGGTGGAAAAGTTTCTTACAAATATGATGAGCAGGGAAATCTGATATCTGTAACAGATCCGAATGGAACAACAAAAGAGTACAAATATGATGATGACAGCCGTATGACAAGCTGGAAAGATGAGAATGGCAATACGGTTGTAAAGAATACTTACGATAAAGAAGGAAGAGTTGTAGAGCAGACTGATGCAGAAAAAGGAACGGCAACTTTCAAGTACGGAAAGAGTTCTACTACAACAACGGATAACGAAGGAAATAAGACCGTTTATCATTATGATGATCAGTACCGCACAACATCCATTGAATATCCGGATGGAACAACCTGTGAAAAGACTTATAATGCAGAGAATCAGCTTGCTTCCGAAACGACAGCAGCCGGAACAAAAACTTACACTTATGATACATTTGGCAATGTAGCAACGGAGACAAGAGAGGATGGAAAGACAGCCTCTTATACTTATAATGAGCAGAATAAGCTGACCAGTGCAACTGGATATAACGGAGCAACGGTTACTTACAGTTATGACGGTAATGGAAATATGGTCACATCTACAAAACCGGATGGAACAGCCATTACCTATACTTACGATGACAAACATCGTATGGTATCCCAGACAGACGGCAGAGGTGTCACAACAACGTATTCGTATGACGGACCGAACATGACCGGATATGTGGATGGAAATGGAGCAGCATGGGGATTCACGTATGACGCGATGAATCGTGCAGTTACCATGACAGATCCACTTGGAAATGTAACCTCGAACAGTTACGATGCGAATGGCAATCTGACTTCCAAGACAGCAGCCGATGGCGGTGTGACCGCTTATACGCTGGATGGTGTGGGAAATATTACAGCAAGTACTGACGCACTGGGGAATACCACCACTTATACTTATGATAAGATGTACAACATGACCAGTGGTACAGATCCGAAAGGAAATCAGATCAGCTACGTTTATGATAAGAATTATCAGCAGGTCAAAGCAACCGATGCAAAAGGAAATACAATTACTTATAAGTATGACAGCATGGGACGTGTCATAGAAGAGAGTAATAAAGATTTTGGAACAAAGCTCTATGAATATGACAAAGCAGGAAATCTGAAAAAATATACCGATGGAAATGGAAATGCAACCGTATCCAAGTTTGATTCTCTTGGACAGGTGCTTCAGTCCAAAGATGCAGTTGGTAATATAACCAAATATGAATATGACGCATTAGGAAATGAAACCAAGATTACTTATGGAGATGGAAGCAGCCATTCCAAGGAATATGATAACTGCGGAAGACTCGCTAAAGAGACAGATGAATTAGGTGCAGTTACCACTTATACTTATGATGCGGCAGACAATCTGGTATCAAAATCAGATGACAGTGGAAGAACCTGGACTTATACCTACGATAATACAGGAAACCGCTTAAGTGAAACCAACCCAGAAGGTGGAACTACCACATATACTTATGATAAAGCAGGAAATCTGGTATCTTCTACCGATGAAGAGGGAAGAACAGATACTTATGCTTACGACAAGGCAGGAAATCTGACTACATCCAAAGATGCCCTTGGATATACCGTATCCATGAAGTATGACTTAAATGGAAATCTGGTATCCTCTACCGATGAAAATGGAAATACCAGTACCATGACTTACGATGGTAATGGAAACATGACATCGGTAAGCGATGCAAAGGGCAACATTACAGCAATGAAATATGATTCCACCGACAATCTGGAACAGACGGTGGATGCCCTGAAAGGAAAGACCACTTACGAATACGATTCACAGGGCAACAGCACAAAGATGACAGATGCCCTCGGCAATGCGTATAGTTATGTGTATGATAAAGAGGGAAATAACACATCCATAATACTGCCGACAGGGGACAAGGTGCTGATGGAGTACGATGCCATCGGACAGCTTGTAAAATGTACGGATGCACAGGGACTCGTAATTACCTATCAATATGACGGAGCAGGCAACCTGATCCATTCCTCCGACAATGGTGGAAACAGTATGGATTATACTTATGATGGTGCCGGAAATGTACTGACACAGACCGATGAACTTGGCAGGACAGCAACATACAAGTACGATCAGTACGGCAGACTCCTGAAACTTACTGAAGCAGACGGAAGTATCACATCTTATGAATATGATGTTATGGACCGCATTACAGCGGTAACGGATGCGGAAGGTCATAAAACAACCTTTACCTACGATAAAGTCGGCAACCAGTTATCCATGACAGAAGAAGAGGAAGCCACATATAAATACGCTTACGATAAGAAAGACCGGGTTATTTCTCAGACAAATCCACTGGGAGCATCCAGCACCTTTAAGTATGACGGAAATGATAATGTGACGGAATCTGTCGATGAAAACGGTACGGTTACCAAGTATGCTTACGATAAAAATGACAATCTCGTATCCCAGACAGACGGAAATGGAAATACGACAACCTACCAGTATGATGAACTGGACCGCAAGATCGGTGAGACTTCTCCGTTAAAAGAAACAAATGAATACCGTTATGATGCCATTGGAAATCTTACCAAATCAAAAGATCCGATGGGACTCATTACCGAATACAAATATGACAGCCTGAGTAACATGACGGAACAGATTTCTCCAAAGGGAGCAGTTACCAAATATGATTACGACAAGCATGGCAATGTCATTTCTGTAACGGATGCAAAGGGAAATGAGACACAGTACAGTGTTGACCTGAATGACAATGTCACAAAGATGACACAGGCGAATGGTGGAGAGTATACCTATAGTTATGATAAAGCCGGACGTCTGAAGAGTATGACCAGTCCACTGGGTTATACTAAAAATTTCTCTTATGATAAAGTGGACAACGTGGTAAAAGAAAGCGACAGCTTAAAGAGTACCACTACTTATACTTACGATAAGCTCCATAACATGAAGTCTTCTACCAATGCACTGGATGGAACAACCAGCTTTTCTTATGATAAGTATGGCAATCTGGTGAAGGAGACAGATCCGCTTGGACGGAGCAATACCTACAGTTATGACCTGGCAGGTCAGATGACTTCTGCAGCTGATCCGCTTGGTAAGATAACTGCTTACACTTACGACCCGGCAGGAAATATTACTGAGATCACCAAACCGGGTGGAAGAAAGACCAGCTATGGATATGATAAGAATTATAATGTTACATCTGTAACAGATCCGATGGGCTATGTTGCAAAGACAGTCTACGATAAAGACAACCGTGTAACAGAAGAGACCGATGCACTGGGGCAGAAGGAATCCTATACCTATGATAAGGACAGCAGGGTAACTTCTATTACAGACAAGCGTGGATTCACAACGGGATTTGATTACGATGCACATGGGAATATTCAGGTTGTTACAGATAAGACCGGATTAAAGAGCCATCTGGAATATGACAAGAATGACAACCTGACCAAAGTAACTGATGCCCTTGGCGGTGTAACAACTTATGGTTACGACAACATGGATAACCTGGTGACCTTCACCAATGCAGCAAATAAGACAACGAATTATACTTATGACTTAGAAGGCAACCTGACATCCATCAAAGATCCGGCAGGAAGAACGGAGAAATTCGACTATGATGAAAAAGGCAGACTGACCGGACATACACAGGCAAGCGGCAAGAAAACCACGTATGATTACGACAAACTGAATGACCTGTTGGAGAAATCTTATCAGGACGCAAAAGGCGAGACATCCGAAAAGGACGTGACCTACGCATATAACAGTGCCGGGGAACGGGTATCCATGAAGGATCAGACAGGCAAGAGCAGCTACGAATACGATGCACTTGGAAGAATCACCAAAGTGACAAGCGGTTCGAAAAAGGATGTCAGCTACGTTTATGATGACGCAGATAATCTGCAGGCAATCGTATACCCGGATGGGACAAAGATCAGCTATGAATACGACTTAAATGATAATCTGGTAAAACTGACAGACCGTAATAGAAAAGTAACCACTTACAAGCATGATGCACTGAACCGTGTGACAGAAGTTACTAGAAGTAATGGAACAAAGACGGAAGTATCTTACGATGCAGAAGATCATATCACAAAGATTGTGAATACCTGTGGTTCCTGCGGCAAAGTAATCAGTACTTATGAGTACAAGTACAATGATCAGGGATATGTAGTTGGAGAAACAGCTACGGAACTGGAAGCTGGAACAAGAAAGACGCCAAGCTGGGAAGACTGGTACAACTGGGGCGATACACAGAAAGAGACAGACAAAGCAGACTGTGAGCATCAGGAAAAAGAGATCCAGACGACACGTACCTATGAATACGATGACAACTGGGAACTGACACGCTGTACAGAAAAAGCAGAGGGCGGTAAAAAGACAGTCCATAATTATACTTATGACAAGATTGGAAACCGGACCTCTTACGAGAAGATCGAGGATGGTGTCAGCAAAGCAAAATATAACTATAAGTACAACGATTCCAACCAGCTCATCAAACGCACCAATGCAAAGATCTGGGGCGATCCGGGAACAACCTACAGCTATGATAAAGATGGCAATCTGATCCAGGAATGTGATAAGACAAACAGTGCAGATCCGGTTACTTATGAATACACAGCAGAGAATCGTTTGGCAGTAGTAAAACAGGGTGGAACAGTCCTGATGGCAGCCATGTACGATGGAGATAACAACCGGGTATTCGAACTTGATAACACCTATAAATGGGAAGACTGCTATGGCGATGAAGTCCTGATCCCGGCGAACCAGCGTACCGAAGATGGAAACAGCCCGAAAGAGCAGCTTGCCTCTCTGGTAAAAGGCGGTTCCAATGCCAAAGGATACACACTGACAGAGTATATCAACGATATCAATCGCGAGAATACAGAAGTCCTTGCAGAGTATGGAGCAGACGAGAAAGTACGTCAGGCTTATACTTATGGAGAAAGTGGAATCGGAGAACGGGTAAGCGTTGATAAATCGGAAGAAAGCAGTTATTATTTATATGACGGAAGAAACAGCGTGACCGGAATCCTGACCGAAACAGCTAATCTGACGAACAGTTATCAGTATGATTCATACGGTAACCTTACATCAGGAACAGCAGACGGTGTCAATTACTACGGTTACAATGGGGAGTCCACAAATGTAAAAACAGGACTTCAGTATCTGCGGGCAAGATACTATAACGCAGAGAACGGAACCTTTACAACTGAAGATAGTGACCTTGGAACGACAGAAAATCCATTGACCAGAAACCGCTACGATTATACGACCAATAATCCGCTGAATTACAGTGATCCGACAGGACATTCATTGTGGAGCAGGATTAAGAGTACAGCTAAAAAAGCAGCGAAAGCAGTCAAGAGTGTCGGCAAGAAAATCGTTAATACTGCGAAAAAGGTAGTCAAAACAGTAGTAAATACAGCTAAGAAAGCAGCAAAAACTATTGTTAACACAGTGAAGGGGGTAGCAAAAACTGCCAAAAATGCAGCTAAACATGCAAAACAGACATATCAATCTGTGAAAAATCGTGTAACCAGTAGCAGTACATATCAAAAGATCACATCCAGAGGAAGTCAGTTTATTCGTTCTGTAAGCAATGGGGTACAGAAAATTGGAAAAACTTATACATCTTTCAAATCCTATGTTTCAGAAAGAACGGCAGAAATCCGCTCAGAAGTGGTACGACATATGTGTACGACAACAAATCGTATTACAGATAAGCTTGGAAAAGTAGACTGGAATGCGGTGAAAAAAGTAGCCATTGGTATAACTGCGGTTACAGTTTCTGGTCTTGTAGTTGCTGCAACAGGCGGTTTGGCTGCAGGAGCAGTTCTGGCAGCATTGCCAGCAATGGGTGGCTTAGGAACGGCGATGGTTTCAGGAGCAGTTATTGGAGCTATTGGTGGAGCTTCATATAGTGCAGTGAATTCAGGTTTGTCTGGAAATAGTCTGAAACAAGTAGCAAAAGATACGTTAGTCGGTGGTATTGCAGGAGCAGTGACAGGTGGCGTTATGGGTGGCCTTAGTTATGGGGCTGGGAAACTTTTGAATGTAGTAAGGAGTGCAGGAAGTACCCATAATGATGGGATTGATAAATCGTTTAAAAAATTAGTTGCAGAAGTAACCGAAACAAAATTGCCAGAAGGCACTTGGGAAAAACCACCATTAGAGCGAGGAGATATTATTGACAAAGCTATGGGAAATAACTTGGGACACAATTTCCCGACCATAGATAAAGTAGAAAATGGTGTTGTGACTAGTGTTAAAAGCCGAGACTTAGGTGCAAAGACTTATCAAAATGGTAATAAATTGGAAAAGGTAATTGTCAAGGACATTAATAAAGTTTCAGGATTTATAGGAGAAACATTTAATGGTAAATTTGTTAATGCGGAAGAAATAGTGGGTAGACAATTACAAGTAGTTGTTCCAAATGTAACATTAAGCGAAGCTCAGATAAATGCAGTTAATAATGCTACAAAACATGGTATTGATAAAGGTGTTAAACTCATTATTACAGTAGGAAAATAATAGCAAAGTAAATAGCTTAAGGGGAATATTTTATTCCCCTTAAGTAATAGAGAGGAGAAAACGGATATGATTTCTGTATATTATAATCAAAAATATGGTTTCTTAATTGTGCCTAATGCCATTGAAAGGTTTATGGGATGTTATATTTCTATCGAACCTACAATTGAAATTATGGCTGAAGAAACAATAGATAAGATAGGCTGTGCAATTAGAAAAGGAATAAAAATTGCAGAAAGTTCCCCAAAAGTAGACGAATCTCAATTAAACAATTTTTGGAAACAAACAAAATATAAAAGTTTTCCAACATTTTCCAAGAATTATCAAAGAATTGATTTGAAACAAAATGGAGATGAATTAGAAATTAGAAGATGGGAACGGAATAATAGAGGGGGATATTCGCGAAAAACGGAAGAAAAAGATTATATTAATTTTATAGAAATGTCGGATTATGAATTGGGCTTGTTTATAAAAAAAATGTTTGAACCATGTGAAATTAGAATTGATGAAACAGAAAGATTTGAAACATTAGAGGGGAAAATAATTAGTTATTCGATTCCAAATGAGCATTATAAAAATATTGGTGATGGTCATACAGATTCTTATATGACATATAGAAATGAAGATTATGATAAGTTGTATATTTCTTTTTTGATAGGTGATGGAACTGATTGTACAGATGAAGTAAGCATAAAAAATCATTACAAAAAAATATACAAGCAAATGTCGAATATTAAATTTGAAAGTAAATGTAATAAAAAATATGTACATTTTTTAACAGAAAATGGAGAAGTATTGCTGAGTTTTATTGATAATGGTTATGTGGAGTTTTTTATGTGCATTCCATATAATATTGAAAGAAAAGTTCAAAAGGAGTCAATAGAACAGTATTTAAAAATGTTATTTTCGATAAAAATTGAAGATAAATAAAGCGTGAAGGAGAGAATATGCAAAAGAAGAATTGTGTTTTGTGCATAAGTATAGGAATTATAGTATGTATATTGTTATCAGCTTGCTCCAGACAACCAGACTTTGATGCCAAATCCTACGTCCAAAGTTCTCTTGATGCACACTATCATGGAGAATATAAGGACTATGCGAATCTGTTAGAAATCTCGGAAAAAGATGCCAAGAAAGAAATCGAAGAGGATTTTAATGAGAGTATCCAACAGCAATTTGATGATTCCGATAACATTACGGATAAAGGAATTGCTGATTATGCGGAAAAACTGACAGAAGTAAAGAAACTGGCAAAATACAAAGTACAAGATGTGAAAGAAGAGGATGGAGTCTATACAGTAAGTGTACAAGTTGAACCATCCAATGTATTTCAGACATTGCAACAAAGCTCTACAGAGGTAAGCAATGAAAAAATAAAGCAGGGATTGGATGGAAATGATCCGGAAGTCTTTGCAGCTGTATTAACAGAAAGTGTCCAGAAGAGTCTTGAAAAGAACAGATATGGAAAAGCTGTTACTGTAAACGTATCCGTGGAAAAAGATAACTCAGGAAAATATGGTCTTTTGGATACAGAGATGAATAAGTTGGAAGCAGCGATGTTCCCAACAGAATAAGAATGAATGGAAAGCTATCAGAGGAAAAAAACTGGTAGCTTTCTTTTAAACTCCAAGACAAGAAAACTTGTTAAAAAAGCTATTGTAATAGTAGAAAAATTATAATAAATAATGGATGACAAGAGTCTTTTATTCATTATGAGAAAAAGAAGGAATCTCCTATGAACCAACAAGAAATATTCACGTAAGATGGAAAAAAGTGCTGTAATCGAAGAGGTTGCAGCATTTTTTTCTTCGACATTTTTCGAACATTATAACGTACCTATCCGGTCACCGCCATGCTCCGATTTGATTTCTATATCAAAAATCAGATCGGAGGAAAGATAAATGGCTTATAACAAGACAAGTGAAGAACGAAAGTGGAATTATTGGAAAGAACAGGAAGAAAAGAAATTGCGTGAACTGGGAATGGAAGAAGAGAAGATCCAAAAGCTGCGCCAGATGGACAGGGAAGACTTTCTGGAAGAGCGCAGATACCGGGAACATCTGGATGAAACGATGCAGGATATGGATTCCATAAAAGAAAAGGACAGCGAGCTGTTTGCAAGGGATGTAAAGGAGCTTCTGGATCACATAGGTGATAAGCGAATCTATGAACTATTGAAAGAAACGGAGCATCAGACACTGGAAATCCTCTTACTCAGTACATGGGGATATTCTGGAAGAGAAGTTGCTAAGATTATGGGAATGGCAGAACAGACGATTTATACCAAAAGAAACCGTTTGAGAAAAAAATTAAAAAATTTATCAAAAATTGAATAATTATGGCGTTTTTCGTCGGCTATTTAATAGGCAGGTAAATTTTGCCAGTGTACTTTGACAACCTCATACCAGCATTACAGGTACGTTCCCGTAAGTAGAAGCGTGGCAGGAAGACGCGAGGACAGATGAAAAGGGCATGGAAGAAATTAGACCAGAAAGTGAGAGGCAGAGTTCTTTTGTGGCGTTTTCGTTTCGAGCGAATCATCTTTAACTGAAACAGGACCGTGGCGGTCTTTTGCGAGGATCACTTACGAGGGGATAATGATACATAGGAACTGCCAGTGAGCAGAGGATGGACTTTGGGTTGTAATCAGCAAGACTTTTAGAAAATCCGTGAGCGGTGCAATGCCAAGCATCCGCCTGTAATGTTCCCGTAAGGCAATGGGGGAGTCGAGGACAAATACAACGCCAAAAATCAAAAGTATAAGAAATCAAGGAAGAATGTGTCGTTGATATCAGATACATACGGCTGTAGGGAGAAATCCTTTACAGCCGTATTGATGTGATATCAGCACGCATATCAGGTAACAAATTATGTATTACACAAGAGAATATCTCAATAGAGCGCATCGAGAAATTGATACTATTTTCCGAGTGCTGTTCCCGGAACATGGAATGGCAGTAAGGGAAGAACAGATTATGTTATGCCACAAAATGCTGGATAACCTGCTGGGAAGAAACATAGCACTGTGTGACGCGGGTGTCGGTATCGGCAAGACGTATGCCTATCTGGTGGCCTGTGTTCTGATGAGAAAATATTCCCTCCTTGCAGAAGGATGTTCCCCTTATGAGCAGCGTCCGGTCGTGATATCCACTTCCAGCATTGCACTCCAGAAAGCAATTCTTACAGAATATATCCCTTTTCTCTCCCGGATTCTTCAGGAGAACGGGACGATTCAGGCCCCTATTAAAGCTGTGATACGAAAAGGGAAAGAGCATTTTGTCTGCGATGAGAGGTTGGAGCACCGAATCGTTGCAATCGAAGAAAAAAACAAAAATGCGTTGCAGAAAGAAGCTCTGCTGTCGTTGAAAGAACATTATGATATGGACGAAGTGTCCAACTTAAGTGGGTTTGACAGAAGGATGGTGAGTGTACCGAAGTTCTGTTCGGGAGACTGCCCGAAAAGAGGCTCATGCAGGTATCAGCAGTATCTGGAGCGTTCCAGAGATCATGAAATGTTCATTCAGATCTGTAATCACAATTATCTGCTGGCTGATGGTTATCACAGGCTGCAGGATTACCGCCCGTTATTAAAAGACTACCGAGCATTGATTGTCGATGAAGCACATAAGCTGCCGGATGCGGCAAAGCAGATGTTTGGGAAGAGCCTCTGTTATGACGATATCCGAGAAATCTGCTTTTATCTTGGGAATGAGTACCAAGGCCCGGAGATAAGAAAACTGTCCGGGACGATCCGGATGGTGCTGGACATCATAGGAGAAAACCACAGAACCAGATATGGGATAAAAGAAGAATTCCACATGACAGAAGAGTGTGCAATGTATTTATATGAGGGGATACAGACCATGAATAAGATCATAGAAAAATTAGAAAAGAAGATTCCAAAGTGGATCAGAAACAAGCTGGAAGAAACCAAAAGTGTGCTGGAATGCTTTTTCCATCAGGATAAGAAGTATGTGCTGCATCTGAAGCAGGACCATGACCACCGGATTATATTGTGTGCATCCAGCAGACGGATTCCACAGTATCTGGACCAGATGTTATGGAGCAGAGGAATGGGAGCGATTCTGACAAGCGGAACTTTAAAAACCGGACAGGGATTTTCCCACATTCGGAAAATGACAGGATTACAGAGAGTGCGGAGAGTCCGGGAATATGTGGCAGACTCCCCGTTTGAATATCAGAAGAACTGTCTGTTATATCTGCCAAAGAATTTGAAGACATGCAGAAGAGAAAGTCAGGAAGAGGCAGAGATGATAGCAGGCCATATCCATTCACTGATCTGTTCGACTTACGGGCATACGCTAGTGCTGTTTACATCTTATCATTTGATGGGAAACGTTTACCAGATGTTAAGGGATGAAATTCCGTTCCCGATGATAGAGGTGTGGAGACATTCACCGGAAGAGATCACAAGATTTAAACAGATGGACAATGCTGTCCTTTTTGCAGCCGGCTCCTGTTGGGAAGGAGTAGACTTCCCTGGAGATATGGTATCTTCGCTGATTATAGTAAAACTGCCCTTTGCTGTTCCTGATCCCATCAGTGAAGCACAGAAGAAGGAATATGCCAGCCTGAAAGATTATATTCAGGCAGTGATTGTTCCAGACATGCAGAAAAAACTAAGACAGGGATTCGGACGTGCTCTCCGCACCGAGACAGATACTTGTGTCGTGTCCATTTTAGACGAGCGTGCAGGAGAAGGTGGCAGGTATCATGAGGAAGTAATGTGTGCGCTTCCGAGCTGCAAGATGGCAAAAGATATCAAGGATGTCCAGCACTTTATTCGAAACCGGAAAGGCGTGGAATACTACCTGTAACCGTTCGTGGTTCTGCTACAGAAAAAGCAGATTTTGCACGAAAAGTTTGGTGGTATTTCAAGGGCGTTTTCGGTGGGATTGTTGGTATTGATGAATAGCTATTTCGGCATGAAGTGGGTATACTGTGTATAGCGTTAGAGGAAAGGAGGCAGCTTATGATATACAAGGTGGAAACGATAAAAGATGGAACAGAAAAATATTTTTTCATCAGAAATCTGGAAACAATGAGTATTGAAGAACTGCCAAGTAAATATCTAATGCATAAGATTAAATGTAAACGTTCACCAAATACAGTGAAACGCACAGCATTTTCAATCTGCTATTATATGAAATATATGGCAGAGAAAGAAATGGAACTCACAGAAGTCTATCAGTTAGATTATGAAAAACAGACAGAACACTTTGTGGAATTTTTATACTGGCTTAAAGCCGGAAACCATACAGAGCAAACGGCTGGAGAAAAGAAGTGTCCGAATGAAGGAACCTGCAACGCATACTTAAAAGATGTGTTCAGGTTCTATTTATTTATAGAGGCAGAATATGAACAGTACGGAAGTCTCAAAACCTTATCGTATAACCAGATTATAGCGGTTAATCAGGTGGGAGTAAAAAAGGTACTGCGGAATCATTCTTTTAAAGCCTATCTGAAGGAAGAGGAACATCGTGGGAGAACAGCAAAAGAAAATCAGATTATTACAATTTTACAGGCCTGTACGAACCGAAGAGATCAGCTTCTGTTACTTATGTTAGCAGAAACCGGATACAGAATTGGGGAACTACTGGGAGTAAAATATGTCAAAGATATTGATTATAGGAATCACATGATAAGGGTATGCTTCCGGGAAGATAATGAAAATGAAGCGAGAGCCAAAAATGCGGAATACAGAAGTGCCAAGATAAGTAATGATACGTTTGAATTTCTCATGGATTATCTGGCAAAATATCGGAAAATCCTGCAACATCAGGATTACCTGTTTGTGAATATCATGGGTGAGAACATTGGAAAGCCATTAAGAGTGGACAGTGTATATGATATGTTGGACCGAATGGAAAAGAAAACCGGAGTTAAAATCACACCCCACATGTTACGTCACTATTTTGCAAATATGCGAAAGCAGGCAGGATGGGAACTGGAAATGATCAGTCAGGCATTGGGGCATAAACATTTGGATACGACTATAAAGTATCTGGACTGGCTGGATGATGAACTGATAGAAGCAAGTAATGAGTTTTATGCACAACACACTGCTATTTATGGGGCGGAACGTCTGCTGGAGTAGGGAGGTGTGAGAAATACCTATATATTTATTGCAACAGGCAGAACACATAACAGAATCTGAAGTAGATATTGAGAAGAAAAAGCAGGAACTATATTCAGAAATTGATGCACTTGGAATAAAAAGCGATTCAAGAATTAACAAATTGAAAAAGTTCTTGGCAGATAGAAAAATCTGGCATCTGGAAGAAATGGATTATCCTTTGCGAAATTCGTATGAACAATATTTAAGAGGACAGATACGATCACAAATTGTATCTTTCTATTTGAAAATATATGATACGGTAAAACAACAACATATCTATCAACAAATGCAGACGCTAAATGGAAAGCGGATATATGAATGGAAATATCAAAATAAAATTTATTTTCTGAAGTATTATCCGGAAAAGGAAATAGCTGAGACCTTTGAAACTTCTTATAAAACAAACCTATTGGTGTGGGATTTTACACAAAATTGTTCAGAAGTTTTAAAGAAACAAATTTTTTATACGTTGAGTCGTATCATTGCCAATACTTCAATGTCTAAGGCTTATAGAAATGTCAGGTTAAAATCCTTAAAACTTCTTTATGATTCTTGTGTTCAGTTAAATATTACGGATATTGGATTGCTGGAAATGGAACAAGTGGAAACTATTTTAAAGAATTTTCCCGAAACGAGTCAACGAAGTATTTTAGGTGAATGCAGAAGAGATGCGTTTATGCAGCAGGAACAGATCCAATGGGAAGCAAATGTATGGTATCTGGAACGATTACATCTTGGAAAACATCGGATAGACGAAAGTAAATCCTTAATTAGCATTTCTTTTATGGAAGTCAAGGAAATACAGAATCGAGAAATTTTACAGGCATACATGAAATATGAACTGGGAATTACTGGACAGGCAGTCAGCACGATTGTACGAAGATTTGTATGTATTAGAAATTTTATTGAACTGCTGGAACAAGAAAAGATACTGGCGATTCATGCAACTGTCGCAGAAGTAAAAAAGTATGCAGACGGCTTGCGAGAACGGGGAATACAGGCAAAGGGATTTAATGAAAGAATTTTCGGTATCGGTCATTTTTATAAATTCATGGAAGTTAAACAGTATATTACAAGAATGCCATTCCGAATTGAATATTTCCAACAAAAAGAAGTAATAGTACATCATGATCGTAGCGTTGAGGAAACAGTATATATGGAAATTTTGAAAAAATTATATCTTTTTCCAGAGCGATTACGATGTATGTTCCTACATCTGTGGTGTCTAGGATTACGGGCGAGTGAAGTGTGTACATTGAAAGGAAATGCTTATTATCAGCAGGGCGAGGATTATTGGATTCAGGTGTATCAGGTCAAAATGAAGAATTATAAAAGGATTCCAATCCCACAGGCACTTTATCAGATTATGAAAGTATACTTGAAAAAACATGAAATTCAGCCTGAAGAATTCATTTTTAAAAACAGCAGAGGTGGTGCTTGTCTATATGGTACATTCCGAACTCAGATGATAGAAGCGTGCCGGGAAAATAAGATTGCAAATGGAGAATATTTATTTCAATCACACGATTATCGACATACAGTAGCAACTATGTTTTATGACAGTCATGTATCACTGCAAAGTATCAGGGATTATCTTGGACATACTTATGAAGAGATGACAAGACAGTATATTGATTATATGCCGCAAAGGATTGCAAAAGCAAATGATGAGTTCTTTGAAATGCAAGGAAGTAGTTTAGCATCATGGCTAAAGAAAGAGGAAAAAGATGGAAAATGATATTATATACTTCAGCGATTTCCCCAATTTACAAGAAACAGGGACACGTAAGGATAATGGAAAATTTGATTTAACGTTGCTTCCAACGCAAGAATTAAAGGAAGAGTTTCGAGGTTATATTATGTATCGCTGCAAAAACGGAACGTTTAGAGCATTGATTCAGGATCGAACAGCTTATAATCATATTGCAAAGTTTTTGAACAGCAGAATAAATCGGAGAATCAAAAGCCTTGGAGATAGAAATCCAGAAAAATGGATATCACTTTTAAAAGGCTGGATGTTAGAACAGGGAATAACTATTGTAAAAGAAAAGAAGAGTGTGTATGGTACAGTAAGCTATGGCGAAGCAGTGACGATATTATATTTCAGAAACGTACTGAAATTTTTAGGGCCAGAAGATTTACGGGATGAGATAGAAAAAGATGTTTGGGAACTAAAAAATCTGGATATTAAAATCAGATCCAATCCAATTTATAATGTAAAAACACTGGATTTCAGAAAAATATATCAGCCAGATATCAGGGAAGAATGTAAGAAAGCTGTTTATATGAATCTGCAGTATGAAGCAATAGGAACTGTACAGGGAGAATTGACAATAATGAGGATATTCTCAGAATATCTCCAAAAAGAGTATTCCAAAATAAAAAGCTGCAGTGAAATAGACAGAGAAGTGTTGGAAGAATTTTTGATACATCTGTCAACAAAAGATACTTCCCATAGTGCGAATAGTTCTTATGTAATTTCATTAAGACGACAGTTAGAGACAATCGGAAAAATTTACAGCTATGAAAGATTGGAGCATTTATTTATTAATACGGATATTCCACCGGAAGTAAATGCAGAATTTAGAGTGTATTCTGATGATGAAATGAAACGACTGAATGCGGAAATTACACAGATGGATGTACAGATTGCAAGATGTCTTCTGATACATCAGATGCTTGGAACTAGGATATCAGATACCCTTACACTGAGACCAGATTGTCTGACGAGAGAAAATGGCCAAGATATGATTGAAATATATCAAGTTAAAACTAAAAGATATAAAAAACCGATCAGTAAAGAACTTGCAAAACTGTTACAGAGTTCTATTGAATATACACAGGAAAAGTTCGGTGATACAGAATACATATTTGTTAATGAAAAAGAACCTGACCGCCCGATGCAGTATATGGCTATAAAAACAAAAGTCATGTCCATGATACAGGAAAAGCAGTTGAAAGATGATCATGGCGAATTATTCGGGTTTGGAACGCACATGTTCCGGCACTACTATGGCGTCAAACTTACAGAAATGCATCTGGATGACTGGACGATAGCGAGACTATTGGGGCATAAAAGACTGAATAATGTACAGCATTACCGGAAAATGAGCAATCAAAGAATGGCAGACGAAACCAGAGAAGTAAGACAGAGGATGAGTGACATCATATATATGAGTCTGGCAAGATGGGGTGAAGAATATGAGCAAATACGACAAGATGATTGAGGAAAATCAGAGAAAAAGTAAAGAGAAAATTGAACTGGCATTGCAAGCAATACAAGATATGCTGGCAAATAAAGAACGTATCAGCGTTCCAAAGCTGATGAAGAAAACTGGATTGTCGAGAGGATTCTTTTATAAAAATCCAACCGTCCGGGATACATTGAACCAAGCAGTAGAGCAACAGGCCGGAATGATAGATCCAAGAAGAGAAATTCTGAACATGGCGATGGAAAAACAGATTGAACTGTTGAACCAGAAGGTGGCAGCTCTGAGCAGAGAAAATAAGGAACTGAAGAGAAAGAACGAAAAGTTACAGAAGGCATTACGGAAACAGGATTTGAATTTTATTAAGAACTTATAACATTGAAAATAATAAGATGGAAGAGATGTGTGCAGACACATCTTTTCATCGTTGAGGATAAAATATATAGAATGAGAATGGGATTGTTTTATGGTATACTAAAAGTGAAATGCTAACTTTGATATGAGGTATAAAACAATATGACAGAAATACAAATTAAAAATTTAATTAAAGAATATGAAAAAGAATATATTGAGTTTATGGAAATTGAGAAATTACCACAGTATAAGATAGATTTTTTTGAAATTAATGTTGAGGAAAGCGATGCAGCAGGATTCGCTTCAGCCGCCCAAGCTTACTATAATACGAAAACAGATGAACATATATTAAGGATATGCAAAAGTTCGGAAATACCAAGGTATATTGTGTTTCATGAATTTACGCATATTTTAGATACGGAAATGTATGCAAAGCAAGATTCTTGGAAATATATGGCTTTGTCTGGTTATACAGAATATCATGCAGCACAAGTTGAATTGATGATAATGTTAGGAGCAGATAGTATACAAACTCAAGATTTTTCATTTACAGTTGATGTTGAAATAGGTAATAGTACAGTTAGGAATTACCTAAACTCAAGACATCAATTAGTAGTGAATATGATGAATAGAACAGATTTTCCAAGAGATATTGAAGCATTAAAAACAACGGTAGGTGTGCTATATAATTATTTTGGAGTGCGTTCTATATGTAAAATGTATGCGAAAGATTATACTGAAGAAGTGGATAACACAATTATTATTCAGAAACTTTCAAAAGTATTATTTGAAGAGATAAATAGCTTTATGGTTGGATGGTTTAATGAAGCACAAGTAGAGCTGAGCTTTGTGTCATATATGAAAATAATGTGGCCTATGCTTCAAAGCTATTTTGGAAAAGAATGAAAGATAGTAACAGTAAACACAGTTTTGTATACAGTTAAACCCAGTAAAATCAACGCATGAGGGGAACTGGCTACATTTTAGTTCCCGATTTGGTGGTATGTTGCGCCAACGATTGTAAATACTTTTTTGGAAGCACATGATTTCAGTGGAAAGAAAATCATTCTTTTTGCAACATCAGGTGGAAGCGGATTTGGAAATACAGTCAGTGAACTGCAGCCATCTGCACCGGGTGCAGTGTTCACAGAAGGAAAGCTTTTGAATGGAGCATCGAAGCAGGCAATCACTGACTGGGTAAATACACTGTAGAAAGTGGTGGCAGAGAAAAATGGGAAAAATTGCACAGACAGCAGGAAGGAATGCACTGGGCGAATTTGCACCGGATTTTGCGCATTATAATGATGATGTTCTTTTTGGAGAAAACTGGAATAATCAGGATATTGACGTAAAAACAAGGAGCATCATTGCAGTAGTTGCACTTATGGCGCAGGGAATCACGGATTCTTCTTTGAAATTCCATCTTCAGAATGCCAAAGATCATGGCGTGACACAGAAGGAAATTGCTGCGATCATTACCCATGTGTCCTTTTATGCAGGCTGGCCGAAAGGATGGGCAGTATTTAATCTTGCAAAAGAAGTGTGGGCTGTGAACGAAGGTGATTTGCCTTATGAAGATGAGGCTATGAGAGCACATGCAAAAGAAATGGTATTTCCAATCGGAGCACCAAATGATGCTTTTGCAAAGTATTTTACAGGACAGAGTTATCTGGCTCCGGTATCTACAAGACAGGTAGGAATCTTTAATGTTACGTTCGAGCCGGGATGCCGCAACAACTGGCATATCCATCATGCAAAACAGGGCGGCGGACAGATTCTGGTATGTGTAGCAGGACGCGGATATTATCAGGAAGAAGGCAAAGAAGCGATTGAGATGAAACCGGGAGACTGCATTAACATTACGCCGGAAGTGAAACACTGGCATGGAGCTGCTCCAGATGAGTGGTTCTCTCATCTGGCAATCGAAGTTCCGGGCGAGGGATGCGCCAATGAATGGTGTGAGGCAGTCGGTGACGAACAGTATGAATGCCTGAAATAGGAGGTTGCTATGGAAGCTACATTGCATTATTTGACTATGGCAAATTAAAATTACATATGAAATAATAACGACATTAAATATTGTCACGGCCCGTGTCTGATAGCTGTGACGGATTTAATGTCTTTTTTATTTCGGTGCAAGAAGGAGAGGAAAATTATGCTAAAAACAAAATTTTAAAGTGCAGTCTTTACAGCTAATTGGTTTACACAGTGGATTCAACTTGCTTTAAGAAACAGTTGCAGTCAGCATAAAAAGATAAGCACTGCCAAAGATGTATTTGATGACCTTTGGACAGTGCTTACTTCCCATTTATGAAGTTCTATTTTCCAAGTTTTTCGGAAAGATGTCTTGCAACGTAAACACCACTTGCAGATGCGTGTGACAAAGAATGCGTCACACCGCTTCCATCTCCGATAATGTATAAGCCATCATATGCGCATTCAAGATTCTCGTTCAACTCTACCTCCATGTTGTAGAATTTGACTTCTACACCGTAGAGGAGGGTGTCGTCGTTTGCAGTACCCGGTGCGATTTTATCAAGGGCATATATCATTTCAATGATTCCGTCTAAGATACGTTTTGGAAGCACCAGACTCAAATCTCCCGGAGTTGCGGAAAGAGTAGGAGTGACAAGGCCTTCTTCGATTCTGCTTTCTGTACTTCTGCGGCCTCTTACCAAATCGCCGAAACGCTGAACAATGACACCGCCGCCAAGCATATTAGAAAGTCTGGCGATGCTTTCCCCATATCCGTTACTATCTTTGAAAGGTTCTGAAAAATGTTTTGCGACCAGAAGGGCGAAATTGGTGTTTTCTGTCTGCATTTCAGCACCTTCATAGCTGTGCCCGTTTACCGTGACGATGCCATTGGTGTTTTCATTTACCACAATACCATGTGGGTTCATGCAAAAGGTGCGGACATTGTCTTCGAACTGCTGGGTACGGTAAACAATCTTGCTCTCATATAATTCGTCCGTGAGATGCGAGAAAATCACGGCAGGAAGTTCCACGCGGACCCCGATATCTACACGGTTGGATTTGGTAGGAATGTCCATTTCCCGGCAGACCTGTTCCATCCATTTGCTGCCACTGCGGCCCACTGATACGATACAATTTGTACAGCTAAAGTCGCCATTTTCGGTGTGAATATAATAAATGTCACCGGAATGCGCGACAGAAAGCACAGGCGTGTCAAAGTAAAAATCTGCCTTTTCTTTTAGGTCTGCATATATATTTTCAAGGACGACGTAATTGATGTCTGTTCCAAGATGACGGACAGATGCATCCAGAAGTTTCAGCTTGTTCTGCATACAAATTTTTTTGAATTTTGTTCCTGCGGTTGAGTAGAGCTTTGTACCCTCACCGCCATATGCCATGTTGATGGTGTCTACATATTTCATCAAATCAATGGCCTGTTTCTTGCCGATATGTGCGTAGAGTGTACCTCCAAAATCATTTGTGATATTGTATTTTCCATCAGAGAAGGCTCCGGCTCCACCGAAACCGCTCATAATGGAACAGCTTTTACAATGGATACAGTTCTTTACTTTTTCACCGTCAATGGGACATTTTCTTTTTGCTAATTCGTGTCCTGCTTCGAACACTCCGATAGAAAGCTCCGGCTGCTCCTTGACCAGTTCGTAAGTGGCGAAAATACCGCCCGGACCGGCACCGATTACAATAACGTCATAATGCTTCATGCAACATCCTCCTGAAATATTATTTTTTGACATAAAGATACCGCAAAATACAGTATATCTAAGGAAAGATTATAGATAACTATTTGCGGCAGTCAGTAGAAACATTCATCCATATCATGAATTTATATAATCCTCAGTTATCATAGCAAAATATAGAGAGAAAATCAACGAGAATGACAATTTTGGAAGGAAAGATTGTGAAAAAGTACCTTTGAAATTAAAAAAAATAAAGATTAAAATATAAGGTGTAGGAGGTGTGCAGTAATGTACCAGAAAGGAGATTTTGTTGTAAAACTGGCAAATGGTGTATGTAAAATAGAAGATATTGTTCATCTGGATTTTGTCAGGGATAAGGATAAACTATATTATCAGTTGATGCCATTATCGGACGAGAAAGCCAGATTATATGTACCAATAGACAAGCTGGATGAAACGACCAGAACGGTTATGAAGAAGAGCAGAAATGAAATCGTTGAAATAATTAAAACATATTGTGAAAAAATGTTGACATAGATAAAAAGATGTGATATCCTATATCAGGTGTTAAAAAGAAAGAAGAGTATCCACTCTCACCTTAGCGCAATTGGGCGACTTGGGTCTGATAATGAAAGAATGTTGGGAATATTTCAATGTTTTATGTTATTGCAAGTGGATGGTCTTTGACTATTCACTTATTTTATTATGGAGGTGTACAACTATTAGCGAATTAATGATCAACGAACAAATCCGCGACAAAGAAGTGCGTGTGGTTAGTGAGAACGGGGAACAATTAGGAATTATGTCGGCCAGAGATGCTATGAAGCTGGCACAGGAAGCGGAACTGGATCTTGTGAAGATTGCTCCGACTGCAAAGCCGCCTGTATGTAAGATTGTAGATTATGGAAAGTTCCGTTACGAGCAGGCACGTAAAGAAAAGGAAGCAAAGAAGAAACAGAAAACCGTTGAAGTTAAAGAGGTACGTTTGTCACCAAACATTGATACAAATGACTTGAATACGAAGATGAACAATGCGAAGAAGTTCATCACAAAAGGAAATAAAGTAAAAGTTTCCCTTCGATTCAGAGGCAGAGAGATGGCTCATATGCAGCAGAGCAAACACATTCTGGATGATTTTGCAGATATGTTAAAGGATGTAGCTGTTGTGGAAAAGCCGGCTAAACTGGAAGGCAGAAGCCTGAGCATGGTTTTAACTGAAAAACGTTAAAAATACACATATTTATTTTAAGGAGGAAATCATCATGCCAAAAATTAAAACAAATAGAGCAGCTGCAAAGCGCTTCAAAAAAACAGCAACAGGTTTATTAAAGAGAAATAAAGCTTACAAGAGCCATATCTTAACAAAGAAGTCTACTAAGAGAAAAAGAAATCTCAGACAGTCAACTATCACAGATGCTACAAATGTAAAGAACATGAAGAAGGTATTACCATATCTCTAAGATATGATCAGATAGAAGGAGGATTTAGGAAATGGCAAGAATTAAAGGCGGAATGAACGCTAAGAAGAAACACAATAGAACATTAAAATTAGCAAAAGGATACAGAGGAGCACGTTCTAAACAGTACAGAGTTGCAAAACAGTCTGTAATGAGAGCTCTTACATCTGCATACGCAGGAAGAAAGCAGAAAAAACGTCAGATGCGTCAGTTATGGATTGCACGTATCAACGCTGCTGCAAGAATGAACGGATTATCATACAGCAAGTTAATGCATGGATTAAAAGTTGCTGGTGTTGATATGAACAGAAAGATGCTTGCTGAAATGGCAGTTAATGATGCAGCAGGATTTGCTGCTGTAGCAGAAGTTGCTAAGAAAGCACTTGCATAATCAGTTACTTAAATTAAATAAGATATTTACTCAAATTTCGTAGAGAGTAGAGGGAGGCTTCATGAATTGTTTCATGAAGCCTTTTGTGTTCCGTAAAACCACTGCTTTAGGTCCCACTCTTTTCCGTAGACTTTTGTTTGAAATGCCAGAGGAATCATGCTATAATGGGCGATAACGACATTGGAGGTGCAATAACTTAAGTTCAGATGCATTGCCATTGGTCTGGATAAGATGAATAGAATCGAGGAAATGCAAAATGAAAATGGATATTATTTCAATTGGGGAGTTCACTATACATGGCTATGGCATGATGATAGCCATTGGAGTGCTTGCCTGTATTGCCCTTGCTGTGAGCAGGGCAAAGAAATACAATTTGAGAGAAGAAGCGGTGCTGGATATTGCTATTTATGGTCTGATAGCCGGATTTATCGGTGCAAAGCTGTTATTTGTTATTGTGGAGTTCAAAGATTTCCTGAAAAATCCGTTAGGGCTGTTAGGAAGCGAAGGCTTCGTGGTATATGGTGGAATCATCTTTGGCGCTCTGGCTGCAATCATTTATTGTAAATGGAAAAATTACAAATTTCTGGAGTACTTTGACCTCTGTGCACCATCCATAGCGTTAGCACAGGGATTTGGAAGAATCGGTTGCTTTCTTGCTGGATGCTGCTATGGGAAAGAGACCACTTCTTTCTTAGGAGTTACATTTCCGGAAGGATGTTTTGCACCGGCAGGTGTGAAATTGCTTCCGACACAGCTTTTCTCGTCAGCGGGAGATTTCCTGATTACGGGGATTTTGTTGTGGTATTATAAGCGAAATAAAGTGACAGGAAATGTGGGTGCGCTTTATATGCTTCTTTATGGAATTGGCCGCTTCTTAATTGAATTTTTGCGCTCAGATGACCGGGGAGGCTTTGGAATCTTTTCCACATCCCAGTGGATTTCCTTTGTCATTGTGGCAGGTTCATTATTACTGTTTTGGAAAAATAAGCAGAATGCAGACAAAAACAAAGAAGAACAAGCAGAAAAGAGCGAGTAATATCGCTCTTTTCGTTTCTTCTGGTTTGAATAAACGAGTCAGTTAGAAAATAAAAATCAATCTGATTGAAATGAACAGTTGGGGTTTTTATAGGACATCATGTCATGCATAATTTATCTATCGAAAACGGAGAAAAAAGTTTTGATAGGAGGATAAATTATGTGGGCAACAATTTTAGGAACACTTATTTTTTATGAACTTGGATGTGTATTAGAAGAAAGTCATAAGAGAAAATAACGATGAAATAGCGATTGATGACTGAGGAGGAGAAAAAAGATGCGGGAAGTTGAATTTAAAATGGAACGTCCGGGACAGGTAGAAGTAGGACAGACGGTGGAAATCAGCGAATATTTAAGTGCCAATTATTATTATATCATTAAGCCAGCCGTGGCAATGAGCGGATGTTATAAAGTGAATGAACGGATTAAGAACACAAGCGGTGTGGTAAAAGAGATTAGAAAGACGGATAAAGGGCATTATGTAGTTGTAGAATTTGATGAGTAGAGGATAAAAATTCATAAGGCAGAAGAAGGTTCGGTGAATCGTATCTCGCCGAACCGACCGGGCAACAGCTATGCTGTTGTGAGACCTTGGACCCTGGGTCCCATCTTCTGCATAAAAAAAGATTCAACCTTTCGGTTGAATCTTTTTAATGCGGAAGATGGGACTTGAACCCACACGCAAGCAATATGCACAAGATCCTTAGTCTTGCTCGTCTGCCAGTTCCGACACTTCCGCTTACGAATGATTTGCTCACTCGCTTGACAAGTGTTATAATACACTATAGGACGATGAAAGTCAACAAAAAAGTAAAAAAAATATATATTCGCAATATTATTAAAAAAACCAAAAATAGATAGAATATTTCAAAAATATAAAGAAGGAGGTCCATATGACAATAAGGGAACAGATGGAACAGCGTGAACAGGAATGCCTGAGTCCCTATGCGACTCTGAGCATTCATTCGAGAGGTAGAGAAGTTCCAGAAGAGAAGTGCGATATCCGTCCGGTCTTTCAGCGTGACAGGGACAGAATTCTACATTGTAAGGCATTCCGCAGGCTGAAGCAGAAAACACAGGTATTTCTGTTGCCGAAGGGGGATCATTACCGGACCCGTCTTACTCATACCCTTGAGGTATCACAGAATGCCAGAACCATAGCCAAGGCGTTACGTTTAAATGAAGATTTGGCAGAGGCCATCAGTCTTGGACATGATTTGGGACATACACCATTTGGACATGCAGGAGAAAGGGCGTTAAATGATGTGAGCCCTGGTGGATTCCGTCATAATGAACAGAGTGTGCGTGTGGTAGAATATCTGGAAAAAGACGGACGGGGATTAAATCTTACATGGGAAGTTAGGGACGGAATTCTAAATCATCAGACCGCAGGAAGCCCATCTACCTTAGAAGGGCAGATAGTAAGACTTTCGGATAAGATTGCGTATATTAATCATGATATTGATGATGCCATCCGTGGTGGGATTATTTCAGAAGAAGATATCCCGAAGGAACTGCGTAATACTCTTGGAAAGAATGTCCGGGAAAGATTAAACCGTCTGATTCATGATGTAATTACCAACAGTATGGACCAGCCGTCTATCCGTATGTCGGATGAAATCAGTCAGGCAATGGCGGAATTGCGAAAATATATGTTTGCCAATGTATATCAGAATCCGCAGGCAAAGGGAGAAGAAGGCAAGGCAGTGCAGATGGTAGAAAAATTATATTTATACTATGAGGACCGGATTGAGTTGCTGCCGGAGCATAACCGGAAACGAATCGAACTAGGTGATTCCGAAGAACAGGCGGTGTGCGATTATATCGCAGGAATGACCGATACATATGCAGTAAAAAAATTTGAAGATATTTTTGTACCAAAAGCATGGAAATTTTGATGAAAATAAAGTAGTATAATCCAATAGGATGAAAACTTGACAGTGCGCTGTCACAGGGGCAGGAAGGCGTAGAAAAGAATGTATTATTCAGATGAAATCATAGAAGAAGTAAGAAGCAGAAATGATATTGTAGATGTTATTTCCCAGTATGTGAGATTGCAGAAGAAGGGCAGCTCCTATTTCGGACTGTGTCCATTTCACAATGAAAAATCACCTTCTTTTTCCGTGAGCCGGGATAAGCAGATGTATTATTGTTTTGGCTGCGGTGCAGGAGGAAATGTATTTACCTTTATTATGGAATATGAAAACTATACATTTCTTGAGGCATTGCGGTTTCTTGCAGAACGTGCAGGCATTGAACTCCCAGAAGAAGAATATTCCAAAGAAGCAAAGGAACGGGCAGATTTACGGGTAACCTTACTGGAGATGAATAAGCTGGCTGCAAAATACTTTTATGCGCAGCTCAAGTCACCGGGCGGCAAGGTGGGATATGAGTATTTGCGGAAACGACAGCTCAGCGAGGAAACAATTACCGCTTTTGGACTCGGGTATTCCAATAAATACAGTGATGATTTGTATAAATATCTGAAGACCAAGGGATATTCGGACGAACTGATTGTAAAAGCCGGTCTTGCCAATGTAGACGAGAAGCAGGGAATCTATGACAAATTCTGGAATCGTGTCATGTTTCCGATTATGGATGCCAACAACCGGGTTATTGGATTTGGTGGCCGTGTGATGGGGGATGGCAAACCGAAATATCTGAATTCACCGGAAACACTGATATTTGATAAGAGCCGGAATCTGTATGGACTGCACAGGGCACGGACTTCACGGAAATCTTATTTCCTAATCTGTGAAGGATATATGGATGTGATTTCTCTGCATCAGGCAGGATTTACCAATGCAGTGGCTTCTCTTGGAACAGCCCTCACTTCAGGACATGCGTCACTGATCAAGCGTTATGTCAATGAAGTTTATCTGACTTACGATAGTGATGAAGCAGGAACCAAGGCGGCACTTAGGGCCGTTCCGATTTTGAAAGAAGCAGGAATCACGGCAAAGGTCATTCGGATGGAGCCTTATAAAGACCCGGATGAATTTATTAAGAATCTTGGGGCAGAGGCATTTGAGGAGCGGATTGCCAAGGCAAGAAATGGATTCATGTTCCGTCTGGAAATGTTGGAGAAGGACTATGATATGAACTCGCCGGAAGGAAAGACCGATTTCCTGAAGGTGGCTGCAAGATGGCTTACAGAGTTTGAAGAAGAAATTGAACGGACGAACTATATAGAGGCAGTGGCGAGAACTTATCGGATCAGTGCAGAGGAGCTTCGGAAACTGGTGGTAAAAACGGCAGTACAGGCAGGAATGGCAACGCCTGCATCCCGACCGAGTACAACGGCTTCAAGAGAGAATCACAAAGAGGACGGAAACCTTACTTCCCAGAAGATTCTACTCACATGGCTGATAGACCATGAAGAATTGTTTGGTCAGATTTGTAAATATATTACACCGGAGGATTTTACCAAAGATTTGTATAAGAAGGTAGCTGAATTGCTCTTTGAGCAGTATGAGAAAGGGGAAGTAAATCCGGCCCAGATTATGAATTATTTTACAGAGGAGGAAGAACACAGAGAGGCGGCATCCTTATTCCACACCCGAATTCGGGAACTTACAACAAAGCAGGAAGAGGAGAAAGCCATCAAAGAAACGATTATTCGTGTAAAGACTTATAGCATTGATGAGGCAACACGTAATTTGTCACCGACTGATATTCAGGGGCTGCAAAGGCTGATGGAAGCAAAGAAAGCGTTGCAGGACTTGCGGAAACTGCATATTTCCATTGATTAGGGACAAAATATAAACAAGCAATGAGAGAAAGGATACTACATGGAAGCAAAGGTAGTAACATTGGAAGAAAAGTTAAAAGAATTAGAAGCGCTTGCGAAGACAAAGAAAAATATTTTAGAACTGCAGGAAGTGGAAAGTTTTCTGAAAGATATGGAGCTTTCTCCTGAGAAAATGGAAAAGGTCTATGATTATCTGGAACAGAAGGGAATTGATGTTTTACAGACCGGGGATACACTGGAAGAAGTGGAAGAGGATGATGTAGACATTGATTTATCTGAGGAAGAGGAAATTGATTTAGAAAAGATTGATTTATCCGTACCGGAGGGAATCAGTACGGAAGACCCTGTGCGTATGTATTTGAAGGAAATCGGAAAGGTACCTCTTCTTACCTCAGATGAAGAGGTGGAATTGGCAAGAAGAATGGCAGATGGAGATGAAGAGGCCAAGAAACGTCTGACAGAGGCCAATCTGCGTCTTGTAGTGAGCATTGCGAAGCGTTATGTGGGGCGAGGAATGCAGTTCCTGGATTTGATTCAGGAAGGAAATCTAGGACTGATTAAGGCAGTGGATAAGTTTGATTATGAAAAAGGTTTCAAATTCAGCACGTATGCTACCTGGTGGATTCGTCAGGCAATTACCCGTGCATTGGCAGATCAGTCGAGAACCATTCGGATTCCTGTTCATATGGTAGAGACGATCAACAAAGTAAGCCGTACATCCCGTCAGCTTCTTCAGAAATTAGGCAGAGAGCCACTTCCGGAAGAAATTGCAAAAGAAATGAAAATACCCGTAGAGCGTGTGCGGGAGATTATGAAGATTTCACAGGAACCGGTTTCTCTGGAAACTCCTATAGGAGAGGAAGATGACAGTCATCTTGGAGATTTTATTCAGGATGACCATGTGATGGTGCCGGTTGACGCAGCGACCCAGACTTTATTGAGAGAACAGCTTGATGAGGCTATGGATACACTGACTGACCGGGAACAGAAAGTACTTCGCCTACGTTTCGGACTGGATGACGGACGCGCAAGAACACTGGAAGAGGTGGGAAAAGAGTTTGATGTGACCAGGGAGAGAATCCGTCAGATTGAGGCAAAGGCACTCCGAAAACTGCGTCATCCAAGCAGAAGCAGAAAATTAAAGGACTATTTGGAATAATGAAGATAGAGCTATCAAAACGATTACAGGCAGTGGCAAATCTGGTGTCGCCGGGCATGAGACTGGTTGATGTTGGAACGGACCATGCCTACATACCGATTTATTTAACAGAAAAGGGAAAGATTCCGTCTGCGATTGCGATGGACATCAATAAAGGCCCCCTGGAACGGGCTGAAGAGCATATTAAAGCACATGGATTGGAGGGCCGGATTCAGATTCGCCTGTCAGATGGCCTGGCAAAGCTACAGGCAGGAGAGGCTGACTGTGCGGTAATTGCCGGTATGGGCGGTGCCTTGATGATAAAGATTCTGGAAGAAGGGCGGGAGATGACTCTTCAGTTACAGGAGCTGGTGCTTCAGCCTCAGTCAGAACTGGAAAAGTTCAGAATGTATCTGTTGGAAAATGGTTATAGAGTTTTAGCAGAGGATATGATTTATGAAGATGGAAAATATTATCCTATGATGAAGGTAAAGCCAGGAGAAATGACAGGGGAAAGTTGGAAACCGGAAGAACTGGAATATGGGAAATATCTGCTTGCCACGGCTCATCCTGTACTAAAGCAGTTTCTGGAGCGTGAAATCCAGATTTGTCATGGAGTACTGGAATCTTTAGCAAAACAGAACACCGAACGGGCAAAGGAACGCTGTGAGGAAATAGAAGCACAGATTCAGCATGTGCAGCATATTTTAGAAACATATTTCGCAAAGCAGATTATGGAAACGGCAGGTTATACAAGGCAGATTACATAAATAGCAGATTGTATAAATGGCGGATGATAGAAAAAAGTGAGGAAGATACGATGATTTGCAGTGATATCATTCAGAAGATAGAAGAGAGGTATCCCACACGTTATGCCTTGGAATGGGATAACGTAGGACTTCTCGCCGGGAGAATGGATAAGGAAATAAAGAAAATCTATATTGCATTGGATGCCACAGATGAAGTCATAGATGAGGCGGTAACATGGGGCGCAGATATGCTTCTGACCCACCATCCGATGATTTTCAAGCCGGTAAAACGGGTGACAGACCAGGATTTTATCGGTCGCAGATTAATGAAAATGATTCAGAATGACCTTTCCTATTATGCCATGCATACAAATTATGATGTGAAAGGAATGGCAGCACTTGCCACTGAATATCTTGATATGGAAGGTGCGGAAGTGTTGGATGTAACCAGTGTGGAAAATGGAATAGAAGAGGGAATCGGCAGAGTAGGAAGCCTGAAGTGTGAGATGACATTGGCCCAATGTTGTGGGTTTGTGAAGGAAAAATTAATGCTTCCCAATGTAAAAGTGTTTGGTAATCTTGGAACAAAGGTAAAGCGGATTGCTGTTTCCCCTGGCTCTGGAAAGAGTGTGATTTCCGATGCACTTGCAAAACAGGCGGATGTGCTGGTTACCGGAGATGTAGACCATCACGAAGGAATCGATGCTGTAGCACAGGGACTGACCGTGATTGACGCAGGACATTACGGGACAGAGTACATTTATGTAGAAGATATGCATAAATTCTGTCAAGTGCATTTTCCGCAAATTGAAATAAAGACTGCACCGGTAAAACACCCATTTCAGGTGTTGTAAATCTAATGTGTGAAAAGGTGGTATACAAATATGAATGAAATGTTGCGTGTAATCATAGATGGAAAGGTAATGGAATATCCAAAAGGCACTCCTTATCTGGAGATTGCGAAGGATAATCAGGGTGCTTATCCGCATGATATTATACTTGCATTTGTAAATGGAAAACTTCAGGAATTACATAAGCGTTTAAAGACCGACAGCGAGCTGAGATTTGTGACTACGGGAACGGAGATTGGCAATCTGACTTACAAAAGAGGAATCAGCTTTCTGTTAGTGAAAGCAATTTATGATGTCATCGGACACGAGAAAATTCAGAAGGTCATGGCACAATTTTCCGTGAGCAGAGGGTATTATTTTACCATAGCAGGGAATGTAAATCTGGATGAAGAATTGCTTGGAAATATAGAAGCCCGCATGCATGAGCTGGCAGAGATGAATCTGCCGATTATGAAACAGAAGATTCATACAGATGAGGCAATTCAGAGATTTCAGCAGTATGGAATGTATGACAAAGAGAAATTGTTTCATTATCGTAGAGTCTCTGCTGTAAACGTATATAGTATCAATGAATTTGAAGATTATTATTATGGCTATATGGTGCCATCTACAGGCTATTTAAAATATTTTAAATTATATCTGTATGATGAAGGACTGGTGGTGCAAATGCCGGTTCCAGAAAATCCGATAGAAGTGCCGGAGTTCAAGCCAAGCAAGAAACTGTTCCAGGTACTGAAAGAGTCCACCACAGAAGGCGGAAGAATGGGAATTGAAACCGTGGCAGATTTAAATGGCGTTGTGGTATACCATGACCCACAGGAACTGATTCTTGTTCAAGAGGCACTTCAGGAGAAGAAGATTGCACAGATAGCCAATCAGATTGCCGGTCAGCCAGAGAAGAAATTTGTGCTCATAGCAGGTCCGTCTTCTTCGGGAAAGACAACATTTTCCCACAGGCTGGCAATCCAGCTCCGGGTAAATGGACTGGTGCCTCATGCACTTGCTGTGGATAATTATTTCGTGGACAGAGAGTTTGCACCGAGAGATAAGGATGGAAAATTAGATTTTGAGAGCATTGACTGCGTGGATATGAAGAAGTTAAATGAGGATTTGGAAGCATTGCTTGCCGGAAAGCGGGTAGAAATTCCAAGATTCAATTTCAAGACCGGAAAGCGGGAGTTCAAGGGTGATTTCATGGAGATTGGAGAGAATGATATTCTCCTGTTGGAAGGAATCCATTGTCTGAATGACCGCCTGACTTATGGACTTCCAAGGGAGCATAAATTCAAGATTTACATCAGTGCTCTGACTCAGTTAAATGTAGATGAACACAATCGGATTTCGTCTACAGACGGTAGATTGCTGCGTCGTATGGTCAGAGATGCCAGAACAAGAGGTGCTTCGGCAAAACAGACCATCGCCATGTGGGATTCTGTCCGCAGAGGTGAGGAAAAAAATATTTTTCCTTATCAGGAGGAAGCGGATGTTATGTTTAACTCAGCACTCCTGTATGAGCTTGCAGTGCTGAAACCCTATGTAGAGCCGCTTTTATTTGGAATTGAAATGGACTGTGAAGTATATGTAGAAGCCAAACGACTGCTCAAATTCCGTGACGAGTTTGTAGGACTGGGAAATGCCGATATTCCTGCAAATTCCCTGCTTCGGGAATTTATAGGAGGCGGCTGTTTCGATATTTAGATTTGCATATCTGGTTTCATATTTGGTTTCATATCATCCGGGAGAGGTGCGGTGAACTGCAGTTCTTTTCCAGTAATTGGATGTGTGAAAGTCAGACGGTACGAATGTAATGCCTGTCTGCGAATCATAGAATAATCCGGATTATATAGGAAGTCCCCCGGAAGTGGGTGGCCGATATATTTCATATGAACACGTATTTGATGGGTGCGCCCCGTATCAAGCTTTAACGATACAAGGGAGTACCCATTTTTATATTCTAATCGTCTGTAATGTGTGCGTGCAAATTCGCCGGTTTCAAAATTCATTTCCCTTTCAATGGTGGAGCCGTCAACTCTTGCGATGGGTGCTTCAATGACACCAGAATCAGGAACGAGTCCGGTAGCAAGGGCAAGGTATTCCCTGTGAATTTCCCGTTTGGCAACCATGGAAGAAAGCAAAGAGGCACTGTAAGCGTGCCTTGCAATAATCAAAAGTCCTGTGGTATCCCGATCCAGCCGATTGATACAGCGATAGGTAAAAGGCTCACCCTTTTGCTGAAAATAATAAGCACAGGCATTTGCCAGGGTATTGTCATAATTTCCTTGAGAAGGATGGATTGGCATACCGGCAGGTTTGTTAATGATAAGCAGATCCTCATCCTCATAGACAATATCCAGAGGAAGGGGTGTTGGTACGATATTTTCCGACGATGCTTCTTCGGTAAGAAGAATGGTAACAGTATCACCAGAACAGAGAGGCTCATAGACCCTTGACCAGACTCCATTCCTCTGAATTCCATTTTCCGTTTCCTTTAAATGTCGGATGACAGTAGAAGAATATCCATGAGCCTTCAGAAGCTCATGGATATTGCTGTATGTATCCGATTCTGTAATTCTATATTGTAATGTCCGTTTCCACATAAAATGCTACCTTCGATTTTGTGTTACTTTTTATAAAATGTCATCAAGGAATCCATTTTTGACGCCATATTCGTAAAAAGAAGATCCACGATGGTGAGTGTTGCCATAGACTCCACCACAACCACTGCCCGTGGTACGATTACAGGGTCGTGCCGTCCTGTGATTGTAAGGGAAACAGGATTTCCATCTTTATCTACCGTTTCCTGCGCCCTAGAAATGGAAGGGGTAGGTTTGATGGCAACCCGGAAAACAAGCGGTGCGCCATCGCTCATTCCACCTAATGTTCCACCGGAGTGATTGGTTTTTTTCTGAATGTTCCCTTGTTCGGATATGAATGCATCGTTATTCTCACTGCCAAGTGCCTGTGCTGTGGCAAATCCATCCCCAATCTCAAAGCCCTTTACTGCTCCGATAGAAAGCATGGATTTTGCAAGATTGGCGTCCAGTTTGTCAAAGACGGTATCGCCAATGCCGACAGGAAGTCCGGTAACTCTGCACTCGATAATTCCACCGGAAGAATTTTGTTCTTTGATACAGCCTTCAAGATACGCGGATGCCTTTTCAGCATAGGCATTATTCGGCATATTAAGTGCATTTTGGAAAATGTCTTCGTAACAATATGCCTCTTCAGGAATAGAAACAGGACCAATAGATTTTGCATAAGTAAGAATCTGGATTCCTAAAGTTTCCAGAATCTTTGCAGCAACTGCTCCGGCAGCTACGCGCCCTGCAGTTTCCCGTCCGGAAGAACGGCCGCCTCCACGGTAATCACGGAAGCCATATTTCCCATCGAAAGTAAAGTCTGCATGACCAGGCCGGTAACAGTTCATAATATTACTGTAATCATGGGAACGCTGGTCCTGATTGCGGATTAGAATAGAAATCGGAGTTCCTGTTGTTTTACCTTCAAAAACACCGGAAAGAATCTCCGCTTCGTCACTTTCTTTCCGCATGGTTGTAAACTGGCTCTGTCCGGGTTTACGTCTGTCTAAATATGTTTGGATATCAGATTCTGATAAGGGTAATCCGGCAGGGCAGCCATCGATTACAACACCGATGCCCTTTCCGTGGGATTCTCCCCAGGTAGATATCTGAAATAATTTTCCGAAAATAGAACCTGCCATTTGCGTATGCGCCTCCTGTATGTGAATGTATATTATTTTCCTTGCTGATACTCCGGATTTCTCCGCACAGGTGTGCAGTCGAAATCTTTTGTTGTATCATGCTGATACTTCGGATTTCTCCGCACAAATGTGCTCTCGAAATCCTCAAAACATTCGAAATCCGCCCTGCCGGGCTTCTTTCTCATGTTTAGGCAGGTCATAAGGTGCTGCATGTTCATGTGAACATGAAATGCAGCGCTTTTGACCTTGGTATCATCATGATACCAAGGTTTTCACTGTGAAACAAGTGAAAAAAATGTCGAAAAGTGACATTTTTATTGCAAACAGGAGGATGTTCGTATTACAATAATGGATATGAATATTCAGGATATAAATATATTTATAGGGAGTTAAGATAAAATGACAAAGAGGAAGCAGAAAATGGAAGAGAAAGATATCGCTCAGTCCTCGGAAGAAATGATGGAAGAGACTTTACAGGATATTGCAAATGAACTGAAGGTGGAGTCGGAAGATGATTCAGAAGAAGGTTGTGAGATTAGTGAAGGATTGGAAAATATGGAGGCTGATGAAGAGAACGAAAAGGATGATTCGGCTGAGAAGGAAATTTCCACAGATAAAGAGACTGATGAGAAAACGGAAGAGCCTGAACTATCTGCTGAGGATGGCGAAGAGATAGATCAGGAATCGGAATTGGAAGAGAAAGAACAATTAGAACCGGAATTAAGTGCAGAAGATGGGGAAGAACTGGAACCATCACTGGATATAATGGACGGAGAAGAACTCGTGGAGGATGAGGCAGACTTTTCGGAAGATGAAATAGATGAAGAAAAGCTTGCAAAGAAGAAAAAGAGACATAAGGTGCTAGGAATTATCGGAGGGTCGGTTCTTGGAGTAATTCTGGCAGTGTATTTTGGATTTGTAATCTTTTTCTCCAGTCATTTTTATTTCCATACTACAATTAATGGGGTAGATTATTCACTTCAGAGTGTGAGCAAAGTGGAAGATGCTATGACACAGGAAGTGGGAGTTTATAAATTGTCACTGAAGGAAGCGGATGGCGATGTTGATGTCATTGACGGACAGCAGATAGACTTAAGCTACAAGAAGGGAGAGGAACTGAATACTGTTCTGAAGAATCAGAATGTATTCTTGTGGCCGAGGAGCCTTTGGGAGAACTTTGATATTCAGGCACCGGTTGGTGTGGAGTATGATGAGACGAAGCTGGAAAATCTGTTGAATGGTCTGGATTGTATGAAGGAGGAGAATCAGGTAGCTCCGGTTTCCGCAGTTCCCGAGTATGATGGACAGAAGTTTGTCGTGAAAGCGGAAGAACTTGGAAGTCTTATCAACGTAGATGCATTTAAGGAAAAAGTGGCAGAGTATATTGGTGGTTTTCGGAATACTTTAGATATGGTAGAGGAGGATTGTTACGTGAAAGCGTCATATTTCTCTGATTCGCCGGAAGTGATTGCTGCTTGTGAGACCATGAATGCGTATCTGGGCGCTTCAGTTACTTATACCTTCGGAGATGCAACAGAAGTTGTGGACGGCTCTGTGATTTCCCAGTGGCTTACTACAGATGAGAATATGAATGTTACCTATAATGAGGAAGGCGTTTCTCAGTACATTGCCAGTCTGGCTGAAAAGTATGATACTTATAAGAAACAGAGGACATTCACATCGGGAAGTGGCAATACTGTGAACGTGCAAGGTGGAAATTATGGATGGCTGATTGACCAGGCAGCTGAAATAGAAGCACTGAAAGCCAATATCAGTAACAAAGAAGTGGTAACGAAAGAACCGGTTTACAAGCAGACAGCAGCTTCCCATGGAGCGGCAGACTGGGGTAATACTTATGTGGAAGTAGATTTGACCAATCAGTATATGTATCTGCTTGTAAATGGAAGTGTTGTCACAAGTTCCCCAATTGTAACCGGAAAACCAAGTGAAGGAAGTGCAACACCTCAGGGTGTATACAGTATCCGTTATTGTAAGCGGAATGCGGTTCTGCGTGGACCAAAGAAGGAAGACGGAACCTATGAGTGGGAATCACCGGTTGCTTTCTGGATGCCATTTAATGGTGCAATCGGACTTCATGATGCCACTTGGCAGGCCGCTTTTGGAGGCAGCAGGTATCTGACTCATGGCTCCCATGGATGTGTCAATCTGCCATACAACATTGCGGAGACGGTATTTAACAACGTATCGGCAGGAACGCCAGTAGTGTGCCATTACTAAATATGAAACAGAAAGTAGAGAAAATGAGATGTATGAATTAATAAAACGAGATGGGCTGGCGAAGCGTGGACGTCTTCACACAGTCCATGGGGTGATTGAAACACCGGTATTTATGAATGTAGGAACGGTTGCTGCTATTAAGGGAGCCGTGTCCACGGAGGATTTGGAGGGGATTAAGACTCAGGTAGAACTTTCCAATACCTATCATTTGCACGTGCGACCGGGAGATAAGGTCATTAAGCAGTTTGGCGGTCTGCATAAGTTTATGTCATGGAATAAGCCGATTCTGACAGATTCGGGCGGATTTCAGGTGTTTTCTCTGGCCGGACTCCGGAAAATTAAAGAAGAAGGTGTGTATTTTAACTCGCACATCGATGGCAGAAAGATTTTCATGGGACCGGAAGAAAGTATGCAGATTCAGTCCAATCTGGCTTCTACTATTGCTATGGCCTTTGACGAGTGCCCATCCAGTGTAGCTGACAGAAAGTATATTCAGAATTCGGTAGATCGGACAGTACGCTGGCTTGCAAGATGCAAAGAAGAGATGGCAAGGCTGAATTCTCTGGAAGATACGATTAATAAAAAGCAGATGCTGTTTGGAATCAATCAGGGAGCCATTTATGAGGATATCCGTATTGCACAGGCACAGCAGATTGCGGAGATGGATTTGGACGGATATGCGGTAGGTGGCCTTGCGGTTGGTGAAACTCACGAAGAAATGTACCGTATCTTAGATGCAGTAGTTCCATATTTGCCGGTAAACAAGCCGACCTATCTTATGGGAGTAGGAACTCCTGCAAATATTCTGGAAGCAGTAGACAGAGGTGTGGATTTCTTTGACTGTGTGTATCCAAGCCGAAACGGAAGACATGGACATGTTTACACAAAGCATGGAAAGTTAAATCTGTTTAATGCAAAATATGAACTGGATGAACGTCCAATTGAAGAAGGATGCCAGTGCCCGGCATGCCGCAGATATTCCAGGGCGTATATCCGCCATTTGCTGAAGGCAAAGGAAATGCTGGGAATGCGCTTATGTGTCCTGCATAATTTATATTATTACAATACACTGATGGAAGAAATCAGAGATGCGATTGATGCAGGAAGATATAAAGAGTTCAAGAAAGAAACTCTTAAGCGAATGGAAGAAAAAGAGGATTAAAAGGGTGGAAGTATAAAATTATTTGAAATTCCCTTGCTGAAATCCCTAAGATTGTGTATAGTAGATATAGTTTTATTACAATTAGGAGGAAATGGAAAATGGATATGATTCAGTTAGTAATCATTTATGCTGTAGTTTTGGGTGGCTTATGGTTTTTACTTATGAGACCGCAGAAGAAAGAACAGAAGAGACTTCAGCTTATGCTTTCGGAAATGCAAGTAGGAGATACTGTCCTTACAACAAGCGGCTTTTATGGTGTTCTCATCGACGTTGGCGAACAGGATGTAATTGTAGAATTTGGCAGCAACAAGAACTGTCGTATTCCAATGCAGAAATCAGCAATCATGCAGGTTGAAAAGCAAGCTTCTAATTCATAAAAGAAGAGGGAACGAGAACTAAGAAACCGTGTATATAAGGCAGTATAGCCTTGTATACACGGCTTTTTTATCCTTTTTCACTTTTGCAAGGTAAAGGGTTGAAATCAGAAGAAAAATACGATATGATAATCCATAATAGAAAATCGACATAAGAATTTATGATAATAGAAAGAAGGAAATGAACAATGAAATTAAACATTGGGGTCATCAAAGGCGACGGAATCGGGCCGGAAGTTGTGACGGAAGCAATGAAAGTATTGGATAAGGCAGGAGAAGTTTACGGATTTGAATGTACTTATGAACAGTTACTTATGGGAGGCGCTTCCATTGATGTTCATGGAGTACCACTTACCGATGAGACCGTAGAGAGAGCCAAGGCAAATGATGCGGTTCTGATGGGATCAATTGGTGGGGATACCAATACTTCACCATGGTACAAATTAGAACCATCCAAGAGACCGGAAGCGGGACTCCTTCGAATCAGAAAAGAATTAGGACTGTTCGCGAATCTCCGCCCGGCAGTGCTTTACGAAGAATTATCAGATGCATGCCCGCTAAAACCGGAACTCACAGAAGGTGGATTTGATCTTTTGATCATGAGAGAACTGACGGGAGGTCTGTATTTCGGTGAGAGAAGGACAGTTGAGGAAAACGGAGTCCGCACAGCTTATGATTCCCTTACATATAATGAGAACGAAATTCGCAGAATTGCTATTCGTGCGTTTGACATTGCAAGAAAGAGAAGAAAGAAAGTAACAAGCATTGATAAAGCAAATGTACTGGATTCATCCAGATTATGGAGAAAAGTTGTGGAAGAAGTTGCAACTGATTACCCGGATGTAACCTTAGAACACATGTTGGTTGATAACTGTGCAATGCAGCTCGTAAAGAATCCGAAGCAGTTTGATGTAGTTCTGACTGAGAATATGTTTGGAGATATTTTATCAGATGAAGCAAGTATGGTAACAGGTTCTATTGGAATGCTTGCAAGTGCCAGCTTAAATGAAACAAAATTTGGTTTATATGAACCAAGTGGCGGTTCCGCACCGGATATTGCAGGTCAGGGAATTGCAAATCCAATCGCCACCATTTTGTCCGCAGCAATGATGCTTCGTTACAGCTTTGATTTAGATGAGGCAGCAGATGCGGTGGAAGCAGCGATTTCCCAGGTGTTAAAAGACGGATACCGTACAGGAGATATTATGTCGGACGGATGCACCAAAGTAAACACAGTGCAGATGGGTGACCTTATCTGTGAGAGAATACATTAAGAAATAGACTAGAGGAGGCGTGAGAACCAATGAAGAGTGATAACGTAAAGAAGGGGATGCAGCAGGCACCGCATCGCTCGTTATTTAACGCATTAGGACTGACAAAAGAAGAATTAGAGAAACCATTAGTAGGAATTGTCAGCTCTTACAATGAGATTGTACCGGGACATATGAATCTGGATAAGATTGTAAATGCGGTAAAGATGGGGGTTGCCATGGCAGGAGGAACCCCAATCGTATTTCCGGCAATTGCCGTTTGCGATGGAATTGCCATGGGACATATCGGAATGAAGTATTCTCTGGTTACCAGAGATTTGATTGCGGATTCAACAGAAGCAATGGCACTGGCACATCAGTTTGATGCATTGGTAATGGTTCCAAACTGTGATAAGAATGTACCGGGACTTCTGATGGCAGCAGCCAGAATCAATGTACCGACCATCTTTGTCAGTGGAGGACCAATGCTGGCAGGCCATGTAAATGGCAAGAAGAGAAGCCTTTCCAGTATGTTTGAAGCAGTAGGTGCTTATGCGGCAGGAACCATGACCGAATGTGAAGTCTGCGAATATGAAAATAAAGTATGTCCGACCTGCGGCTCTTGTTCCGGAATGTATACCGCAAACAGTATGAACTGTCTAACAGAAGTTCTGGGCATGGGACTTCCTGGAAATGGAACGATTCCGGCCGTTTATTCAGAACGTATCCGTCTTGCGAAGCATGCCGGCATGCAGGTTATGGAGCTTTACAGAAGAAATATCCGTCCAAGAGATATTATGACAGAAAATGCAATTTTAAATGCGCTGACTGTAGATATGGCCCTTGGATGTTCTACAAACAGTATGTTACATCTTCCGGCAATTGCCCATGAAATCGGAATGGACTTTGAAATTGATTTTGCAAATGGAATCAGTGCAAAGACACCAAACCTTTGTCATCTGGCACCGGCAGGACCGACCTACATGGAAGATTTGAATGAGGCTGGTGGTGTACCGGCTGTGATGAATGAGTTAAATAAGCGTGGGCTTCTTCATACGGAATGCATGACCGTTACCGGAAAGACCTTAGGAGAAAATATTGAGGGCTGCGAGAACTTGAATCCAGAAGTTATCCGACCAATCGATAATCCATACAGTGAAACAGGAGGACTTGCTGTATTAAAGGGAAATATTGCCCCGGACGGAAGTGTGGTAAAACGTTCTGCAGTGGTACCTGAGATGCTGGTACATGAAGGACCGGCAAGAGTATTTGAATGTGAAGAAGATGCCATTGAAGCTATTAAAGGTGGAAAGATTGTTGCCGGTGATGTAGTGGTTATCCGCTATGAAGGACCAAAGGGCGGCCCTGGTATGAGAGAAATGCTGAATCCGACTTCTGCAATTGCAGGAATGGGACTTGGTTCTTCTGTAGCATTGATTACAGACGGACGATTTAGTGGAGCATCCAGAGGAGCTTCCATCGGACATGTGTCACCGGAAGCAGCGGTTGGTGGACCGATTGCTTTGATTGAGGAAGGCGATATTATTCAGATAGATATTCCAAATCTTACATTGAATGCAAAGATTTCAGATGAAGAACTGGCAGCAAGAAAAGAAAAATGGCAGCCAAGAGAACCGAAGGTTACCACAGGCTATCTCGCAAGATACGCAGCCATGGTAACATCTGGAAACAGAGGTGCTATTCTGGAAGTAAAATAGAGAGCGAGGAAAACACGAATGCAGTTAAGTGGAGCAGAAATACTGATAGAATGTTTAAAGGAACAAGGTGTGGATACCGTGTTCGGCTATCCGGGTGGAACCATTTTAAATGTATATGACGAGCTGTATAAGCATAGTGATGAAATTACACATATTCTGACTTCCCATGAACAGGGGGCTTCCCATGCGGCAGATGGGTATGCCCGTGCTACCGGAAAAGTTGGTGTGTGTTTTGCTACGAGCGGTCCGGGTTCTACCAATCTTGTAACAGGAATTGCAACCGCATTTATGGATTCGATTCCGATTGTGGCAATTACTTGTAACGTAGGTGTTCCGTTAATCGGTAAAGACAGTTTTCAGGAAATTGATATTACCGGAATTACCATGCCGATTACGAAATACAATTTTATGGTAAAAGATGTCAATAAGCTTGCAGCGACAATTCGTAAGGCATTTGTGATTGCCCAGTCGGGAAGACCGGGTCCGGTGCTTGTGGATATTCCGAAGGATGTGACGGCCAATATGGCCGAATATGAGCCGGTTTCAGTAGAAACGGTGGATAAATCCAAGGCAGTTGTCTCAGAACAGGAAATTGATAAAGCAATCGAGATGATCATGGTGTCGGAGAAGCCTTATATTTTCGTAGGTGGCGGCGCAATTTCTTCCGGTGCAAACGAAGAAATTGAAGAGTTGGTAGGAAGAGTGAACGCTCCAGTATGCGATTCCCTGATGGGAAAAGGTGCATATCCTGGAACCAGCGATTTATATACGGGAATGCTTGGCATGCATGGAACCAAAACTTCCAATTATGGAGTAAGTGAATGTGATTTGCTTATTGTTATCGGTTCCCGTTTTTCAGACCGGGTCATTGGAAATGCATCCAAATTTGCAGAAAATGCCAAGATTATTCAGATTGATATCGATGCAGCAGAAATCAACAAGAACATTATGGTGGATTTAGGACTGGTTGGAGACATTAAGGCAGTTCTCGGAGAAATCAATGGAAAGCTTATGCAGCAGCATCACGATAAATGGATAGAAAAGATTCAGAGTTATAAGAAGCAGTATCCGATGACTTATCCAAAAGAAATCTTGACAGGACCATTTGTTATCGAAGAAATTTATCGCCAGACAAATGGAGAGGCTCTGGTGGTGACAGAGGTAGGCCAGCATCAGATGTGGACAGCGCAGTATTACAAATTCAAAGAGCCGAGACAACTGCTTACATCCGGTGGCCTTGGAACCATGGGATATGGTCTTGGGGCTGCAATCGGAGCCAAGATGGGATGCCCGGATAAGACAGTTATCAATATTGCCGGAGACGGTTGTTTCCGAATGAATATGAATGAGATTGCCACAGCAGCACGTTACAATATTCCAATCATTGAGGTGGTTATGAATAATCATGTGCTTGGAATGGTTCGTCAGTGGCAGACACTTTTCTACGGCCAGAGGTATTCTGCTACCGTGTTAAATGACGGAGTGGATTTTGTAAAGCTGGCAGAAGCAATGGGGGCTACAGCCTACCGTGCAACAACAAAAGAAGAATTTTCCGAAATCTTTGAAAAAGCATTGCGTTGTCAGGGACCGGTTTTGATTGACTGCCAGATTGACAGTGATGATAAAGTATGGCCAATGGTTGCTCCGGGAGCACCGATTAGTGCCGCCTTTGACGCAAAAGATTTGGAAAATCAATAAAACAATCCAAATAAAAAAGAATTAGAAGAGAAAGGGGAATGTTTATGGGACGCGTGTATAACTTTTCAGCAGGACCGGCGGTATTGCCGGAAGAGGTACTCAAAGAAGCAGCAGATGAAATGCTTAATTACAGAGGCACGGGAATGTCCGTTATGGAGATGAGTCATCGCTCCAAAGCTTTTGAAACAATCATCACAGAAGCTGAGCAGGATTTGCGTGAGCTCATGAACATTCCTGACAATTATAAGGTTTTGTTCTTACAGGGCGGTGCAAGCCAGCAGTTTGCCATGATTCCAATGAATTTGATGAAAAATAAAGTGGCAGATTATATTATTACAGGACAATGGGCAAAGAAAGCTGCAGCAGAAGCAGAAAAATACGGCAAGGTGAACCGCATTGCCTCTTCTGCAGATAAGACATTTTCCTACATACCGGACTGCTCAGACCTTCCGGTTTCTGAAGATGCAGATTATGTGTATATCTGTGAAAATAACACGATTTATGGAACGAAATTTAAAGAACTTCCAAATACCAAAGGAAAAACCCTTGTGGCAGATGTTTCTTCTTGTTTCTTGTCAGAACCGGTAGATGTGACCAAATATGGTATCATATATGGCGGAGTCCAGAAAAACATCGGACCTGCAGGAACGGTCATTGTGATTATCCGGGAAGATTTGATAACGGAAGATGTGCTTCCGGGCACACCGACCATGCTTCAGTATAAGACCCACGCAGACGCAAAGTCTCTTTACAATACACCACCGGCTTATGGTATTTACATTTGCGGTAAAGTGTTTAAATGGCTGAAAAAAATGGGTGGACTGGAAGTAATGAAGGAGCGCAATGAGAAGAAGGCGAAACTTCTTTATGATTTCTTGGATGAGAGTAAATTGTTTAAGGGCACGGTGGAGAAGAAAGACCGTTCTTTAATGAATGTACCATTTGTAACTGGCGACGAAGAGCTGGATGCCAAATTTGTAAAAGAAGCAAAGGCGGCAGGACTGGAAAATCTGAAGGGCCACAGAACTGTCGGTGGTATGCGTGCAAGTATTTATAATGCCATGCCATATGAAGGTGTGGAAGCACTGGTAGCATTTATGAAGAAATTCGAGGAGGAACATGTGTAATGGGATATGAGTATTATTGCCTGAATCCAATTGCACAGGTTGGATTAAATGGCTTAGGACAGAATTTTACAAAGACAGAAGAAATTAAGGATGCAGATGCTATTCTGGTAAGAAGTGCCGGAATGCATGAAATGGAATTTGATACAAAGTTGAAAGTAATCGGAAGAGCCGGTGCGGGAGTTAACAACATCCCACTGGATAAATGCGCAGAAAAGGGGATTGTTGTCTTCAACACACCGGGAGCCAATGCAAACGGTGTAAAAGAACTGGTGCTTGCAGGACTGTTTCTGGCATCCCGTGATATTGTAGGCGGTATTGACTGGGTAAAAGCAAATCAAGACGATGAAAACATTGCAAAGTCTGCGGAAAAGGCAAAGAAAGCATTTGCCGGATGTGAGATTACAGGCAAAAAGCTTGGCGTTATCGGACTTGGAGCTATCGGTGCCCTGGTTGCGAACGCAGCGCTTCAGCTTGGAATGGAAGTCTATGGGTATGACCCATATATATCTGTAGAGGCGGCATGGAAGCTTTCGAAGGATGTTTACCATGCAAAGAATGTGGAAGAAATTTATAGAGAATGTGATTATATTACCATTCACGTTCCTGCCATGGATTCTACAAAGGGAATGATTGATGAAGCAGCAATTGCCATGATGAAAGATAAGGTGGTGCTTCTCAATTTCTCAAGAGATGTATTGGTAAAGAGTGAGGCAGTGATTCCGGCACTGGAAAACGGAAAAGTGAAACGTTATGTGACGGATTTTGCTACGTCTGAGATTGTGAAAGCACCAAATACCATTGTGATTCCGCATCTTGGTGCATCTACTGCAGAAGCAGAAGATAATTGTGCAGTGATGGCAGCGAAAGAAATCCGTGATTATCTGGAAAATGGAAACATTCATAATTCTGTGAATTATCCGAATTGTGAGATGGGAGCCAGAGAGAAAGTCCGGATTACCATTCTTCATAAAAATATGGTAAATATGATTGGACAGTTTACGGCAATTCTGACGAAGGAACATGTGAATATTGCAAATATGCTCAATAAAAGCAGAGGAGAATACGCGTACACTATGATTGATGTGGATTCTGACGTAACTGCTGAAATCGAGCAAGAGTTAGGCGCAGTGGAAGGCGTGTGCCGTGTGCGTATAATCAAATAATGAATCAATAGAAAAGGATTTTCCGGTATGGAAAATCCTTTTCATATGTTTCCGATTTCGATAAAAATTATTCGCTTCTTTTTGGGCAGAAGATATTACAAATATTTACAGAAATAACATAATATTTAATAAGTATTCGTGTTGAATCTCAAGGTCAGTTGTCTTATAATGAATGTAAATAATGGGAAAGAAGAACAGCAAAAGATGAATATACAACGAAGGATACATAATTGGAAACGAAGAAGGCAGAAAGCAAGAAGCTTAGGAAATAAAGGGCAGAAAAGACGATGGAAGAAAAGAAACAAAAGACCGATTCCCATATGGGGAATTATCGGAGTCTTTGCAGCAGTTCTATTACTTGTTTGCGTTGGCACCAGAGCAACAGCTTTGTTTAAGGATAAAGTAGTGGAAATTGATTTGACGGTGCAGGACGCTGAGATGTATGTGGGAGAAGAAAAGCCGGTTTTCACAGCGGAGGTAAGCTGTGAGGGAGATACTTCCGTTGTGTTGGATGAAGAGACGGATTATACCATTCAGGATTTAATAGATGAGTTGCAGAATGGTTCGGGTTATACGCTGGAGTCTGATGGAGATGGGATGGAAGTCGGTGAATATTCTATTTCAGCGGTTTTGACAAGTGCGGTAGCTACACCGCTTAATACAGAATGGCTGGATAAGGTGGCCATTCATACGAAAAAAGGAACATTTACTGTAAAAGAAATCGATAAAGAACACGAAGAGGAATTGAATAAAGCAGCGGAAGAAGCATATGACCAGCCAATGATTGCACTGACTTTTGATGATGGACCGGGTAAATATACCTCAAAGCTTTTGGATGCTTTAGAACAGTATGGAGCCCATGCAACATTCTTTATGGTAGGAAAGAATGTACCGAAGTATCCGGAAGAAGTGAAGCGGATGCTAGAGATTGGCTGTGAGCTTGGAAATCATTCTTATGATCATGCACAGCTTACCAAACTGACTCCGGAGGGAATTCAGGGTCAGGTAAATGATACAAACGGTGAAATAGAGAAGGTGGTAGATAAGTCGGCAACTTTGCTTCGTCCACCATATGGTGCAGTGGACGATAACGTGAAACAGAATGTAGGTATGCCGATGATTCTATGGTCAGTAGATACACTGGACTGGAAAACAAAGGATGCCAATGCAACTATAGAGAATGTGCTGACGAATGCCGGAGATGGAGATATTATTCTTATGCATGACATCCACGAGCAGAGCGTGGAGGCAGCAATTCAGTTGATTCCTGCACTGCAGGAGAAGGGCTATAAGCTTGTAACGGTCAGTGAGATGGCGAAAGCACGTGGCGTGAAGCTGGAAAATGGTGAAAAGTATTTCGGCTTTTGGAAAAAGACAGAATAGAAAGAGAAGATTAGAATGAAATACGAGATTACAGGACGTACAAAACTTATAGGGCTTCTTGGAAGTCCTGTGGCTCATAGCATTTCGCCTATGATGCATAATGAAGCCTTTCATCAGATGGGACTGGATTATGCATATCTTGCGTTTGATGTAGGGACAGAGAATCTGGAGACAGCTGTAGCTGGTTTAAAAGCACTTGGGGTAAAGGGTTTTAATCTGACAATGCCAAACAAAAACAAGATGTGTGAGCTGGCGGATGAGCTGTCACCGGCAGCAAAGATTGGCGGTGCAGTGAATACGATTGTCAACGAAGACGGAGTATTTAAGGGGTATACCACAGATGGAATCGGTTTTATGCGTGCGGTGAAAGAAGATGGAAAGAATATTATCGGCAAGAAGATGACACTTCTTGGAGCCGGAGGCGCATCGGTAGCTATTATGATTCAGGCAGCCCTTGATGGTGTGGCTGAGATTGCGGTATTCAACAGACGTGGTGACTTTTTTGCAAGAGCAGAACATATTATTCAAGTATTGAAAGAAGAGACAGATTGTAATCTGCATTTGCATGATTTTTCGGATGCAGAACTTCTGAAAAAAGAAATAGAGGAGAGTACAATTTTGGTAAATGGAACTTCTGTTGGGATGGCACCGGCTACGGAAGAATGCCTTATTACGGATGACAGTGTTTTCCGGAAAGACCTCTATGTGTTTGATGTAATTTATAATCCTGAAGAGACATTACTTCTGAAGAAGGCAAAGGTTGCCGGATGTGAGACGCAAAACGGCTTGAATATGCTGCTTTATCAGGGCGCAGCGTCTTTTGAATTGTGGACTGGTGAAAAAATGCCGGTTGATGTAATTAAGCATGAATATTTTCATCGATAAGGTCATTGACAATTCGAAGAAAGTGAGTTATCATATAGCACAAGTTAATAAAGTCTACTGTTGAAATACGATGAAGAGAAATAGTAGGTATAATGAGATGTCACAGAGAGTCCTCGTCTGGTGGAAGAGGAAACAAGTAGTTATATTGAATTCGTCTTGGAGTAGAGTGCTGAACAACATGAACAGGTTTGAGTAGGCATTTCCGGAAGCAACCGTTATCTGCAAGGGTATAACCATTTTTGGCGTACCTGCTGAGGCAGTCACTGTGAAGTGTCTGTGAATTGAGGTGGAACCACGAAGTATAGATTTCTTTCGTCCTCTGCGTATTGCAGAGGATTTTTTTTATTCAATAGTAGCAGGAAGGATTTCATTATGATTATTGTATTAAAACCAAAGACAAGTGAGGAGAATGTAAAACGGGTGGAGGACATGGTCCGTGCCAAAGGACTGGAGGTGCATACTGTCGTCGGTGAGGATTTGACGATTATTGGATGTATCGGAGATACAGTGAAGGTAGACGCGAGGTTATTCGAAGTAGATAAGAGCGTAGAGAAGGTTATGCATGTACAGGAGCCATACAAACTGGCAAACCGTGCGTTCCATCCGGAGGATACCATTGTAGATGTAGCAGGTGTGAAAGTTGGTGGCGGACATATGGCTATGATAGCTGGTCCTTGTTCCGTAGAGACAGAAGAACAGGTAATCGAGGTTGCCAAGGCTGTCAAAGAGGCAGGAGCAAATATTTTGAGAGGCGGTGCGTTCAAGCCAAGAACCAGCCCATATTCTTTCCAGGGACTTGGTGTTCAGGGATTGGAATACCTTTGCAAGGCCAGAGAAGTGACTGGACTTCCAATCTGTACAGAACTGATGTCAGCTGAGTATCTGGAACTGTTTGATGAAAAAGTGGATTTGATTCAGATTGGGGCAAGAAATATGCAGAACTTTGACCTTTTGAAAAAGCTTGGACAGACAAAGAAACCGATTTTGCTTAAGAGAGGTCTGAATGCTACTTTCGAAGAATGGGTAATGTCAGCTGAATATATTATGGCAGCCGGAAACCCAAATATCATTTTCTGTGAAAGAGGAATCCGTACGTTTGAAACATATACAAGAAATACACTGGACCTTCAGGCAATTCCGGTTATGAAGCAGCGCAGTCACCTTCCAATCATTGTAGATCCAAGTCATGCAGGAGGAAAATGGTGGCTGGTAGAACCAATGGCAAAGGCAGCAGTGGCAACAGGTGCGGATGGACTTATGATTGAAGTGCATAATAATCCGGAATGTGCACTTTGCGATGGTGGACAGTCACTGAAACCAGAGAAGTACAGTAACTTGATGAAAGAAGTTGTTCAGATAGCAAAGGTAGTAGGAAAAGATATCTAGGTGAATTTCATGAAAATGATAGTTGATTTAAAAGAACACAGTTATCCGATTTATATTGGAAGAGGAATGTTATCCCAGGCAGCAGAACGGATTTCTGAGATTTATCAGGGAAAGAAAATTATGATTATCTCAGATGACAGGGTTTACTCTTATTATGGAGAACGATTAAAGCGTATCTTGGCAGAAAAGTTTGAATGCCATGATATTGTGATTCCTCATGGGGAATCGTCAAAAAGTATTCATATACTTCCCGGAGTGTACAGTCAGATGCTGAAAGCCAAAATATCCAGAACAGATTTGATTGTTGCTTTGGGTGGAGGAGTTGTTGGAGACCTGGCCGGATTTGTTGCAGCCACTTACCTGAGAGGAATCAAGTTTGTACAGATTCCAACTTCCATTCTTGCTCAGGTAGATTCCTCTGTTGGCGGTAAAGTGGCTGTCGACCTTCCGGAAGGGAAGAATCTGGTAGGCGCTTTTTATCAGCCTCAGATGGTTCTTATCGACCCGGATGTACTTGATACCCTTCCGGAAAGATATGTGATTGATGGTATGGGAGAAGTAATCAAGTATGGTTGTATCAAGAATGCTGCGTTATTTGATGAATTAGAGTCCTGCGGTTCCTATGAAAAGCTGAAAGAGCGAATGACAGAGGTAATTGCAGCCTGTGTGGATATCAAAAGAGTTGTGGTAGAAAATGACGAATTTGATTTTGGCGAAAGAATTCTTCTGAATTTCGGTCATACGTTGGCACATGCAATTGAACAGTATTACCATTATGAACGGGAAAGTCATGGCGAGGCAGTTGCCATTGGAATGTACCAGATTACAAGAATCGCAGAAGAAAAAGGATTGACGAAAGAAGGAAGTGCAGAACGGATTCGGAAAGTACTAGAATCCTATGGACTTCCGGTGGAAGCAAATATTCCTATGTGTGAACTTACGGATGCAATGAAGCTGGACAAAAAGAATCTGAACAATCAGTTGAAAGTTGTTCTGCTGCGTGAAATAGGAGATTCTTACGTATATCCGACGGATGTGGGATTTTTTGTAGAAAAAGAATATTGTTAGAATTTAGAGATGATAAAACCCTCCCGGCAGTCAGCCGAGGGGGTTTTTGAAAATAATAAATGTTATTTATGATACTTATCTAATAAATCATGAATGCGGTCTGTCGGAACCAGTACATCACTGATTGGAGTATCATGATTCATAGAGTCAATAATAAGTGCAAGGAACTTACTCATATCTGCCTTAATGAAATATGGCTTGGTTTCCAGTTCAGGTGGAAGATAAGTAAGGTTTGTTGTAATCACTCTGTCGAGATATCCTTTGTTATAGAATTCATCAAACTTATCAAGACCATCTGTGAAAAGACCAAATGTAGTACAGATAAATACTTTTTCTGCACCACGTTCCTTTAACTGCTTTGATGTGTCCAGCATACTTCCGCCGGAAGAAATCATATCGTCCATGATAATGACTGTCTTGCCGTGCAGGTCATCACCCAGATATTCATGTGCAACGATTGGATTCTTACCACCTACGATTTTGGAATAATCACGTCTCTTGTAGAACATACCCATATCTACACCAAGGACATTGGCAAGATAAACAGCTCTTCCCATGGCACCTTCATCCGGACTGATAATGGTCAAATGCTCTTTATCAATTTTTAAATCCGGCTCTGCACGAAGCAGTGCTTTCATAAACTGGTATGGCGGATTGAAACTGTCAAATCCGTGAAGTGGAATGGCGTTCTGAACACGTGGGTCATGGGCATCAAAAGTAATGATATTGGATACACCCATGTCTACCAGTTCCTGCAGTGCAAATGCACAGTCTAAGGATTCGCGTTTGGTACGCTTGTGCTGTCTGCTTTCATATAAGAAAGGCATAATTACGTTAACACGATGGGCTTTGCCGGTTGCTGCAGAAATAATACGTTTCAAATCCTGATAGTGGTCATCTGGTGACATATGATTTACCAGACCGCCTACTTTATAAGTGAGACTGTAGTTGCAGACATCTACCATGACAAACAAGTCTTTTCCACGAACACTTTCATTGATGACACCTTTTGCTTCTCCAGAACCAAAACGTGGGCAAGAGATATCTGTCAGATAAGAATCACATTCGTAAGTGGAATACAGGTTGCGGTCTAAGTCGGTTAACGAATTTTGCCGGAAAGATACGATATAGTCATCTACCTTTTTGGCAAGGTCTTCACAGCTCTTCAGTGCTGCGATCTTAAGTGGAGCTACAGGCAGTTTGCGCTCCATGTTCTGAATATTATTCATAGGTGCCTCCCGAAAGTCAACTGCAGTTTTACAGCAGTTTCTATATTTATCTGATACATTTATACCATTATTTCTGTGTAAAGGCAAGAAAGCAGGGGTAAAAAATTGCTTTTTTGAAGAAAATCGGGTATCATGTATAGTACAGTGCCATAGTGTGCTTAGAATGGGAGATTAGTTTTCATGAAACAGGAACACAGAGTGAAAGAAGTGGAAGAAGGCAGTATTGCCTGGGAACTTGGTGTGGAGCCCGGAGATGTTCTGCTTCAGATTAATAAACATATAATAGAAGACGTATTTGATTATCATTATTACGTAAATGACGAAGAACTGCTTGTTTTGATCCGGAAACCAGACGGAGAAGAATGGGAACTGGAAATCGAAAAGAATTATGAAGAGGACCTTGGAATTACATTTGAAAGTGGACTGATGGACGAATACCGTTCCTGCAGAAATAAATGCATGTTCTGTTTCATCGACCAGATGCCTCCCGGAATGAGGGAAACGCTTTATTTCAAAGACGATGATTCCAGATTGTCCTTTTTGCAGGGCAATTATATCACCCTTACCAACATGAGCGACCATGATGTGGAGCGAATTGTACAGTACCATCTGGAGCCGATTAATGTGTCGATTCATACAACCAATCCAGAATTGCGGTGTAAGATGCTGCACAACCGTTTTGCCGGAGAGGCACTTAAGAAGATTCAGACCCTGTATGAGGGCGGAATTACCATGAATGGGCAGATTGTGCTCTGCAAGGGAATCAATGATGGAGAGGAACTGGAGCGAAGCATCCGAGACATGGTAAAATGGATGCCGAATCTGCAGAGTGTTTCGGTAGTGCCGGTTGGCATGACAAAATACCGGGAAGGACTGTATCCACTGGAGCCATTTCAGAAAGAGGATGCAAGAGAAGTTCTTGGAATTATTCATAAATGGCAGGACAAGCTTTATCAGGAATATGGCACGCATTTCATTCATGCAGGAGATGAATGGTATCTGCTTGCAGAGGTGGATGTGCCGGAAGAAGAACGGTACGATGGCTATCTGCAATTGGAAAATGGAGTAGGCATGATGCGGCTGCTTCTCAATGAATTTGAGGAAGGCTTTCAGAAGCTTGAAGGGGATGCGAAGGAAAGACATGCCTCACTGGCAACCGGAAAGCTTGCTTATCCATTTATAAAGCAGATGGCAGAGCGCCTGACGGAGAAATACCCGAACCTGGATATGCAGGTTTATTGCATCCGTAATGATTTCTTTGGAGAAAGCATTACCGTAGCAGGGCTGATTACGGGACAGGACTTGAAAGCGCAGCTTACCGGACAGAAGTTGGGGGACAGACTTTTGCTTCCGATAGCTATGCTGCGAAATGAAGAAGATGTTTTTTTGGATGATATGACCATTTCCCAGTTATCAGAAGCTTTACAAGTAAGAATAGATGTTGTAAAATCAAGCGGACAAGATTTGATAGATGCGATATTACAGATGGAGGAATAGAAGATGAGTAAACCAGTAGTAGCGATTGTTGGACGCCCGAATGTGGGTAAATCGACACTGTTTAATGCGCTGGCAGGAGAAAAAATCGCGATTGTAAAAGACACACCAGGTGTGACAAGAGATAGAATTTATGCAGAAGTTACATGGCTGGATAAAGAATTTACATTAATTGATACCGGTGGTATTGAACCGGAGAGCAGGGACGTGATTTTATCACAGATGAGAGAACAGGCTCAGATTGCTATTGATACCGCAGATGTTATTTTATTTATGACAGATGTGAAACAGGGACTTGTGGATGCAGATTCTAAAGTGGCTGATATGCTTCGCCGCTCCCACAAACCGGTGATTTTGGTGGTAAATAAAGTAGATAATTTTAATAAAATGATGCCGGATGTGTACGAGTTTTATAATCTGGGAATTGGAGACCCGATGCCGATTTCCGCAGCAGAGCGAATCGGAATTGGTGATATGCTGGATAAGGTGATGGAATATTTCCCGGAAGGAGCAGGCCGGGAGGAAGAGGATGACCGTCCGAGAATTGCCATTGTTGGAAAGCCGAATGTGGGAAAATCCTCGATTATTAATAAACTGACCGGAGAATCCCGTGTGATTGTATCCGATGTGGCAGGAACTACAAGGGATGCCATTGACACCACTATTACTCACAACGGAACCGAGTATGTGTTTATCGATACAGCCGGTCTTCGCAGAAAGAATAAGATTAAAGAAGAACTGGAACGCTACAGTATTATTCGAACAGTAACGGCAGTGGAACGCGCGGATGTTGTGTTGGTTGTAATTGATGCAACAGAGGGTGTGACAGAGCAGGATGCAAAGATTGCAGGAATTGCCCATGAACGTGGAAAAGGTGTGATTATTGTAGTAAATAAGTGGGATGCCATTGAAAAGAATGACAAGACAGTGAAAGAATTCGAACACCAGATTCGTCTGATTTTATCTTTCATGCCTTATGCAGAGATTATGTATGTATCCGCAGTCACTGGTCAGAGACTTCCGAAGCTCTTCGACATGATTGACATGGTCATTGAAAATCAGACTTTGCGCGTGGCTACCGGTGTGTTAAATGAAATCATGACCGAGGCCGTTGCAATGCAGCAGCCACCTTCAGATAAAGGAAAACGACTGAAGCTCTACTATATCACACAGGTTTCAGTAAAACCGCCTACTTTTGTTATTTTTGTAAATGACAAAGAACTGATGCATTTTTCTTATACCCGTTATCTGGAAAATAAGATTCGTGAGGCATTTGGCTTTAAAGGAACGTCCTTGAGATTCTTTATACGTGAGAGAAAGGAAAAGGATCAGTAAAATGGAACGAGTCATTTGTTTGGTGATTGGATATTTGTTTGGACTATTCCAGACGGGGTATATTTATGGGAAAATCCATCACTTTGATATTCGAAAGCACGGAAGCGGTAATGCGGGAACCACCAATGCCCTTCGGACCATGGGGGTAAAAGCCGGGGCGATTACGCTTGTCGGAGACTGTTTTAAGTGTGTATTCGCAGTTTTACTTGTGAGAGCTGTTTTTGCAGCAAAGGCAGATATGCTGCCGCTTCTTTCTATGTATGCGGCTTTCGGAGCAGTATTGGGGCATAATTACCCATTTTACATGAATTTTAAAGGTGGAAAAGGCATAGCTGTGACTGCCGGAATTATTATTGTTACTGATTTAAGGCTGACAGCAGTATGTCTCCTTGCCTTTATTCTGATTGTAGTACTGACCAGATATGTATCCCTGGGTTCTTTGGTAGTGTCCGTGATGTTCCTTGTCGGACTGATAATCAAAGGGCAGATGGGACTGTTTGGTATGTCTCATGCTTACTTATTAGAAATGTACGGAATCGGTGTTCTCTTTGTGATTTCCGCCTTTGTGCGTCACCGGGCAAATATTGGGCGTTTGCTGAATGGCACAGAGAATAAAATCAGTTTCGGAAAGAAGGAAGGAAAATAATATGGCAAAAATAGGTGTAATGGGTGCCGGAAGCTGGGGCACAGCATTGGCACTGCTGTTGAATCAGAACGGGCATGATGTTACCATCTGGTCTATTGATAAAAATGAAGTAGAAATGCTCCGGACAAAGCGGGAGCATGTGGATAAGCTCCCTGGTGTGACTATTCCGGAGCGTATTCAGATTACAAATACCATTTCAGAAGGAATTCTTGGAATGGATATGATAGTAATGGCGGTTCCTTCTGTATTTACAAGAAGTACAGCCAAAGCGATGTGCTCTTATGTGACAGAAGGACAATTACTGGTCGATGTGTCAAAAGGAATTGAAGAGACAACCCTGATGACTATGACAGAACAGATTGAAGAAGAAATTCCACAGGCAAAGGTGGCTGTTCTATCCGGACCAAGTCATGCAGAAGAAGTAAGCCGGGGACTGCCTACTACGGTGGTTGCAGGCGCAAAAGACCGGGAAACGGCAGAATACATTCAGCATATTTTTATGAGCGAGGTATTTCGTGTGTACACAAGTCCGGATATGTTGGGTATTGAGCTTGGTGGTTCTTTGAAGAACGTGATTGCACTTGCGGCAGGTATTGCAGATGGATTAGGCTATGGAGATAATACCAAGGCAGCCTTGATTACAAGAGGAATTGCGGAAATTGCAAGACTGGGAGTGAAGATGGGTGGAAAGGTAGAGACCTTCTCCGGCCTTACCGGAATTGGGGATTTGATTGTTACCTGTGCCAGCGTGCACAGCAGGAACCGGAAAGCCGGTTATCTGATGGGACAGGGAAGAACCATGGAGGAAGCCATGAAGGAAGTCAACATGGTGGTAGAAGGTGTTTATTCCGCAAAGGCAGCAAAGGCTTTAGCGGAAAAGTATCAGGTTTCCATGCCGATTGTTGAAGAGGTAAACCATGTTTTGTTTGAAAACAAAAAGCCAGAGGACGCAGTGCGTGATTTGATGCTGCGGGACGGAAAGATTGAGCATTCAGATTTACCATGGGATAACTAAGAAGAGGTTCGAAAGAACCTCTTTTTTAGTTCTACCAGAAGCTATGTTCTCATAAACTGTATCAGCAGTTAAAGGGGGAAAAGCAAGTGAATACATTTGATTTATATAAGGACATAGAAACCAGAACCGGTGGTGAGATTTACATAGGCGTAGTGGGACCGGTGCGGACAGGAAAATCTACATTTATCAAGAGGTTCATGGATGTGCTGGTATTGCCGAATATGGAGGATGAGCATGCAAAAATGCAGGCCCGTGACGAACTTCCGCAGTCTGCATCCGGAAAAACCATTATGACTACGGAACCAAAGTTTGTACCGAAAGAGGGAGCAAAGATTACGGTGGCAGATGATATTCATGTGAAAGTGCGTCTTATTGACTGTGTGGGTTATATGGTGGAAGGTGCATCCGGACATATTGAAAATGACACGGAAAGACAGGTGAAGACGCCCTGGTTTGATTATGAGATACCATTTACCAGAGCAGCGGAAATCGGAACAAGAAAAGTCATTCACGATCATTCTACTATAGGAATTGTGATAACAACCGACGGCAGCTTTAGTGAACTTCCAAGAGAAAACTATAAGCCTGCTGAGGCGAAAACTATTCAGGAATTACAGAGCATTGGAAAACCATTTATTGTGTTGGTTAATTCTCAGAAGCCTTATAGTGAGGAGGCAAAAAGGACGGCACAGGAGATACATGATACGTATGGTGTTATGACAATGACTGTGAATTGTGAGCAATTGAAAGAAGAAGACATTCATCGGATCATGGAACAGATGTTGGAGGCATTTCCGGTTTCGGAAGTACGCTTCTTTATACCTAAATGGGCAGAAATGCTGCCGTCGGGACATAAATTGAAAGAAGAACTTCTGCATTATGCAAAAAGTGTTATGGATCAGATTCGGGAAATTGGTGATGTGTCTAAAGATACAGTAAATCCGGACAGTAGTTATATAGAAGATGTCAGAATAGGAAATATAGCCATGGATAAAGGTAATGTGGACTTGGAAATCCGTATTCCCGACTCTTACTATTATGAAATGCTCAGTGAAATGACCGGAATGGAAATGAAGAGCCAGTATGATTTGGTGCGGACCATTCAGCAGTTTTCGAAGCTGTGTAAAGAATATGAGACGATGAAAGATGCCATTGATTCTGTCAGAGCAAGAGGTTACGGAGTGGTCACTCCTACGCGGGATGAAATCAAGATAGCAGAACCGGTGATTATCCGACAGGGCAATAAATTTGGGGTGAAAATCCATTCTGAGGCACCATCCATTCACATGATAAAGGCAAATATCGAGACAGAAATTGCACCAATAGTAGGAAATGAAAGGCAGGCAGAGGATTTGATCCAATATATTGAAAATGCTGCAAAATCTAAGGAGGGAGTATGGTCCACAAATATTTTCGGAAAATCCATAGAAGAACTGGTTATGGACGGAATGCGGAACAAAATCATGATGATAAATGATGAAAGTCAGGCCAAACTTCAGGATACTATGCAGAAAATTGTGAATGACAGTAATGGTGGAATGGTATGTATTATCATCTAATTAAAGGTACAAATGAGAGAAAGAATGTGTTATACTGTACAAGAGTATAAAAGTAAACAAAAGTACGTGAGAAGAAAAGGGGAGTTAATATGAGAGCGATAATTATTCCGGTTGATACCTTAATTTATAAAAAATTAAAAGAAGATACCTGTTCGCCGATTGTAAAGAGGATGCTTAGCCAGGTGGGGTTCCGCACAGAGATGATTCAGCCCGTACCCAACGACAAGGAGGTAATCCGTCAGGTGCTGGCACGTTTAGCTGACACAGATGCGGCGGATCTGGTGTTGACAATAGGAGGAATTGGATGCCGGGAAGAGGACTGGACACCGGAAGCTACGAAAAGCATTGTGGATAAGGAAGTCCCCGGTATGGCAGAATCCATGCGTATGTATATGACAAGGACAAGGAAACGTGCCATGCTGACAAGAGGAGTGGCAGGTATCCGAAAGAAGACTTTAATTGTCAATCTTCCGGGAAGCCCGCGAATTATCAAAGAATGCCTGGAATATATTTTCCCAGAGGTAGTATATGCCACAGAAGTTGTGCTTGGTGAGCACGATGACATCAAAGAATAAGAGTGATAATCAAGACGAAATAGAAATAAAGTGAAGGAACAGGTATGAAAGTTAGAATTTACACAGACGGAGCCGCCAGAGGAAATCCGGACGGTCCTGGTGGCTATGGCACGGTTTTGGAATATGTGGATTCCAAAGGAGAACTGCATAAGAAGGAACTGTCACAGGGCTATAAGAAAACCACCAATAACCGGATGGAACTGATGGCTGTGATTGCCGGACTGGAAGCACTCAATCGTCCCTGCCAGGTGGAATTGTATTCCGATTCCCAGTATGTAGTCAATGCCTTTAACCAGCACTGGATTGAAGGCTGGCTGAAGAAAGGCTGGAAGCGAGGAAAAAATGAGCCAGTGAAAAATGTCGATTTATGGAAACGTCTTTTGCAGGCAAAGAAGCCCCATGAGGTGCAGTTTATCTGGGTCAAAGGTCATGATGGACATCCTCAGAATGAAAGATGTGATTTCCTTGCCACAAGTGCTGCAGATGGAGACCATTTGATTGTGGACGAAGGAATTTAGAAAATCCGGTTTACAAAGAAAACGAAATATGATAAAGTGTATCAGGCAAGTAAGACAAATGTTCGCGGCTGCAAGTGCCGAAAGGCCGCAGGTGAGGAAAGTCCGGGCTTCACAGGGCAGGATGCCGGATAACGTCCGGTGGAGGTGACTCCAAGGCTAGTGCAACAGAAATAAACCGCCTGAATTTTCAGGTAAGGGTGGAAAGGCAGTGTAAGAGACTACCGCCCGTCTGGTAACAGAAGGGGCATATGTAAACCCCATCCGAAGCAAGACCGAATCAAAACATTGTGGCTGCCCGTCACGTTTTAGGTGGGTCGCTTGAACCTGTTGGTAACAGCAGGTCTGGATAGATGAACATTCACGACATAACCCGGCTTATCGTTTTGCTTGCTATTATAGTGTAGATATTAAAAGAGCATCTGCCTTGAGGCAGATGCTCTTTTACGATTATCCTCTATATTTTTCTTCGCAGTACTTACAACGGTATACTGCATTTTCCTCGTCTGTAAGAACGAATACATGATCCAGTCCCTGTTCGATGGATGTGATGCAGCGAGGATTCTTACATTTTACAATGTTTTTGATTTCTTTTGGAAGAGAGAGCATTTTCTTATCTACTACTTTTCCGTCAGAAATAATATTAACCGTGATTGTGTGGTCGATAAATCCGAGTACGTCCAGATCGATAATGTCGATTGGGCACTCGATTTTGATAATATCTTTTTTGCCCTGTTTGCTGCTTTTTGCATTTTTGATAATCGCAACACAACAATCCAGTTTGTCCAGATTTAAGTATTTGTAAATTTCCATACTTTTTCCGGCTGCAATGTGATCTAACACGAAGCCTTCTTTGATTTTACCAATTGTTAATGTATTTTCCAGCATTTCTATCTGTCCTCCTTAATCTACATGAATTCCAAGTAATGTAAGAATCAGCGCCATTCGGATGTATACACCATACTGAGCCTGCTTAAAGTAAGCTGCCCGTGGGTCATCATCTACATCTACAGCAATCTCATTGACACGTGGAAGTGGATGAAGAACCAGCATGTCCTTAGGTGCTATATTCAGTTTTTCTTTGTCTAAAAGATAGAAATCCTTCATACGTACATAATCTTCTTCGTTGAAGAAACGTTCTTTCTGTACACGGGTCATGTAGAGAATATCCAGATCAGGAAGAGCCTCTTCCAAACGTACAACCTCTTTGTATGGAATATGGTTTTTGTCCAGGACATCTACTCTTACATAGTCAGGCAGACGCAGTTCTTCAGGTGAAATTAAAACAAATTCAATATTTTCATAACGAACAAGGGCATTTATAAGAGAATGAACGGTACGGCCAAATTTCAAATCACCGCAAAGACCAATTTTTAAATGATTCAGGCGTCCTTTTAAAGAACGAATAGTAAGTAAATCGGTTAATGTCTGAGTTGGATGTTGATGTCCACCATCACCGGCATTGATAATAGGAATAGAAGAGTATTGACTGGCAACCATTGGTGCACCTTCTTTTGGATGACGCATTGCACAGATATCAGCATAACAAGAAATAACACGAATCGTATCGGCAACACTTTCCCCTTTTGATGCAGAAGAAGAATCTGCAGATGAGAATCCTAAAACACTTCCACCAAGATTCAGCATTGCTGCCTCGTGGCTTAAACGGGTACGGGTACTTGGCTCATAAAATAATGTTGCAAGTTTCTTACCGGCACATGCATGTGCATATTTTTCAGGTTTCGCCTCAATATCTGACGCCAGGTCCATAAGCTTGTCCAGTTCTTCGACAGAAAAATCCAAAGGGCTCATTAAATGTCTCATTGTGAGATCCTCCTTTTAAATATCTTTATCTAGTTAATTCTTCATAACATAATATACTAAATCAAGTGGAAATGCAATAGGAAAAATATCTCTGGAAGGCAGGAAAAATATCCCTGGGTATCTTGACATTTTCAAAACAGTCATTCACAATGAACTCAGAAAGAAAGTAGACAAACTGGCAAATTGCTGCCAGTAGACATAGAGGAAAGGGGTACATAGTATGGGACTTATCAGAGCGGGATTAAATGCAGTTGGAGGCACACTTTCTGATCAGTGGAAAGAGTATTTTTACTGTGAGGCAATGAGCCCTGACATTATGGTAAAGAGAGGACAGAAGAAGACATCTGGCTTCTTTGCAAACAATAAAGGAAATGACAATATTATTTCCAATGGAAGTGTGATTTCAGTGGCTGATGGACAGTGTATGATTATTGTAGAGCAGGGGAAAATTGTAGAAGCCTGTGCAGAACCGGGAGAATTTACATATGATACTTCCACGGAGCCATCTGTTTTTTCCGGAAATCTGGGCGAGAGTATTCAGGAGACTTTTAAAACTATTGGAAGAAGATTTTCTTTTGGAGGTGATACCGCCAAAGACCAGAGGGTTTATTATTTCAATACGAAAGAATTGACGGACAATAAGTTTGGTACACCAAATCCAATTCCGTTCCGTGTGGTGGATTCTAAAATCGGACTTGACATTGATGTGTCTGTACGATGTTCCGGTGTGTATTCTTACCGGATTGCAGACCCGCTTATTTTCTATACAAATGTGTGTGGAAATATCACAAATGAATATACAAGAGATGAACTGGATAGGCAACTGAAAACCGAATTTATCAGTGCACTCCAGCCTGCATTTGGCAGACTTTCTGACTTGGAAATGCGCCCGAGTCAGATTGTAAGTCATAATACAGAACTGGAAGAGGCTATGAATACGGCCCTTTCCGAAAAGTGGGGTGCGTCAAGAGGTCTGAAGATTGTCAGCATTGCTCTTGGAACGGTAACGCTTCCGGAAGAAGATGCCGAGATGATTAAACAGGCACAGCGTACCGCAGTGATGAGAGACCCGTCTATGGCAGCAGCTACATTGGTAGAAGCCCAGGCAGAGGCTATGAAATCAGCGGCTTTAAATGGCGCAGGGGCCATGACAGGATTTATGGGGATGGGAATGGCCATGAATGCAAATGGCGGTGTGAATCCGCAGAACTTATATGCAATGGGACAGCAGCAGGCGCAGCAGATGGGACAGCAGCAGGCAGTTGACGCTAATAGCTGGAGATGCTCCTGTGGAGCAGTTTCAACAGGAAAATTTTGCCCGGAGTGTGGTGCGCCAAGACCAGCCGGGGCTGGATGGACATGCACCTGCGGAACGGTAAATACAGGGAAATTCTGTCAGAACTGTGGAGCGAAAAAACCGGAATAATTGGGAATTATAATAGTTTTCAGACAGTTGAGTGATGGAAATCTGCGAGGAAAGAGGAGAGCTGGCTATGGCAGAATTACAAGAATATAAATGCCCATGCTGCGGCGGAGCGATTACCTTTGACAGTACAGCCCAGAAGATGAAGTGCCCTTATTGTGACACGGAATTTGAGATGGAAACACTGAAAAAGTATGATGAAGAACTGCAAAATGAGCAGGCAGACACTATGGAATGGCATACAGAGGCAGGAAGTGCGTGGCAGGAAGGGGAGACAGATGGACTGAGAACCTTTCTGTGTAAATCCTGTGGAGGAGAAATCGTAGGCGATGAAAATACGGTGGCAACGACCTGTCCTTTTTGCGGGAATCCGGTGGTTATGATGGGGCAGGTATCGGGTATATTAAAGCCGGATGTTGTGATTCCGTTTCGGTTGGATAAAAAAGTGGCAAAAGAGGGGATGAACAGGTATTTGACCGGCAAACACCTGCTCCCAAAGGTGTTTAAGGATCAGAATCATATTGATGAGATTAAGGGAATCTATGTTCCTTTCTGGCTGTTTGATACAGATGCAGACGCAAGAGTAAGATATCGTGCGACCAGAGTAAGATTCTGGAGTGACCGGGATTATGATTATACAGATACCAGCTATTATCTGGTTTACAGAGGCGGAAATATCGGATTTACCCATGTCCCGGTAGATGGTTCTTCCAAAATGGCAGATGATTTGATGGAATCCATTGAGCCTTATGATTTTAGTGAGGCTGTAGATTTTCAGACTGCATATCTGGCGGGATATTTTGCGGATAAATATGATGTGAGCGCAGAAGAGAGTATTGACCGTGCAAATGCCCGCGTAAAAAAGTCGACGGAAGAAGCTTTTGCAGAGACTGTGCAGGGATATGAGACTGTTGTGACGGAGAACAGCAGTATTCAGCTCCAAAACGGAACAGCCAGATATGCGCTGTATCCGGTATGGCTTTTGAATACTACATGGAATGGAAGACAGTATACCTTTGCCATGAATGGACAGACCGGGAAATTTGTAGGAAATTTGCCGGCGGACAAAGGGGCAGTGGTAAAATGGATGGTTGGTTTATCCGTTTTGTTCGGTGCAGCTACATATGCCATCATCTGGCTTTTATATATCACAGGAATATTATAGGGAGGGGAACAGATGAAACAGAAAATAACAGGAATTCTGCTTGCCGTTCTTCTTTGCCTGAGCGCGGTGCTTCCGGTTTGTGCGGCAGATGGATTTGCGGATGAGTATTACCGTGCGAATGATTCGGCAGGTCTTCTTTCTTATGAGGAAGAGCAGGCTTTGAATGAAAAACTGGACGAAATCAGTGTGCGTCAGAAGATGGATGTGACACTGATCACTGTGGACGGACTGAATGGCTATTCGGTCAGTGATTATGCTGAGCAGGTTTACGAGTATTGTAATTTTGGTTATGGCTCTGATAAGGATGGTGTTTTACTGCTCATTAGTATGGAAGACCGTGACTGGTACATGGCAACCCATGGATATGGTATTACAGCATTTACAGATGCTGGAATCGAGTACATAGGGGAGCAGATAAAGCCAGATTTATCAGATGGCAATTACAGTGAAGCTTTTCAGACTTATGCGGACTTGTGCGATAGTTTTATTACGCAGGCCAGAGAAGGGAACCCCTATGACAACGGGAATCTTCCACGGAAGTCCCTTTCGTCTGTATGGATTTTTGTCTCTGCCGGGATTGGTATTCTGCTGGCTCTGATTATGGTGGCCGGTATGAACGCACAACTGAAAACAGTGCGTCTACAGCCTACTGCGAATCGTTATGTGAAAAATGGAAGCCTGAAGCTTACGGAAAGCCGTGATATGTATCTATATCACGTGGTGACAAGAACACCGAAGCCTAAGGAAGAAAGTCGGTCAACGGGAAGCAGTACCCATGAATCTTCTTCCGGTTCCTCTTATGGCGGTGGCGGTGGAAAATTTTAGACCAAAATCACCAGACTTTATTGTACTTTCAGGGATGGAAATAAAGGTTTAAACACGACACTGCTGTCTGGTTCCGGGGACAGCAGGTCTCTTGTTTACTTGGTAAAAAAACTGTGCTAGAATATATGGAATAAGCGAAAAACAGGAGAATCAAATGGAAATAATAGATGAGGAAACGATGGATAGACTTCGGGATGAACTGGACGAGATTGATAATCAGATGACTGCACTTTATGAGAAACGGATGAAAGTATGTGAGCAGGTAGCCGATTATAAGATTCAGAACGGGCTTCGGGTTTTTGATAAGGAAATCGAAAAAGAAAAATTAGATTCTGTAATAGAAAAGGGGACAACAGAATTTAATAAGAAGGGCATCCGGGAGTTGTATGAGCAGCTTATGTCCATGAGCAGGAAAGTGCAGTACCGGAAGCTGATGGAAGAAGGAGCTTTGGGACGGCTGCCTTTTATCGGATTTGATGAACTGGAGACCGATGGAGTCCGGGTGGTATTCCAGGGTGTGGAAGGAGCCTACAGTCAGGCTGCTATGAAGCAATATTTTGGAGAGGAAACGAAGAATTTCCATGTGGGAACTTTCCGGGAAGCCATGGAAGCCATTGAAGAAGGTTCTGCTGATTATGCGGTGCTTCCGATTGAAAATTCTTCAGCAGGTGCAGTAGATCAGGTTTATGATTTGCTTGTGGAGTTTGAAAACTATATTGTAGGCGAAGTTACCATTTCAATCGAGCATATGCTTGTTGGTTTGCCGGATGCTTCGATTCGTGAGATTCAGACCGTGTATTCTCATCCTCAGGGATTAATGCAGACTGCGAAATATCTGGACAAGCATCCGAAGTGGAGACAGATTAGCGTGGCAAATACAGCGGTTGCCGCGAAGAAAGTACTGGAGGATAAGGATGTGACGCAGGCAGCGGTGTGCAGTGAGTATGCGGCAAAGCTGTATGGCCTTAAGATACTTGCAAGAAAGATTAATTTTGAAGAAGACAATTCCACCCGGTTTATTGTAGTTACCAATCAGAAAATCTTTTTGAAGAAAGCTGGAAAGATTAGCATTTGTTTTGAACTTCCTCATGAAAGTGGTTCCCTCTACCGTTTGTTGTCTCATTTTATATATAATGACTTAAATATGACAAAAATTGAATCCCGTCCCCTTGAGGGCAGAAAATTTGAGTATCGCTTCTTTGTGGATTTTGACGGGAATCTGGCTGACCCTGCAGTGAAAAATGCAATCCGGGGATTGCGGGAGGAAGCACTAAATTTAAAAATACTTGGAAATTATTAGAGTTGAGAGAAGGCAGAAAATGAGAATGAATGAAATGATCTTATATCGGAATATGGATCAGGAGGAACTACTTCAGAACATGGTCATGTTGATGAAGCATGCGGGAAGCAAAGAATATGATGATGAAACGCTGCGTGAAGTCTGGTATGACACGGTCCATAGTCTCGTGGAATTGGCTGCCAGTCATGGATTTGAAGGGAATCTCTGGCATAATTATCTTACATTTTTACTGTCAAACAGTGAAAATGCATACAGTACTGCCTGCGAGATTACAGGTTTTACAGAAGGCAGTATTAATGACGCGGCTCTTCATGATTTCGTGATTTTCAGGGAACTTTTTCATTATGATTTAAAGATACTGGAAGAACGACTGGGTGTTATGAATCTGGGATTTATTGAAGATTATCATCAGGCAGGAGCACATGGCAGTGTGTATAACAAACGCATCCGTGACCGGATATGTGAACTGAACAAACGCCTGGAACAGTCGGAGACGCCGGAGGAATTCAAACAGGTTACCACCGAATTCTACAAAGAATTTGGTGTAGGTAAATTTGGACTTCATAAAGCATTTCGCATTGAAGAAAGAGATGGAGAAACAGAGATTGTTCCGATTACAAAGATTGCCCATGTGCACCTGGATGATCTGGTGGGGTATGAACTTGCGAAACAGAAGCTGATTGATAATACAGAAGCATTCGTCAAAGGAAAACGCGCTAATAACTGTTTGCTGTTTGGGGATGCAGGAACAGGCAAATCTTCTTCCATCAAAGCAATCCTGAACCAGTATTATGATCAGGGACTTCGTATGATTGAGGTGTACAAGCATCAGTTCCAGAATTTGAATGATGTGATTGCACAGATCAAGAATCGGAATTATAAATTCATCATCTATATGGATGACCTTTCTTTTGAAGAATTCGAAATTGAATATAAGTATTTAAAAGCAGTAATTGAAGGCGGACTAGAGAAAAAACCGGATAATATTCTGATTTATGCAACATCCAACAGACGTCATCTAATCCGTGAAACCTTTAAAGACAAAGAGGACCGTGATGAAGAGTTACATACCAATGATACGGTTCAGGAAAAACTGTCGTTGGTGGCTAGATTTGGTGTAACCATTTACTATGGCAAACCAGATAAGAAGGAGTTTCAGAGGATTGTGCGGACACTAGCAGAGAGAAATAACATTTCCATGCCAGAAGAGGAACTCTTATTGGAAGCAAATAAGTGGGAACTGAACCATGGTGGTTTAAGTGGAAGATGTGCACAGCAGTTTGTAGATTATCTTCTTGGAAAAGAGTAGAAAAAGGACAGGTTTCCGTTGCGCTTTCAGGTAGAAATTGATATACTGAAGAGTAATGATTTGGAGGATTTTTAACATGAAATGGAATAAATTTAGATTAAAAACGACTACGGAGGCAGAGGATATTGTGAGCAGTATGCTGATGGACCTTGGCATTCAGGGAATCGAGATTGAAGATAAGGTTCCTATGACACAGGCTGAGAAGGAGCAGATGTTTGTAGATATTCTTCCCGAAACCGATGTGGATGACGGAGTGGCTTATATCAGTTTCTATCTGGAAGAGGAAGATGATAAGGAGAAGATACTTGCGGATGTCCGTGCTGAATTGGAAGATATGCGTGCCTACGTGGAAGTGGGAAGTGGAGAAATCGAGGAATCACAGACAGAGGACGTTGATTGGGTGAATAACTGGAAACAGTATTTCCATCAATTTTATATTGATGATATTCTGGTTATTCCATCCTGGGAAGAAGTGAAGCCGGAAGACGAAGGAAAGATGGTGGTTCACATTGACCCGGGTACTGCCTTTGGAACCGGAAAGCATGAGACTACACAGCTTTGTATCCGCCAGATTCGCAAGCATGTGAAAGAGGATACCATGATTCTGGATGTGGGCTGTGGAAGCGGAATCCTGGGAATGATTGCACTTATGATGGGCGCAAAGCACAGTGTGGGAACAGATCTGGACCCATGTGCTATTGATGCGACCCGTGAAAATATGGAAGTAAATGGGATTTCAGAAGACCGTTATGAAGTGATGATTGGAAATATCATTGACAATAAGGAAGTACAGGATAAGGTTGGATATGAGAAATACGATATTGTTGTGGCAAATATCCTGGCAGAAGTTCTGGTGCCCCTTACACCGGTTATTGTGCATCAGATGAAAAAAGGTGCCGTGTATATTACAAGTGGAATCATTGAGGAGAAAGAAGATACGGTTGTGCAGACGGTAAAAGCAGCAGGACTTGAAGTACTGGAAGTGACACATCAGGGAGAATGGGTTTCTGTGACAGCAAGAAAGAATTAGCTGGAGGAGTAGGAAGATGCAGCATTTTTTCGTAATTCCGGAGCAGGTTGGAGAAACGGAAATCTATGTGACAGGACAAGATGTAAATCACATGAAGAATGTACTCCGCATGAAAATCGGAGAACAGGTGGAAATCAGTGACGGGAATAATAAAAAATATCTTTGTGAGGTATCTGCCTATGAGGAAGAACAGGCGGTGCTTCGTATTCTGGAAATCAGAGAAGCGGATACGGAATTAAAGTCCAGATTATACCTCTTTCAAGGACTACCTAAGAATGACAAGATGGAGCTGATCGTACAGAAAGCGGTAGAGCTCGGCGCTTATGAGGTAATTCCGGTTTCCATGAAACGGTGTGTTGTTAAGTTGGATGCAAAGAAAGCGGCAAAGAAAGTGGAAAGGTGGAACAGTATTTCCGAAAGTGCTGCAAAGCAGGCAGGAAGAAGCATCATTCCGAAAGTGTCTGACGTAGTTTCCTATCGGGAAGCGCTGGAAAGGGCAGAGCAGATGGATGTCGTTCTCGTCCCTTATGAACTTGAAGAGGGAATGGCTGAGACGAAGAAACTACTTCATCAGATTCAACCCGGACAGTCTGTAGGAATTTTTATTGGACCGGAAGGCGGATTTGAACGGGAAGAAGTGGAACAGGCTATAGAAGCCGGTGCACATCCTGTTACACTGGGAAGAAGAATTTTAAGGACAGAGACAGCTGGCTTTACCATGCTTTCTATTTTAATGTTTGAACTGGAGACATAGGATATGCGCTTGTGCATCCGAAAAAGCATAAGATAGTAAAAAGAAGATTTGGGAGAAGAAAATGGAAGTATATTTGGATAATTCAGCGACAACAAAGGCATATGACTGCGTTCGTGATATAGTTGGAAAGACTTTGTGCGAAGATTATGGTAATCCTTCTTCCATGCACAGAAAAGGTGTGGAGGCAGAGCAGTACGTCAGAGAATCCAGAGAGACACTGGCACGTCTGCTGAAAGTGCAGGAAAAGGAAATTTATTTCACATCCGGTGGAACGGAAAGTGATAATCTGGCACTTATTGGTGGGGCAAGGGCAAATCATCGGGCTGGTAAGCATTTGATTACTACGTCTATTGAGCATCCTGCGATATTAAACACTATGCGTTTTTTGGAAGATGAGGAAGGATATCGCGTAACTTATCTTCCGGTAGATGAGTACGGAAGGGTGAAGCTGGATGCACTTAAGGCTGCGCTTTGTGAGGAAACCATTCTGGTTTCTATTATGTATGTGAATAATGAAGTGGGATCTGTTCAGCCGGTTGCAGAAGCAGCCAGTATCGTGAAGGCTTATAACAAGAATATTCTGTTTCATGTAGATGCAGTACAGGGATTTGGAAAGTATCGGATTTACCCGAAAAAGATGGGTATCGATATGTTGTCAGTCAGTGGACATAAGATTCATGGGCCAAAAGGCATCGGATTTCTCTATATTAATGAGAAGGCGAAGGTAAAACCGATTATTTTCGGTGGAGAGCAACAGAAAAATATGCGTTCTGGTACGGAAAATGTGCCTGGTATTGCTGGAATCGGTGTAGCTGCAAAGGAGATTTATACAGACTTAGATGAAAAAGTGGCTCATATGAGAGCGCTGAAAAAGCGCTTTATTGAAGGAATAAGTAAAATAGAACATACTACCATTCATGGACTGGCAGACGAGACAAGTGCTCCCCATATTATCAGTGTGGGGATTGCCGGAATCCGAAGTGAAGTTCTGCTTCATACGTTGGAAGATAAAGGGATTTATGTTTCCTCCGGTTCTGCCTGTGCATCCAATCATCCGGCAGTCAGTGGAGTGTTAAAGGGAATTGGAGCAGGAAAAGAATATCTGGATGCGACGCTGCGGTTCAGTATGTCAGAATTTACGACAGAAGAAGAAATTGATTATACCTTGGAAACGTTATACACTTGTGTGCCGATGTTGAGAAAGTACACACGCCATTAGGAGGAAAGCATGAAATTTCAAACTTATTTGATAAAATACGGTGAAATAGGAATCAAAGGAAAAAACCGTTATTTATTTGAAGATGCACTGGTAAAGCAGGTGCGTTTTGCATTGAAAGATGTGGAAGGAGATTTTCACGTGTACAAATCTCAGGCCCGTGTCTATGTGGACTGTGAGGGAGAGTACGACAATGACGAAGTGACAGATGCACTGAAGAGAGTATTTGGAATTGTGGGAATCTGTCCGGTTGTAAGAGTAGAAGATAAGGGATTTGAAGAATTGAAAAAAGATGTAGTTGCTTATATGGATGCTATGTATCCAAACAAGGCGATTACTTTTAAAGTAGAGTCCAGACGCGCCAGAAAGACATATCCGAAGAAATCCATGGAAATCAACTGTGATTTGGGAGAGGCGATTCTGGATGCATTCCCGGAAATCCGTGTAGATGTGCATCACCCGGATGTACTTCTGAATGTGGAAGTCAGAGAAGAAATCTATATCTATTCGGAAATTATCCCGGGACCAGGTGGAATGCCCATTGGAACGAATGGAAAAGCCATGCTTTTATTGTCAGGTGGAATTGACAGCCCGGTAGCAGGTTACATGATTGCCAAACGTGGTGTGGGAATTGAAGCAACCTATTTCCATGCGCCACCGTACACCAGTGAGCGTGCAAAACAGAAAGTGGTGGACCTTGCAAAACTGGTATCAAAGTATACAGGTCCAATTAAGCTTCATGTGGTGAATTTTACCGATATTCAGCTTTATATTTATGAAAAATGCCCACATGATGAACTGACGATCATTATGCGCCGTTATATGATGCGGATTGCAGAATATTTTGCAAAAGAGGATGATTGTCTGGGATTAATTACAGGGGAAAGTATTGGACAGGTGGCAAGTCAGACCATGCACAGTCTGGCAGCGACAAATGATGTATGCACCCTTCCTGTTTATCGCCCACTGATTGGGTTTGACAAGCAGGAGATTGTAGAAGTGGCGGAGAAAATCAACACTTATGAGACATCCATTCTTCCGTATGAAGACTGTTGTACTATCTTTGTTGCAAAACATCCGGTTACAAAGCCGAACATTGGTGTAATAAGAAAATCGGAAGAAAAACTTTCAGAGAATATTGACGAGCTGTTCCAGAAGGCAATTGATACAGTTGAGATTATTGAGGTGAAATAAAAATGGGGAACACGAAGTGTGTCCCCCCATTTGAATTAAAACCAGTAGAATTAAACTAAGTATGGCTGAATTTCATTCATAACGCTGTCAAGCTCACTGTCTTCAGCATGAATATTCAAATTAATCGGTTTTGATAAATCTAAACTGAAGATTCCCATGATGGATTTGGCATCAATGACATATCTTCCGGATACTAAATCAAAATCAAAGTCGAACTTTGAAATCTGATTGACAAAAGATTTCACTTTATCGATAGAATTTAAAGAAATTTGTACAGTTTTCATTAGATTGACCCTCCTTGATTATTCACTGCTCTATCATTAATTTTAAGGTTTTCAGAATGAAAAGTCAAGGAACAAACAAGAGGAAAATATATTTAACCATATTTAACATAGAGGAGACATAACTATGAAACGGGCAGCGTTACACAACCTTGGATGTAAGGTAAATGCATATGAGACAGAGGCCATGCAGGAGCTTCTGGAAAAGGACGGTTATGAGATAGTGTCCTTCCATGAAGAGGCGGATGTTTATATTATCAATACTTGTTCGGTTACCAATATGGCAGACCGCAAATCAAGACAGATGATACACAAGGCACGCAAGCAGAACCCAGAAGCTGTGGTAGTGGCTGCGGGCTGCTATGTCCAGGCACTGGGAAATGCAGGAAAAACAGAAGAAGGTATAGATATTATTGTAGGAAATAACAAGAAAAATAATATTGTGGATATATTGAATGCATATTTCCGGGACCATCCGGAAAAACAGGTTCAGGAGCTGATCGACATCAATCATACCAACGAGTATGAAGACCTCCATTTGTCACGAACAGCAGAGCATACAAGAGCTTATCTGAAGGTGCAGGATGGATGCAATCAGTTCTGCACCTACTGTATCATTCCTTATGCGAGAGGAAGGGTCAGAAGCCGTGCGAAAAACGATGTGGTAGAAGAAGTAAGAACGTTGGCAGCAAATGGATACAAGGAAATCGTTCTGACAGGAATTCATTTAAGCTCCTATGGAATTGATTTTGCCAAAGAATCCGGGAAACCCGATGATTTGCTTTCTCTTATTCAGGCAGTGCATGAAGTGGATGGAATCGAACGAATCCGTCTTGGATCACTGGAACCACGAATCATTACGGAAGAATTTGCAGAGGCACTGGCAAATCTGCCCAAGGTATGTGCACATTTTCATTTGTCACTGCAGAGCGGATGTGATGCAACATTGAAACGGATGAACCGTAGATATGATGCGGCGGAGTACGAAGAAAAATGCCACGTTCTGCGGAAATATTTTAAAAATCCGGCACTTACTACAGATGTAATTGTAGGATTTGCAGGGGAGACGGAAGAAGATTTCCAAGAGTCCAAGAACTTTGTAGACAGAATTGACTTTTATGAGACCCATATTTTTAAATATTCCAAGCGGGAAGGAACCCGTGCGGCTTCCATGCCAGAACAGGTAGATGAGCAGGAAAAGACCAGAAGAAGTAATATTATGCTGGAAATGAATGCGGAAAAAATGAAGAAGTATGAACAGCTTTGGATTGGACAGGATGTAGATGTCCTGTTTGAAGAAATCACAGAAAAAGATGGCGCGCGATATGCGGTGGGGCATACGAAGGAATATTTGCGTATTATGAATCCTTGTGGGGATGATTCAGAGGAACAGTGGATAAATCAGATAAAAACCATTACACTTAAGAATAATTCACAAATTATGCATTGAATTCTTTAGCATATTATATTAAAATGGAAAGGAAGTATTGGAGGTCGTAAGATGAAGGATTTATCAAACACACAATTTTTCAAAGTAGAAGCTGCACCGCAGATTCAGGCAAAAGATATTTTGGAAATTGTTTATAATGCTTTAGTTGAAAAGGGCTATAATCCGGTAAACCAGATTGTGGGATATATTATGTCAGGTGACCCTACATATATTACCAGTTATAATGGAGCGAGAAGCCTTGTGATGAAGGTGGAACGGGACGAGATTGTAGAAGAATTGTTAAAAGCGTATATTAAACATGAATTGTAGGAATACTGTAGTATGCGGATAATGGGACTGGATTACGGAACGAAGACGGTAGGAGTGGCAATCAGCGATCCACTGGGAATTACCGCACAGGCCGTAGAGACAATTGAAAGGAAAACGGAGAACAAGCTTCGCCAGACACTGGCCAGAATTGAGACTCTTGCCAAGGAATATGAAGTGGAGAAGTTTGTACTTGGTTTTCCGAAACATATGAATAACGATATTGGAGAACGTGCAGAGAAGGCATTGGAATTCGGTGAGATGCTTCGGAGACGGACCGGACTGGAAGTCGTGATGTGGGATGAGCGTCTTACTACTGTAGAAGCAGAGCGGACATTAATAGAGACGGGAATCAGAAGAGAACACAGAAAGCAGTATGTAGACCAGATTGCTGCTGTTTTTATCTTGCAAGGATATCTGGATTCGCGCTCGCTGATATAGCCTCTGGCAGGATTACAGAGGCATTCTTGAATTTAGAATGGACAGACAGGTGAGAAGGATGAAAGAGGAAAAACTGGTTTTTACGTTTGATGATGAAGAAGTGGAGTTTTACATTCTGGAGCAGACGAAGGTAAATGGGGTTTCTTATTTACTGGTTGCTGACTCAGAAGAAGATGATGCCGAGTGTTTGATTATGAAGGACTTAAGCAAGCAGGAAGACAAGGAGAGTCTTTACGAGATTGTGGAAGACGAAGTAGAATTACAGGCACTTCTGAAGGTGTTTGAAGAATTGCTGGAAGATGTAGATATTGAGATGTAGTGGGAAAATGGTGTTGGAGCCGGATTTTGTGGCTCCTTATTTTACGATAAACATTTTACGATAAAGAGGTACGGAAGTATATAAAAAATAGTGGAGGTGTGAATTTGAAACAAAAAAACAATTCAAAATTGAGAATCATTCCGCTTGGAGGTCTGGAAAAAATCGGAATGAACATTACTGCCTTTGAATACGAAGACAGTATTATTGTCGTGGATTGCGGCCTGGCGTTTCCGGATGATGATATGCCCGGAGTAGACCTTGTAATTCCGGATGTGACATATTTGAAGAATCACATCGAGAAAGTAAAAGGTTTTGTGATCACCCATGGGCATGAGGACCATATTGGAGCATTGCCATATATTCTGAAAGAAATGAATCTGCCAATTTACACGACGAAACTGACAATGGGAATCATTGATAAGAAGCTTGCAGAACATAATCTGCTTCGATCTACCAAACGAAAGGTGGTTCGTCACGGACAGTCTATTAATCTTGGCAAATTCCGTATTGAATTTATTAAGACAAACCATAGCATTCAGGATGCTTCAGCGTTGGCCATTTATTCACCGGCAGGAATCGTGGTGCACACAGGAGACTTTAAAGTAGACTATACTCCGGTATTTGGTGATGCCATTGATTTGCAACGGTTTGCAGAGATTGGAAAGAAAGGTGTTCTCGCGCTGATGTCCGACAGTACCAATGCAGTAAGAGCCGGATTTACACAGTCAGAGAAGACAGTTGGAAAGACATTTGACCGCTTGTTTGCAGAACATCATCACAGACGAATCATTGTAGCAACTTTTGCGTCGAACGTAGACCGTGTACAGCAGATTATCAATACCTCTTATAAATATGGACGAAAGGTTGTAGTCGAGGGACGAAGCATGGTAAATATTATTTCGGTTGCTTCTGAACTTGGGTATTTACAGGTGCCTGAGAATACTTTGATTGATGTTGACCAGCTTAAGAATTATGCACCGGAAAATACAACTATTATTACCACAGGAAGTCAGGGAGAATCTATGGCGGCACTTTCTAGAATGTCTGCGGGAGTGCACCGTAAAATCTCTATTCAGCCTACAGATACGATTATTTTCAGCTCTAGTCCGATTCCGGGAAATGAAAAATCTGTTTCCCATGTAATTAACGAGCTGTTTGAAAAGGGAGCAGAAGTAATTTTCCAGGATGCTCATGTTTCCGGGCATGCATGTCAGGAAGAATTGAAACTGATCTATTCTTTGATTAAACCGAAATATGCCATTCCGGTTCATGGTGAGTTCCGGCACAGAAAGGCTAATGCTGAGATTGCAAGACAGCTTGGTATTCCGAATGACCACATCTTTATGATGAATTCAGGGGATGTGTTGGAATTAGATGATGAAAGTGCAGATGTTGTGGAAACGGTGCAGACAGGTGAGATTCTGGTTGATGGTCTGGGTGTCGGTGATGTAGGAAATATTGTACTCCGTGACAGACAGCATCTGGCTGAGGATGGAATATTGATTGTCGTATTAACACTGGAAAAGGGAAGCAATCAGTTACTTGCCGGACCGGATATTGTATCCAGAGGGTTCGTGTATGTGCGTGAATCCGAGCTCCTGATGGAAGAAGCAAGACAGGTACTGCAGGAAGCAGTTGAAAAATGTCTGTCAGGCAGATATGTTGACTGGAGCAGGATTAAACAGGTCATCAAAGATACCATGAATGATTTCATCTGGAAGAGAACAAAGAGAAAACCAATGATTTTGCCAATCATTATGGATGTATAAATGCAAGATAGATTGCGCCTGTGCGCAATCTATTTTCGAGAACAGGAGAGTTTATCGTGATAGTGGAAGAACGTCTGGTGGATTACTTGCATTCGCTTGAAACGGAGAATAGTGAAATATTAGAGCAGATTGAACGGGAAGCTCTGAATGATGGAGTACCGATTATCCGGAAAGAAATGCAGAGCTTTCTTAAGGTGCTTCTGCGGATTAAAAAGCCACTGCATATATTGGAAGTAGGAACTGCAGTTGGGTTTTCTGCCATTTTGATGAGTGAATATGTAGCGGAAAATTGTAAGATAACAACCATTGAAAATTATGAAAAGAGGATTCCGGTAGCACGAGATAATTTTAAACGGGCAGGAAAAGAAGCACAGATTACATTAATTGAAGGCGATGCTATGGAAGCACTGAAAGGTCTGGAGGGTTCATACGATTTTGTATTCATGGATGCGGCCAAAGGTCAGTATATTGCGTATCTGCCCGAAGTGTTGCGGATTCTTTCGCCTGAAGGAATACTGGTTTCGGATAATGTTCTGCAAAATGGAGAAATCATAGAGTCCCGCTTTGTGGTGGAACGTCGGGACAGAACGATTCACAGCAGAATGCGGGAGTATTTGTATACATTGAAGCACCATGAAGAATTAGAAACATCCATTTTACCATTGGGGGATGGTGTGGCACTCAGTATTAAGAAAGAACAGTTATAAAAGTAGTGATAAGATAGAAGAAAGGGAGAACAATGGCGAGACATCCTGAATTACTGATTCCGGCAAGCAGTCTGGAAGTGTTAAAAACTGCAGTGGTATTTGGGGCAGATGCGGTCTATATTGGCGGTGAAGCCTTCGGACTTCGGGCAAAGGCAAAGAATTTCTCTATGGAAGATATGAAAGAGGGAATCGCGTTTGCACATGAACACAATGTGAAAGTATATGTGACGGCAAATATTCTTGCACATAATTACGATTTGGAGGGCGTGCGGAAATATTTTGAAGAATTAAAAGAAATCAAACCGGATGCACTGATAATAGCAGACCCTGGTGTGTTTGAGATTGCGAAAGAGGTGTGCCCAGAAATTGAACGTCATATCAGTACCCAGGCAAATAATACCAATTATGCGACCTATCTGTTCTGGCATCGCCAGGGAGCAAGCAGAGTAGTGTCTGCCAGAGAACTTTCCTTACGTGAAATCAAGGAAATCCGTGCACATATACCGGATAATCTGGAAATAGAAACTTTTGTTCATGGGGCTATGTGTATTTCCTATTCGGGAAGATGCCTGCTCAGTAACTATTTTACGGGCCGTGACGCCAATCATGGAGCATGCACCCATCCGTGCAGATGGAAATATGCGGTGGTGGAAGAGACAAGACCGGGAGAATATATGCCCGTATACGAAAATGAACGCGGCACTTACATCTTCAATTCAAAAGACTTATGCATGATTGAGCATATCCCGGAAATTATAGATGCCGGTATTGACAGTCTGAAGGTGGAGGGCAGAATGAAGACGGCTCTTTATGTAGCAACGGTTGCCAGAACCTATCGGAAGGCGATAGATGATTATCTGGAGGACCCGGAGCTTTATAAGAAAAATATGCCATGGTATTTGGAACAAATATCCAACTGCACTTACCGTCAGTTCACTACGGGCTTCTTCTTCGGAAAACCGAGTGAGGAAGCACAGATTTATGACAGTAATACTTATATTAAAGAGTACACTTATCTTGGAATTGTGGAAGAATGTAAAGATGGTATGATGCGGATTGAACAGCGTAACAAGTTCTCTGTTGGAGAAGAAATTGAAATTATGAAGCCGAACGGAGAGAATGTGCTTGTTACAGTAGAAAAGATTGTGAATGCAGAGGGGGAGGAGCAGGAGAGTGCACCACATCCAAAGCAGGAGCTTAATGTAAAATTATCACAGGCAGCTGAAAAATATGATATTTTGCGCCGGAAAGAATCAGAGATGGTGTAGTTTGTAAGGAGGACGAAAGTCCTCCTTTTTACAAAGTGAATATCCGCAGAAGTCAGTATGCTTGATTTACATGAGAAGAAAAGGCCGGAGTTTTTCGATGGCCTTTTTTTCAATGCGGGAAACATAAGAACGGGAAATTCCCAGCTTTTGGGCGATTTCTTTCTGCGTATAAGATTGCTGACCGCAGAGTCCATATCTCATTTTTAATACTTGTTGTTCTCTGGGGGAAAGGACCTGCTTCATGGTGAGATATAACCGATTATTGTTTTCTTTGCGCTGAAGCGTGGTAAAAGCATCTTCTGCTTCAGATTCTATAATATCATAGAGCTGAATCTCATTTCCCTCCCGATCCGTACCGATGGGTTCATAAAGGGAGGTTTCTCTGTTGGTCTTCTTCTTTGTGCGGAGCATCATGAGAATTTCGTTTTCAATACAGCGGCAGGCATATGTGGCAAGACGAGTGTTTTTTCCGGAATTAAAGGTTGTAATGGCTTTGATTAATCCGATGGTTCCGATGGAGATTAAATCCTCCGGTTCTTCTTCTAAATGTTGATATTTTTTTATAATATGGGTAACAAGACGGAGGTTTCGTTCAATCAGAATGTTTCTGGCCTCCAGACTCCCAAGAGTATATTGCTGCATATAATAACGTTCTTCTTCCGCAGTAAGAGGCGGAGGAAATGATTTCAAGGGAAACACCTCAGAATGAAATTAATATACTGTATGTGGGAAAAGAAAAAATTGTGCTTTTCCACATGAAAGATGTATTTACAAATGAAAGAGTCATTGACAAATGAAGTCTGTACGTCTATGATAAAGAATATCTTCTAATGTTCTAAAAGATTCGGTTTTCTTTTAGCTAATCGAACAGATAAATCATCAAATTTATCACGAAAAATTGAAAATGATATTATATTGCATGGAGTATAATCTGAACTTTTGCGGAAAAGTCAAAGGAGAAAGATTATGAGTTATTTTACTGTAAAAACGGTGGCTTCCCAGGGCCTTCAGACGGAAATGGTGCGCGTAGAGGCCGATGTGAGCAATGGTTTGCCAGTGTTTTTGATGGTGGGCTATCTCTCGTCAGAGGTAAAAGAAGCCTCGGAACGGGTGCGGACAGCCATTCGAAATGCAGGGTACATGATTCCGCCAAAGCGGATTGTGGTCAACCTGTCCCCGGCTAATGTGCGGAAGAGAGGAACCGCATTTGACCTTCCCATTGCAATTGCAATTCTTGCAGCTCTTGGGGTGATACCTGTGGAACGATTGAAAGAAACTCTTTTTATCGGAGAACTGGGACTAAATGGAGGAATCAGACCGGTAGACGGAATTCTGTCCGTGACCTATGCGGCAAAAAAACAAGGTTTGAAATATGTTGTATTACCCAGGGAAAATGAGAGAGAGGGAAAATTAAACCATGAGATTCAGACTGTGGGACTGACACATTTGACCCAGGTATGTGAATGGGTCAAAGGAAAAGAAAGAATGATTTCTGATGAGGGAACGATAGAAACAGACTTTGCAGAAATGGATGTGGATTATGGAGAAATTCAGGGACAGGAAAGTGTAAAAAGAGCAACTTTGGTGGCAGTTGCAGGGAATCATAATCTGTTATATATTGGCCCGCCGGGGGCAGGAAAAACCATGATGGCAAAACGGATTCCTACGATTTTACCGGAACTTACATGGGAAGAGAGCATGGAGCTTACCAAAATATATAGTGCAGTGGGACAATTGAAAAAAGACAATCCGTTGATCACCAAAAGACCTTTTCGGGAGATACACCATACCATTACCAGAGCAGCCCTTCTTGGCGGAGGCAGCTATCCAAGACCAGGTGAAATCACACTGGCGCATGGAGGGGTACTGTTCCTGGATGAACTTGCAGAATTTCGAAAGTCTGTATTAGAGGGATTAAGACAGCCCCTGGAAGAAAAGTGTGTGCGTATTGTGAGAGGACATGGAGCATATGTATTTCCGGCAGATTTTATGCTGATCGGGGCTACAAATCCTTGTGCATGCGGAAATTATCCAGGGCGAGAGTGTCAGTGTAGTCCTGCCCAGATTCGGGGATATATAGGGAAAATCAGCCGTCCCCTTTTAGACAGAATGGATCTTTGTGTGGAGGCACCCAAGGTTAAATATGAAGATTTGACCAGACAAAAGATGGGGACAACATCGGAACAAATGCGGAAACTGGTAACCATGGCAAGAAGACGGCAGCAGGAAAGATTCTGCGGACTGGATAGAAAGACAAATGCGCAGATGAAGCAGGAGGATTTGAAGAAATATTGTGAACTGAACGTAACCGGAGAGCGCATGATGCATCGGGCATATGAGACTATGCATTTAACAGCCAGAAGTTATCACAAGATTTTAAAGGTGGCAAGAACCATAGCGGATTTGGACGGGGCGGAGAAAATTAATGAGGCACATATTGGAGAGGCAATCGGATACCGCATGATTGATGAAAAGTATTGGGGTGCGTAACAGGATGGTAAACGAAATGAAAGAAAAATGGTACGATTATTGGTGGTTCTGCCTTCGTGAGGTGCCCAATCGAAAAAGGATTTTTCTGGGAGAACGGGGACTGACAGGGAAAGATTTCTTTTATATAGAAGAAATTCTGAAGAAAATAAATACCGAAAAATGGCTGACGGAAGATGAGATAAAAAATATCAAAGAGAGTCGGAAAACAAAAAACTGGAAAGAAGAATATGAAAGACTGGTCGAACAGGGAATCCGTATTGTGACTATCTTTGAGCAGGAATATCCGAAAAGACTTAAGGAGCGAAAGGGGATGCCTTTCGGACTTATGGTAAAAGGAAAATTGCCCAAAGAAGAAGTGCTGTCTGTTGCTATTGTGGGCGCAAGAAATTGTAGTCATTATGGTGAAGTGATGACCCTTCGTTTTGCAGAAAAACTGGCGGAATGTGGCGTTCAGATTATTAGTGGGATGGCAAGAGGGGTGGATGGTGCGGCTCATCGAGGCGCGTTAAATGTGAATGGAGACACCTTCGCAGTGCTCGGCTGTGGGGTGGATGTCTGTTATCCTAGAGAACATCTTGGACTTTACAGAGATTTGCAGATGAGAGGAGGACTACTCAGCGAATATTCACCTGGAACCGTACCATATGCTTCGAACTTTCCTGCACGTAACCGGATTTTAAGCGGTCTCGCGGATGTGGTTCTGGTAATGGAGGCGAAAGAGAAGAGCGGTTCGCTGATTACTGCTGATATGGCATTGGAGCAAGGAAAGGATGTCTATGCACTCCCCGGAAATATCGACAGTTGTTTAAGCAGAGGCTGTCACCAATTGATACGACAAGGAGCCGGGATTTTGATAGATGAGGAAGATTTGCTGGAAGAATTACATTTATATGCAGCTCAAAAGCAAATCGTATTACAGGAAGAAAAGAACAATTGCTGCCTGCTAAAGGAAAGAGAAAAGATTTTATATCATTATTTGGATTATACTCCGAAAAGCAGAGAAGAATTGCTACAGAAAACGGGGTTCCTTCCACAGGAACTGGCCGGAATCCTGGTTTCGCTGGTACTACGTGGAATTGTAAAGGAAGTATCGAAAGATTATTTTGTACGAAATAGATAATTAGATGTATGAGTCGGGAAAAAACCCATATATTGAGTATGAGATAAGGCATTTAAGATTTGGATTTCCCTTATTTTTTGAATTGTGTACGCATTTTGAACCTGAAAATAAAAAATACGAAAAAAGATAGACAAAATAAAAAAGTGCTTGAAAGAAACAAAAATATATTGTATAGTTTAGTCGTTCTGTTCAAAAAAGAAGCGACCTGTGTGAAGAGAAGAAAAAGGATTTATATAAAAATAGAGAATATTTGATGGAGGAAGGAACATGGCACACTATCTGGTAATCGTAGAATCACCAACGAAGGTGAAGACTGTGAAGAAGTTTCTTGGAAGCAATTATACGGTCATTGCATCTCAGGGACATGTGCGGGATTTACCGAAAAGTCAGTTGGGGATCGATCCGGAAAATGATTATGAACCGAAATATATTACCATTCGAGGAAAGGGGGAACTTCTTGCCAGTCTGCGTAAGGAAGTAAAGAAAGCAGACAAGGTTTATCTGGCAACTGACCCTGACCGTGAGGGGGAAGCGATTTCCTGGCATTTGATGCAGGCACTTAAGCTGGAGGACAAGAAGGCTTATCGAATCAGTTTTAATGAAATTACAAAAAGTGCGGTGAAGGCATCTCTGAAAAATGCCAGAGAGATTGACATGAACCTGGTGAATGCACAGCAGGCAAGAAGAATTCTGGATCGTATTGTGGGATATAAGATTAGTCCATTGCTCTGGAAAAAAGTGAAAAGAGGCTTAAGTGCAGGACGAGTTCAGTCGGTAGCACTCCGTATTATAGCAGACAGAGAAGAAGAGATTAATGCATTCATTCCGGAGGAGTACTGGTCTTTTGACGTGAATCTCCGGGTAGAGGGCGAGAAAAAGCTTCTGACAGCCAGATTTGACGGATTAAAAGATGAGAAGATTACGATTCACAATGAAAATGAGATGCAGGAAATTTTGAAAAATTTAGATGGTGCATCTTATGAGGTAATAGACGTAAAACGTGGACAACGGACGAGAAAAGCGCCTCTTCCGTTTACCACCAGTACCCTGCAGCAGGAGGCTTCTAAGGCACTCAATTTTGCTACCTCCAAGACCATGCGGATTGCCCAGCAGCTTTATGAAGGAGTGGACATTAAGGGAAATGGAACCGTTGGTCTTATTACCTACCTTCGTACGGATTCTACCCGTATTTCCGATGAGGCAGATCAGTCGGTAAGAGAATATATCGGAAAGACTTACGGGGAGGAATATGTAGGAGAAGGCCAGCCGAAGCCGAAAACAGATGGAAAAAATATTCAGGATGCCCATGAAGCGATTCGTCCGTCTGATGTAACGAGAACACCGTCTTCTATCAAAGATTCCCTGAGCCGGGATCAGTTCCGCCTGTATCAGCTTATCTGGAAGCGTTTTGTTGCCAGCAGAATGCAGGCTGCAAAATACGAGACTACTTCCGTTAAAATCGGAGCAGGGGATTATCGTTTCCATGTAGCTGCTTCCAAGGTTATATTTGAAGGCTTCCGCCAGGTATATGTGGATGCGGATGAAGAAAAGGAAAAGGCAAATGTACTGGTGAAAAGTCTGGATACCGCTTCTGTTCTGGAAAAAGAATCCTTTGATTATCAGCAGCATTTTACAAAACCACCAGCACATTATACGGAAGCTGCTTTGGTTAAGACGCTGGAAGAACTTGGAATTGGACGTCCAAGTACCTATGCACCAACCATTTCTACTATTATCGCAAGACGCTATGTGTCAAAGGAAAATAAGAACCTGTATCTTACAGAATTAGGAGAAGTAGTCAATAATATGATGAAGCAGTCCTTTGAGAGCATTGTAGATGTGAATTTTACCGCAAACATGGAAGGACTACTTGACTGTGTGGCAGAAGGAAAGGTAGACTGGAAAACAGTTATCAGAAATTTCTATCCAGATTTGGAAGAAGCAGTGGAAAAGGCAGAAAAGGAACTGGAAGCTGTAAAAATAGAAGACGAAGTAACGGATGTTGTCTGCGAAGAGTGTGGACGTAATATGGTTATCAAATATGGTCCTCATGGTAAATTCCTGGCATGTCCGGGATTTCCAGAATGCAAGAATACAAAGCCATATCTGGAAAAAGTGGGAGTTCCATGTCCGAAATGTGGAAAAGAAGTCGTGTACAGAAAGACGAAAAAGGGACGAAGATACTATGGCTGTGAGAATAACCCAGAATGCGATTTCATGTCATGGCAGAAACCAAGTACAGAGAAATGTCCAAAATGCGGAAGCTATATGGTAGAAAAAGGAAATAAACTGGTTTGCAGCAAAGAAACATGTGGATATGTAAAAAAATAAATTATTCGAAAATATAAGTAAATTAAAAAAATTCATTGAATTATCTAAAATTGTATGATAAACTTACCTTGTTCATATTTTTGCAGTTGTTCGGATTATTGGGACAATAGTTTTTTCGAAATGTGATGGAGGTAAAAATGAGTGTACAGTTATTAGACAAGACAAGAAAAATTAATAAGTTACTCCACAATAACAGCTCAAGCAAAGTTGTTTTCAACGATATCTGTAAAGTGCTTACAGAGATTTTGCTTTCAAATGTTTTAGTAATCAGCAAGAAAGGAAAGGTATTGGGTGCAAGCGCATATCCTGGTTTTGCTGAGATTAAAGAATTACTTGGTGGAGAAGTTGGTGGACATATTGATGAGATGCTGAATGAGCGTCTTCTGAACATACTTTCTACAAGAGAGAATGTAAATCTGGAGACTTTGGGATTTACGCCTGAGATTGTAGAAGGTTATCAGGCTATTACTGCGCCGATTGACATTGCCGGGGAAAGACTCGGTACTCTGTTCCTTTACAAGAAGGATAAGGATTATGAGATTGATGATATTATTCTGAGTGAGTACGGAACCACAGTGGTGGGCCTTGAGATGCTCCGCTCAGTCAATGAAGAAAATGCAGAAGAGACAAGAAAAGAGCAGATTGTACAGTCTGCGATCAGCACACTTTCTTTTTCTGAATTGGAAGCAATTGTCCATATATTTGATGAACTGGATGGTATGGAAGGTATTCTTGTGGCAAGTAAGATTGCAGACCGGGTCGGAATTACCCGTTCGGTTATTGTAAATGCACTTCGCAAGTTTGAAAGTGCGGGAGTGATTGAATCCCGCTCATCTGGTATGAAGGGAACATATATTAAGGTTGTAAATGATTACGTGTTCAAAGAACTGGAAAAAATCAAAAAAGAAAAAATGAAATAAAACGGAATAAGCAACAAAAGAAAAGGGTATCAGAAAGCATCTGATGCCCTTGTTTTCCATGTGTGTGAAATAACTGTATACAATTCAAAAAATAGAAGAAAAAATAGAAGGGAGTCGGAACAGTATGTACGATGGAGATAAAGCAGCGATTGTAATGGAAAAGTGTCTGAAAGAAGGAATGGAATTAGACACTACCCTGTATAAATGTACAGTAATTGAATATCAGAAGGAGACGGAGCAGATTCATTTGCTGATGGAAACCGGGCAGATGACTGGCATTTCTTTAGATGCAATTTATGAGTGCAGAATGGAAACTCTGACAGGTGAAGTCCAGTGTGTGGGAAAAATTGTAGACCGATATGGAAATCATGCAGGTAAAATTATAGTTTTTCAGGTCTTAAATGGATTTTATGAAAGAAATATAAAGTAATTATAAAATAAAAAAAGTCGTGTTGACAAATGCCATACATAGTGATATTTTATATCTATCAGCTACTAGCACTCAAAAAGAATGAGTGCTAATATATTGAACTTTAAGGAGGAATTACGATGAAATTAGAACCATTAGGTGACAGAGTTGTATTAAAACAGTTAGTAGCAGAAGAAACTACTAAGTCGGGAATTGTACTTCCGGGACAGTCAAAAGAAAAACCACAGCAGGCTGAAGTTGTTGCAGTAGGTCCAGGTGGAGTGATAGATGGAAAAGAAGTAACTATGAGTGTATCTGTAGGAGATCAGGTTATCTACTCAAAGTATGCAGGAACAGAAGTTGAATTAGATAAAGAAGAGTACATTATTGTAAAACAGAGTGATATTTTAGCAATCATTAAATAGTAGATGAATCAGATGGGGTGATAAACATGGCAAAAGAAATTAAATTCGGAGCAGACGCAAGAGCTGCATTAGAGTCTGGTGTAAATCAGCTCGCCAATACTGTAAGAGTAACGCTTGGACCAAAGGGAAGGAACGTTGTTCTCGATAAATCATTCGGGGCACCACTTATTACGAATGATGGTGTTACCATTGCAAAGGAAATCGAGCTGGAAGATCCATTTGAAAACATGGGAGCACAGCTTATCCGTGAAGTTGCTTCTAAAACAAATGATGTAGCTGGAGATGGAACAACTACAGCAACCGTTCTGGCACAGGCTATGGTAAATGAAGGAATGAAGAACCTGGCAGCAGGCGCTAATCCAGTTGTACTTCGTAAAGGCATGAGGAAAGCAACCGATTGTGCAGTAGAAGCAATCAAGAGAATGAGCAGCAATGTTACAGGCAGAGACCAGATTGCAAAGGTTGCAGCTATTTCAGCCGGTGATGAAGCGGTCGGAGAAATGGTAGCAGACGCTATGGAAAAGGTTTCTAACGATGGCGTTATTACAATCGAAGAATCTAAGACAATGAAGACAGAACTCGACCTTGTGGAAGGTATGCAGTTTGACCGTGGATATCTGTCAGCTTATATGTGCACAGATATGGAAAAGATGGAAGCAAATCTGGATAATCCATACATCCTTATTACAGATAAAAAGATTACTAATATTCAGGATATTCTTCCGGTACTGGAACAGATTGTTCAGTCAGGAGCAAGACTTCTGATCATTGCAGAAGACATCGAAGGAGAAGCGCTTACCACTCTGATTGTAAACAAATTAAGAGGAACCTTCAATGTAGTTGCTGTAAAAGCGCCTGGATATGGTGACAGAAGAAAAGCGATGCTGGAAGATATTGCAATTCTTACAGGTGGACAGGTAATTTCAGAAGAACTTGGCCTTGAACTTAGAGATGTAACTCTGGAACAGCTTGGTCGTGCAAAATCTGTAAAAGTTCAGAAAGAGAATACAGTTATCGTAGATGGCTGTGGAGATAAAGATAACATTGCAGCAAGAGTTGGACAGTTGAAGGCAATGATTGAAGAGACAACTTCTGATTTCGACAGAGAAAAGCTTCAGGAAAGACTTGCAAAACTGGCAGGTGGAGTTGCTGTCATCCGTGTGGGTGCTGCTACAGAAACAGAAATGAAAGAAGCAAAGCTTCGTATGGAAGATGCTCTTGCAGCTACAAGAGCAGCAGTGGAAGAAGGAATCGTTTCCGGTGGTGGTTCTGCTTACATTCATGCATCGAAAGAAGTTGCTAAACTTGCTGATTCTTTGAGCGGTGATGAAAAGACTGGTGCAAATGTAGTATTGAAAGCTCTGGAAGCGCCTCTTTTCCATATCTCAGCTAATGCAGGACTGGAAGGCGCAGTTATTATTAATAAAGTCAGAGAATCTGAAGAAGGTCACGGCTTTGATGCATATACAGAAGAATATGTAGATATGGTTAAAGCAGGAATTCTTGATCCTGCAAAGGTTACAAGAAGCGCCCTTCAGAATGCTACAAGTGTAGCTTCAACTCTCCTTACTACAGAATCGGTTGTTGCAAATATCAAAGAAGAAACTCCGGCAATGCCAGCAGGCGGTGCAGGAATGGGTATGATGTAAGAAGAAACATCTTGAAAAAGTGTGATTTTGATGTGATTGAGAACTCCTCGAATGAGGAGTTTTCTTTTTGTAAAAAAGGTGGTATGATAGAGGAAGCTTAGATTTGGAGGTTTATTATGAGTGACATATATACAGAGCAATTGTTAAAGAAACAGTCTTCAGGTAAAGACAAGGAAATTAAGGTTCTTTTGGTTATACTTACATTGGGAATCGTTATTATGACACTGGGAAATCCAGTATGGCTTCTGGGTGTTTTTATCATGGCTGCGGTGGATGTCTGGTTATTTAGAAGTCTGGATGTTGAATACGAATATTTGTATATTAATGGAAATCTTGATATTGATAAGATCATGTCCAAATCCCGCAGAAAGAAAGCTTTTGAGATGGAAATCACCGATTTGGAAGTAATGGCTCCGAAAGGTGCAGCTGAACTTAGATTGTATCAAAGCCTGAAAGCACGAGATTACAGTTCTGGAAACAAAGATGGGAGACTGTATGAAATGATTGTTATAAAAAATGGAGAAAAGAAACGCATTATATTTGAACCAAATGATGTGATTGTGGATGGAATGAGCATGATGGCACCGAGAAAGGTGCACAAATAGAATATCAGTGATGAAAAAATCCTGCAAAGTGTAGACCTTTGCAGGATTTTTGTTGATATGTACATCAATAATTTCAACAGGTGTTCCGGTGAATCCATCCGTATGAATGAAATTTTCGTGCCGAATTATCTCAAAATAAACCAATATCCACAGAATGCAGCAACTGCAAGAAGAATGATGATAATGATGAGAATTAACGCAATTGGTGCACCGCCCTCTTCCTCATCGTCTTCATCCAACATGTTCTGATAGTTTTCACGCATCTCTTTTTCCCGTGCTTCGCGTATATGTTTCGGTGGAATGTTGGAGCAAGAAGAATTCTCCTTCGGCAGAGAAATTTCCTCCAGATTATCATCACGGTCAAAATCTACAAAATCATTGGAATAATCTTCAGCCACAGAAGGAACAGGACGTTTTTTCTTTACCTTATGAGGATGTTCACTATCTGCCGATGCTGTACGTACAGGTCTGTTTTCTTCATGGTGTTCAGAAGTTGGTTTACGATGCACCGGAGTACCATCTGGATTCACAGGTCTCTTCTTCTTTGGACGAGGCGCATCGGATGTCTGTTTCACAGAAGTCTCAGATGTGCCTGCTTTTTCAGAAACATCAGACTTAGAAACATCAGACTGAGAGACCGGGCGTTTCTTCTTTACTTTGCGAGGTCTTTCCTCTTCGGATTCAGAGGAAACATCAGAAGGCGCTTTCCTAACAACACGTTTGGTTGCGTCCTCTGGTGAGACCGGGCGCTTTTTGCGTTTCTTGACAGGGTGTTCAACAGTACCTTCCGCTTTTTCCGTTTTTTCTGCCTTTTCATTTTCTGCAGAAGCTTGTTTCTTTGCACGCTGTTTATCTAAATTCCATTGCTTCTTACAATTGTGGCAAATGGCAAACTCATTATAAATGATTTCTCCGGCTGCAGTTTCACCGACTTTTTTTTGCTTGATCTCAAGCTCATTTTTACAAATAGGACAATTCATTTGTACTCTCTCCTTGTCTTTCGTTGTATATTACTCTGTCCATCGGGATAGAGTGAACAGTTACCACATTACGGTTGCTGTCCGTCTAACACTATGTTATCATGTCTGAAAAAGATGTCAAGGAACTTCTTCCAAAACTTCTTTTAATAGAGAAAAAAAAGTGATAAAATAAAAGGAAGCTGTGAATGGATGAGCTTATAAAAACAAGAGAAAGGATGCTGTACAGTGAGAGAGAGAAGAACCATAGGACTGCTGATAAAACAAATTAATAATGTTTATGAAAAAGAACTGAATCGTATGATGAAGTCACTGGGGATTACTTCTTCACAATGTGCAGTTCTGGATTATTTATTTCACAGCAATGAAGAGGAGATTACCCAGAGGGATATAGAACGGCATTTAAGCCTTAAAAACCCCACGGTAACAGGCCTTTTACAGAGATTGGAAGAAAAAGGATTTATTTTTTCTGTACCGGGTAATTCAGACAAACGGTGTAAGAATATTTATCTGACGGAAAAGGCCTACGACATCCGGAAAAAAATGGAGATAAACCGTAAGAAGAGTGATAAGATGCTGACACTTGGAATGACCAAAAGAGAAGTAGAGGCATTTGAAAAAACACTGGAAAAGGTACTGTATAATATATCGGAACCGTAAAACAGAACCTTAAGGACAAGACCAGAATATAGGAGCTACAGGAGGATATTATGAGTTACGCAGACAAAATTTTTGTTGATATGTGTAGAGATATCATTGACAATGGTACCAGTACAGAAGGGGAAAAGGTAAGACCAAAATGGGCAGATGGTACCCCTGCTTATACCATTAAAAAGTTTGGTGTGGTGAACAGATACAATTTACAGAAAGAATTTCCGGCACTTACTTTGCGTAAGACAGGAATCAAGAGCTGCACAGATGAGCTTCTTTGGATTTGGCAGAGAAAATCAAATAACATTCATGATTTAAAACCAAAAATCTGGGACAGCTGGGCAGATGAGAATGGCTCCATCGGGAAGGCGTATGGTTATCAGATGGGTGTGAAACATCAGTATAAAGAGGGAATGATGGACCAGATTGACCGGGTTATTTATGATTTGAAGAACAATCCATATAGCAGAAGAATCATGACAAATATTTACGTTCATCAGGATCTGCATGAGATGAATCTTTATCCTTGTGCTTATAGTATGACATTTAATGTGACGAAGGGAAAGGAAAAAGATAAGCTGACTTTGAATGCGATTCTAAATCAGCGTTCCCAGGATGTGCTTGCGGCAAATAACTGGAATGTATGTCAGTATGCGGTGCTGGTTCATATGCTGGCACAGGTCTGCGATATGGAGGTCGGTGAGCTGGTACATGTAATTGCAGATGCACATATTTATGACCGCCATATTCCAATGGTGGAAGAACTGATCAGCAGAGAACAGCATCCTGCACCGACTTTCTGGCTGAACCCGGAAATTAAGGATTTCTACCAGTTTACTACAGACGATGTAAGACTGGATAATTATGTCACCGGCCCACAGATTAAGAATATTCCGGTGGCAATATAATTTGGAGTGCAACACAGATAGATAGAGGAGAACAGGAAAGATGAACATTATCGTAGCAGCTGATAAAAACTGGGCAATAGGGAAAGACAATAAACTGCTGGTAAGTATCCCGGCAGATATGAAGTTCTTTCGTGAAACGACAAAGGGTAATATTGTTGTTATGGGCAGAAAGACCCTGGAGAGCTTTCCACAAGGTCAGCCCTTGCAAAAACGGGTGAATATAGTAATTTCCAAAAATCCGAATTACCAGGTGAAAGGAGCTGTTGTAGTACACAGTGTGGAAGAAGCGATAGAAGAGTGTAAGAAATACGATGGAGAAATCTATGTGATCGGCGGTGAGAGCATTTACCGGTCAATGCTTCCATATTGTGACACCGCTTTGGTGACAAAAATAGACCATGCTTACGCGGCAGATACTTATTTTCCAAATCTGGATGAAGATGCGGAGTGGGAGCTTACAGGAGAGACAGAAGAACAGACCTATTTTGATCTGGAATATGTGTTTACAAAATATGAAAGAATAAAATAAATCAAATACATTTGCGAAAAACAATCATTGACAAGGAAATTGTACCCAAGTATAATAATGTCAATTCATGAAGCAAATATTTAAAAGGCGATGATAAGGAGGAGTACATAAGTTCTGTAAGCAAAGAGAGGAGACGGCAGGTGAAAGTCTTCGAGAGGAAGTTATGGAAGTAGTCTTTGAGCAGCAAACCCAACGGACAGATTTTTGTCTCAGTAGACTTTGACGTATTCCCTACGTTACAGGGGAGCAGCATAGTGACAGGTTCTGTCTGTGCTGGACAGAGTGCAGAGAGTTACTCTCTGAATTTAGGTGGTAACACGGATGAGATTCGCCCTAAGCTATTTATATGTGAATAGCTTGGGGCATTTTTTATTATTAGGAAGATGGAGGTTAGGCTATGAAAAAGATTTCAGGAAACAAATTATTGGTAAAAGCATTGAAAGAAGAAGGCGTAGATACATTGTTTGGTTATCCCGGAGCATGTACCATTGACCTTAGTGATGAAATATATAAACAAGATTATACAAAAGTAATTCTTCCAAGACATGAACAGGCTCTGGTGCATGCGGCAGATGCCTATGCAAGAACCACAGGAAAGGTTGGTGTGTGTCTGGTAACAAGCGGACCGGGCGCAACTAATCTGGTAACAGGTCTTGCAACAGCGAACTATGACAGTGTTCCATTGGTTTGTTTTACCGGACAGGTTCCACGTAATCTGATTGGAAATGATGCTTTCCAGGAGGTAGATATCGTAGGAATCACGAGAAGTATCACCAAATATGGGGTAACTGTCTACAATAGAGAAGATTTGGGAAGAATTGTGAAGGAAGCGTTCTATATTGCCCGTACAGGAAGACCCGGACCGGTACTTGTAGATTTACCAAAGGATGTAATGGCGGAACTTGGAAGCCCGGATTACCCGGATACTGTCCGCATTCGTGGATACAAGCCCCCAATGACTGTACATATTGGACAACTGAAGAAAGCTGTGAAAATGCTTCATAAGGCACAGAAACCATTGTTCCTGATAGGTGGTGGTGTCAATATTGCAGGAGCAAATGCAGAAATGAAACAGCTTGCTGAAAAGACCGGAGTTCCTGTAGTTACCACAATTATGGGAAGAGGAGCGATTCCTACTGAACATCCGCTGTTTGTTGGAAATTTGGGCATGCATGGTGCTTATGCATCGAATATGGCTGTAGAAAACTGTGATTTACTCTTTTCCATTGGAACTCGTTTCAATGACCGTATTACAGGAAAGATTCACGAATTTGCACCAAATGCACAGATTGTACATATTGATATTGATACAGCATCTATTTCAAGAAACATTCATGTAGATGTGCCGATTGTTGCAGATGCAAAAGAGGCCATTCTCCGTCTGTTGGAATATGTAGAGCCTTGTGACAGAACGGAGTGGTTAAAGCAGATTAAAGCGTGGGATGAGGAACATCCGCTTAAAATGAAGAAAAAAGATACAGTGATGCAGCCGCAGGATATTATTCAGACTCTGAATGAAGTATTTAAGGATGATGATAAGATTGTGGTAACAGATGTAGGACAGCATCAGATGTTCGTTTCTCAGTATCTGGAAGTGAACGAAAAAACCCGGATGGTAATGTCAGGTGGACTTGGAACCATGGGCTTTGGCTTCCCAGGAGCAGTGGGTGCCCAGGTGGGAAATCCGGAGAAGACCGTTATTGCTATTTCTGGAGATGGCGGTATGCAGATGAATATTCAGGAATTCGCTACGGCTGTTCTGGAAGAATTACCGCTTATTTTGTGTGTGTTTAATAATACTTACCTTGGAATGGTGCGTCAGTGGCAGAAGCTGTTCTATGGAAAACGATATGCTATGACCGATTTGCAGTCTGGTGCTGCAACCCGGCGCGGAGAGGCACATCCACCGAAGTATACACCGGATTTCATTAAGCTGGCAGAAAGCTATGGAGCAAAAGGAATTCGTGTGGAAAGTCTGGATGAAATCAGACCTGCTTTTGAACAGGCAAAGAAAAACAGAGTATGCAAGGTACCTACATTAATTGAATTTATGATTGATCCGGAAGAGCTGGTACTTCCAATGGTAAAACCAAACGGAACACTGGAAGATATGATTATGGGTTAAGGAAAGGAACGGTGGAAAGATGAAAAAAAGATGGATTTCTTTATTTGTAGAAAATCAGGTTGGTGTACTTGCAAAGATTTCAGGCTTATTTGCAGCAAAATGTTATAACCTGGAGAGTCTTACTGTTGGAACGACAGAAGACCCTACCATTTCACGTATGACAATAGCAACCATGTGCGATGATGAAACCTATGAACAGATAACAAAGCAACTTAACCGTATGGTAGAAGTAATCAAAGTGATTGATTTTACAGAAATTTCTGTAGTGATGCAGGAGCTTATGTTTGTGAAGGTGCGTAACTGTACACCAGAAGATAAAACAGAGCTGTTTCAGATTGCACAGACCTATCAGATGCGTGTGAGGGATTACGGAAGAGATACCGTTCTTCTGGAATCACTCCATACTTCCCATAAAAATACTGCAATTGTAGAACTTTTACGCAGTGAATTTCAGGCAATTGAGGTTGTAAGAGGCGGAACAGTGGGAATTGAAGCGATTACACTTCCAAAGAGATAAAAAACAGAGTGCACTCTTGAATTTTGAAAATAAGAGTATTATAATAAACCGAGAAAATGATTCGAACAGAATAGAATGGAGGAAATACAATGGAGAAAAAACCAATCGACTGGTCAAATATCGGGTTTGGCTATATTGAGACAGAACAGAGATATGTATCGAATTATAAAGACGGAGCATGGGATGAAGGTGGACTTACATCGGATTCTATGGTTACGATCAGTGAATGTGCCGGAGTTCTTCAATATGCCCAGACTGTATTTGAAGGTCTGAAAGCCTATACTACAGAGGATGGACACATTGTAATGTTCCGTCCGGACTTAAACGGAGAACGTATGATGGATTCCGCAAGAAGACTGGAAATGCCAGTATTCCCGAAAGAACGTTTCGTAGAAGCTGTAACGGAAGTTGTAAAGGCAAATGCAGCGTATGTACCGCCATACGGCTCGGGAGCGTCTTTATACATCCGCCCATATATGTTTGGAACCAATCCTGTAATCGGGGTAAAACCAGCGGACGAGTATCAGTTCCGCGTATTCGTAACACCGGTTGGACCATATTTCAAGGGTGGGGCAAAACCGATTACAATTAAAGTTTCTGATTTCGATCGTGCAGCACCGCGTGGAACCGGTCATATCAAAGCGGGTCTTAACTATGCGATGAGCCTTCATGCAATTGTAACTGCACATGAGGAAGGATATGCAGAAAATATGTATCTGGATGCTGCGACCAGAACAAAAGTAGAAGAGACAGGCGGAGCAAACTTTATTTTCATAACAAAAGACGGTAAGCTTGTTACTCCGAAGTCAGACAGTATTCTTCCATCTATTACAAGACGTTCTATTGTATATGTAGCAAAAGAATATCTTGGAATGGAAGTAGAAGAAAGAGAAGTATTCTTCGATGAAGTGAAAGATTTCGCAGAGTGTGGTCTTTGTGGAACAGCAGCAGTTATTTCACCGGTTGGCAAGATTGTTGACCATGGAAAAGAAATCTGTTTCCCAAGTGGAATGGATGAAATGGGACCAAAAATGAAGAAAATTTACGATACGCTTACTGGAATCCAGATGGGAAGAATCGAAGCACCAGAAGGCTGGATTAAGGTGGTCGAATAAATGTTACTTTTACAACAGATGATTGTACTTTTCATCTATATGATGATTGGTTACATTGCATGCAAAAAAGGAAAGCTTGATGAAGCTGCTTCTTCCAAGCTTTCCTGGATGGTTTTGAATATTGCCAATCCCATGTTGGTTATTTCAGCAGCAGTTAATGGAGAAGGCGAGATCGAGGGTCTTGATTTGATTTTTACGGCAGCTATTGCTGTCTGGATGTTTGTTATACTTGGACTTCTGGCGCCGGTTCTTCCAAAGCTGTTGCGTGTAGAGAAAAAGGACGTTCCACTTTATAAATTGATGATCATATTTAATAATATGGCATTTATGGGATTTCCACTTATATCAGCAACCTATGGAAACAGTGCACTTTTGTATGCGGCTGTCTTTCTACTGCCGTTTAATATCCTGATTTATACATATGGAGTGCAAGTGGTAAAAGAGGACAAAGCAGAGAAGAAGTTTGCCTGGGATAAGATTCTGAACGTAGGTGTCATTTCCTGTATAGTGGCTGCGGTACTTTACATTGGACATATACCGGTTCCACAGTTTGTGAAGACCTGTTCCCAGGGACTTGGTAATCTGACTGGACCACTCAGTATGATTGTTACGGGAATTTCTCTCACAAAGATTAAAATAAAAGACTTGTTTACCGATGTGAAGCTGCTTGTATTTTCTATGATCAAGCTGATCATTATACCGATAGCAGGGACGTTGCTCCTGAAACAGGTGATTGACAACACAATCCTTTGTGGAACGTTTATGATTATCATTTCCACACCGGTAGCAAGTATGACGCTGATGCTTGCTGAACCGGAGAGAGAAGACTGTGAGGCCTTGGTAAAAGGGATTTCTCTGACAACAATTTTGTCTGTTATTACAATTCCATTGGTTTCTGCCATTGTATTTTAGTGAACTGATATCAGAAAACATATATCAAAAAGGTATTTTTCGAGAAAGTATATTTCGGAGAATATCTTTTTTTTGAAATAGGGCTACCGCAATCCCACTGGCTTTAGATGGTGGGTTAAGGTAGCCGGAAGCGGAGGTTTGTGCTATACTTGCGTTATGGAAAC
>CAJMSZ010000001.1 GCA_905216215.1 uncultured bacterium | reverse complement strand
TGGGTTCATCATATTTGGTGTGGTATCTTTAACTATGGGAAACTCCGGTTTCCCATTTTGATACAGACTGCCTGGAGATATTTAATGAATCAGCAACTTCTTGTTGAGACAGTCCTGAAGTTTCTCGGGCTCTTTTTAAATTTTCGGACAAATTCATAGTGATAACCTCTCGTTATAAATAGTTATTATCAGTCTACTAAGATTTTCCTGTTTTGTCAACGAAAGAGCCTTATAGGTGCGTGATTGCACCTGATAAGTGCTTTGCGGATAGTGAATTTTCAGATATACTTAGGATAAAAAATAATAGTATATGAGGAGGAAACTTATAAGATGGATTGTTATATTGTTGCTATTGGCGGAGGAGAGATTAAAGAAAAAGAAACGGAATCTATTGATAAAATGATGCTGTCACTAAAAAAGGAAAAGAATAAGAATAGAAATAAGATACTCTTTATTTCGACAGCAAGTACTGATTCAGAATCTTACATTGCATGTTTTACTTCTTACTTTAAAGAACTGGGATGTGAAGTGAATACCTTGTGTTTGATTCGTCATGATTATAGCGAAGAAGAAATAAGAGAACTCATATTTTCTTCGGATATCATATATGTAGGTGGGGGAGATACTGCATATATGATGGATGTATGGAAGAAGAAAAAAGTGAATTTGTTTTTAAAAGAAGCATACGAAAAAGGTATCATTTTATCAGGATTAAGCGCTGGGGCGATTTGTTGGGCAGTAGCCGGCCATAGTGACAGTCAATCGTTCCATCAGAAAGACTGGAACTTTTGTAAAGTGGAAGGTTTGGGAATCATACCTGTTTTATTGTGTCCTCATTATAACGAAGAAGGAAGAAATACTTTTGATTTGATGGTTGAAGAAACAGGGATGCCGGGCATTGCTTTGGAAAATAAAACAGCGTTACTGATGAAAAACAATCAATATAGGATTCTGAAAGAAGAGGAATGCAATAAAGCATATTGGATAAAAGCACAAAATGGTGCAATTGAAAAAACAGAGTTGAGTGAAGAATGGTTTCAAATTGAAAATGGGACATTGAGGTTAATTTGACACGATACAGAAATGAGGCAAAGAAGATGAGTATCTATGAATATGACGAAGAAAGACAAAGAATCTGGGACAGAGAAGAAGGAAAAGAAGAAGGCGAAAGAATTGGACTGGCTAAAGGACTAGATGCTTCTGCAAAAATTATGTATGCTCTGTCTGTTCCAAAGGACGAGGCAGTGGTGAAGTTAATGGATGCGTTTGATTTGAGTAAAGAAGAGGTGCAGTCTACAATCGAAAAATATTGGAAATAGAATGAATTTGATAAAGTTTGGAGAGAGACGTTATGGTTAATAAAAAAAATCTTTTCTGTTTATACTGTCTAAGCATTATGCCAATGATAATGAATCAATATGGTTTTAGTAGAACGGCTGGTGCGATAACCGGTTTTATAAATCTTTTTAATCCCATTGGTGTTTTTTTTACAATATTATTTTTTGTAGGGGTATGTGGAAATATGTTTTCAAGTAATACTAGAAAGAAGTTCGGGTTTTTGGGACTTTTGGGGATAGTAATCGCTGAAGTATATACATATTTTACAGCTTACAATTACGGAAGTGGACAGCCAATTGATATGGAAAAAGCAAGAAGCTATGTACTGGTTCCGGAATTTTATATTGGTATTGTGGTTTCTTTACTATGTGTAATCATTTATTTAATATATGTACATGATAAATCATTTTAGAAGTATACACAGAAATAATAGAATATAATGAAGAGGAACGCTCTGCTTTATTATCGTTGTGAGTATCATCATCGATATTTGATAAAGATATATAAAAGATGGTGCTAGAATAAGTTTATTCATTGAATTGAAGAAATTTTTACTTGTATCTATTCCACAAAATAAGAAAATATGCTATTCTATTGGAAAGCATTATTTTTCTGATATTCTGGCGGAGACGCAATCGGACTACATTTCTAAGGTCTTATTTATTTTATGAAATCTCAATGCTTTGTTACCAATTAATAGAGCAGTGAGATGTGAATAAGAAAATGGATACAATTGTATTTACTGTGTGATTTTTAGCTATAAGTATATTTATATCTCCTGCATATACAACAAAAGGAGGATGCTTATGGCAAATGAAGAAAAGAACACAAATGTAAGACGGGATTACAAGGCACGATTATTTGAAATGATTTTCCGGGAAAAAGAAGAATTGTTGGGACTATATAATGCGGTGAACGGGACAAATTATTCAGACCCGGACAAACTGGAAATAAACACATTGGAAAATGCGATATATCTGTCTATGCATAATGATGTTTCTTTTATTATTGATTCAAGATTGTCATTGTATGAACATCAGTCCACATACAGTCCGAATCTTCCACTTCGGTATCTGTTTTATGTTTCAGACTTGTATTCCAAGATGACGAAGGACTGTAACTTGTATGGAAGCAGAAGGATTATTCTTCCATCTCCGAGATTTTTGATTTTCTATAATGGAAAAGAAGAAAGACCGGAAAGAGAAGTATTGGAACTGGCGGAGGCTTTCGAAACTCAGGAAGAAGACCCATGGTTGAATCTGAAGGCAGTGTTACTTAATATCAATTCCGGCTATAACAATGACATTGTAAATGCCTGTAAAACTTTGAGTGATTATGTCACTTATACTTCGAGAGTCAGGGAGTACGCAGAGCTGGTTGATATAGAAGAAGCCGTAGAAAGAGCCATTATAGAATGTATTGCGGAAGGTATATTGGCAGATTTTTTGACACGATACAGAAATGAGGCAAAGAAGATGAGTATCTATGAATATGACGAAGAAAGACAAAGAATCTGGGACAGAGAAGAAGGGATAGAAGCAGGAATAGAGGAAGGTTTAAAGGCTTCGATAAAAATAGTACGTGAGTTGGGACTCTCTAAGGAAGAGGCAACCAGGCGATTGACAGATGCATCTGACTTAGATGAAGAAAGGATCCTATCACTTATTGAAAAATATTGGGAATAGAGAAATAAGCGTACAATGCAAAAAGTGCATTTTCAGGATAAAATAAAAGCAGGTGTCATATTATATGAAAGTAGGAATATTTGATTCAGGAATCGGAGGGTTATCGGTTCTGCATCATGCAATGAAGAAAATCCCAGATGGGGAATTTATTTATTATGCAGATGAAGCCCATGTTCCGTATGGAGAGAAAAGTGTAGAAGAGATTAAAACTTATATTCATTCCATTTTTGATTTTTTGATAAAAGAAGGTGTCGATGCAATATTGATTGCCTGTAATACAGCAACCAGTGTTGCTGCCAAAGAGTTCCGGGCGCAGTATCCGGTTCCAATTGTGGGGATGGAGCCAGCGGTAAAAAAGGCAGTAGAGTTATATGGTGACACAGGAAAGCGGATTCTGGTGATGGCAACTCCGGTGACGATAGCAGGGGACAAGCTTCATAACTTGCTGGAACGAGTAGATACGGAGCATGACGTGGATTTAATCCCACTTCCCCAATTGGTCCGCTTTGCGGAGTGCGGTGATTTTGACTCTGAGGAAGTGGAAGCATATTTACGGGAAGAATTGAAACAATTCGATTTGAAAAACTATACTGCGGTAGTACTTGGTTGTACCCATTTCAATTATTTCAAAGAAACCCTTCGGAAGGTTTTTCCAGAGTATATTCATTTTGTGGACGGAAACGAAGGAACGGTGAATCAACTGATTCGTGTGACGGGACTTGATGCGGATGAGAGTAGAAATGGATTAGAACCTAAAGTGACATATTATTATTCGGGAAAGAAAGTGTCAGAAGAAGAGGCAGCAGAGATTGAAAACTATATGAGACAACTGGATAAAGTGTATTCTTATTCATAAGTTTACTTTAAAATGTAGAAGAGCAACCTGTTTTTTATGGCTGCTCTTTTGTTATTTTCAGAAAGCAACGGATTGTAGCGTGATTGCGCCTAACAGGTGCTTTGCAAAAAGAGCAGTTTTAATTATAGTTGTATTATAAGATTGGGAGCAATTACATAAGGAAATTTGAGAGGAGTGATATCTGTGAAAAAAAGCAAAAAAATCATCTTTACTTGTATCGTTGTTGTGATTCTGCTGTGTGGTATGCTGGGATATTATCAGAGAAACTATAATAAGTGCGTGGATTTGACAGGAACAGATAGTAGGTGGAAGGCATCTTTGAATATCAATTTTGCTTACAATAGTGTCATAAATATCAGACCATATATCGATTATTATGATAATTCAGCTAAGATACCGCCATCAACAATTCATGTGCGTATTGTTGTCGGAGGCAAAGAAGTATATGATAAAAATCTTTTCTACATCCAGGGACAGGACAAGGAACTTGGATATTATACGGATGATTTTTTATCAAATTTCAAATTTCCAACAGATGTAGAGAAAGCTACAATGATAATAGGACATGATGGAGAGGAAGATTTTGTTTTACTGAAAAGGGTGGATTTATTTGAGTAAGAAAGCAATTTTGACCAATATACTTTTAAAAGAACAGCAGACAGAGAAGCTATTGCAGGCAACGGAAGATAAAGAATATAGAAATATGTGGTATGAAGAATATCATTTGTAATCAAGAAAATATAGGGATTCATCTACATTGCATTGTGGATGAATCCCTTGTTTTATCTATGGCAATTCCTGAATTCCGGAAATATCGGAATCTATCATCAGGGAATAGTTGGTGTAATACACGACGAATCCCGGTTTACTTCCGTTTGGTTTTTTGACGTGTTTCTTTTCTACATAGTCGATTTCCACCTTTTCTGCGCCACCATTCTTGGAAAAATGTGCAGCAAGTCTTCCGGCTTCTTCAAAAGTGCGGTCTGGAAGTTCTTCTCCGTTGGATTTTACAATGACGTGGGAGCCGGGTGCACCTTTGGCATGGAACCACCAGTCATTTCCGGTTGCAAAATGGAAGGTCAGTTCTTCGTTCTGTAGATTATTCTTTCCTACATACATATGGTAACCATCGGACGAGAGAAAATGAAGTGGTTTATTCGTAATTTTCACTTTCTTTTTTGTGAATTTTCTGCGGATGTAGCCGGTTCCTATGAGTTCTTCCTTGATTTCAGCCAAGTCATCTTCGGTACGGGCGATATCCAGTGCATTACTGATGGATTCCAGATAGGTGATTTCCTCTCTGGTCTCTTCAATTAAGGTAGAGAGTGCCTCGAAAGTACGCTTCTGCTTATTATATTTTTCGAAAAATTTCTGTGCGTTTTCCATAGCAGACTTCTGCGAATCCAAGGGAATCGTGATCATCTCATTGGTATAATAGTTCAGGGCCTCCATGGAACGTTCCCCGCCACTGAGCTGATAACCATAGGTGTGAAGAAGTTCCCCATAAACCTTGTACTTATCCCGGCTTTCCGTGTCTTTGATTTGCTTTAACTGTAAATCATATTTTTTGCGGTTTCGTTCCAGGGCAGTCTGTACCACTCTTCGAAGGTCGGAAGATTTCTGACGGATTCGGGTAATGGTATCCTTGGAAGCATAGTAGCTTCGGATAACCTGTGACATGGATTCAAATGAAACCGCCTCGTAATCTGCCAAATGTGTCAGTGGAATCGCAGCAAATTCCTTTGGAAGTTTTCCTTCATAATAAATAACCGGATGAAATGCTCCGCTTTTTACACTTTCAAAGAAGTATGTGAACTGGCGGTAGAGATGTGCCAGAATATCTTCATTCATATCCTTTGCAGGAATATCGGAGTCCACACCGGAAATACTACAGATTTCTTCTGCTACAACAGGACTGATTCCGGTAAAACTATTGTAAATGGCCTTTCCAAGGTTCATAGGCTTTTCGCACAACGCCTGAATGAAATCTGTCTGGGAAACTTCCAGAGGATTTAATTTGTGTGTAGTATCCGCAATGAAATATTCTCTTCCGGGAAGGACCTCGCGGACAGAGCTCATCTGAGAGGAAACATGCTTTATGCTGTCCAGAATCATTCCTTTGTCATTACAGAAAATAATATTGCTGTGTTTTCCCATGATTTCTACAATCATGGTTTTGCGGCACAAGTCGCCAAGCTCATCCAGATGTTCGATATCAAAATGGATGATTCTTTCCAAAGATGGCTGTGTGATAGCCACGATTCTTCCGTTTCCAATATACTTACGCAGGAGCATACAGAAATTTGGCGCAGTCATAGGACTGGGCTTATTTTCATCCGTCAGATATATGAGTGGGAGAGAAGCGCTTGCTGAAATGCAGAGGCGTTTCTGTCCCGAAGGTGTTTTGATTGTAAGCAGCAGCTCGTCTGTTTCCGGCTGCGCGATTTTATTGATACGACCGTTCAGAATTGTCTGGTTCAGTTCATGAACAATTCCGGCAACCGTGATTCCGTCAAATGCCATAGTAATCCCTCTTTTATCAATTTCTTTTCCCAGTATAGCAAATATTTAGAACAAGAACAATTAAAAAAGAAGGAAGTAAGTGGGAAAAGAGGAAGAAAACATGTAAAGTAAGCGGTGGCGAGTTCGCAAATGACCGAATGATGTTGTCGTAAACATATGTCCGAACTTGAACCCAGGTAAGTGAAATAAACAAAAGAGAAGAAGTGGAGTCAAATTCCATTTCTTCTCTTTTCTTGCGTTGACGGGACTTTGAAAATGCCGTATACTATATGTGTAGATTTGCGTCTAAATGACAAATGAGAAGAGGAAAAGCAAATGATCAGAAGTATGACAGGATTCGGACGGTGCGAGGTGTCCGAGGCAGAGCGAAAGTTTACCGTGGAGATGAAGGGGGTCAACCACAGATATCTGGATGTGAATATGCGTATGCCGAAGAAGTTGAATTTTTTCGAAACTGCAATCCGCAATCGGTTAAAAGAGTATGTACAACGAGGCAAGATAGATATTTTTATCACATATGAAGACTTGTCAGAAGAACAGGTTTCTCTGAAGTACAATCATGCACTAGCGGCAGAATATCTGAAATATTTTAAACAGATGCAGACAGAGTTTGGTATTAATTCTGAGGTAAATGCTTATTCATTGTCCCGTTGTCCGGAAGTGCTTACCATGGAAGAACAGGTCGTAGATGAGGAAGAACTCTGGAATGGTCTTCAGAAAGCACTGGATGGAGCTTGCAGACAGTTTGTAGAGACACGTACTAAAGAAGGAGAGCAGTTAAAGAAAGATATTGTTGGAAAGCTGGATGGTATGCTGGAGACAGTTGAGCTGATTGAAGAACGTTCTCCTCAGATTGTTGCTGAATACAGAGAAAAGTTAGAGACAAAGGTTCGGGAACTGCTGACGGATAGTCAGATTGACGAAAACAGAATGGCTTCTGAGATTGTATTATTTGCAGACAAGATTTGTACGGATGAAGAAGTAGTAAGATTAAAGAGTCATATCAAGCATATGAAGGATAGCTTTGAGTCAGGGGAAGGAATTGGGCGAAAGCTTGATTTTATTGCACAGGAAATGAACCGAGAGGCGAATACCATTTTGTCGAAAGCAAATGATCTGACGGTTTCCAACTATGCGATTACTCTGAAGACAGAAATAGAAAAAGTACGTGAACAAATACAAAATATTGAATAATCTTTCTAATTGATGATGGAATGTGTTATAATACATAGTCTAAATATGTGAAGATCAGGAAAGCGGGAGAGAGTATGAAGAATCAGGATAAAGGAATTCTTATTGTGGTTTCGGGCTTTTCCGGTGCAGGGAAAGGCACATTGATGAAAAAACTATTGGAAAATTATGACAACTATGCACTTTCTGTCTCGGCAACGACCAGAGCGCCTCGTCAGGGAGAAACGCATGGGAAGGAATATTTTTTCAAGACTGTGGAAGAATTTGAAAAAATGATTGCACAGGATGAGCTTATAGAGTATGCTAAATACGTTGACAACTATTATGGAACACCAGAAAGTTATGTAACAGACCAGTTAGAGGCTGGAAGAGATGTTATCCTTGAAATAGAGATTCAGGGGGCACTGAAAGTAAAAGAAAAGTATCCGGATACATTGCTCTTATTTGTGACACCTCCAAGTGCTGAAGAGTTAAAAGCGAGACTTGTTGGCAGAGGTACGGAATCAATGGAAGTGATTGAGGCCAGAATGAGGCGTGCGATAGAAGAGGCTCAGTACATGGATTCGTATGATTATCTGATTGTAAATGATGACTTGGATGTTTGCATGGAAGATATGCATCAGGTCATTCAGGCAGAACATAAGAAGGTGAATCACTGTCAGAAGATGATTGCAGATATTAGAAAAGAACTGCAGGAATTGTAGAAGGGAAACTTAGTTAGAATATTTATATGTAGAAGGGAGAATGTGAAATGTTACATCCGTCATATTCAGATTTAATGAAAGTAGTAAATCAGGACGTAGAAGAGGGCGCAACCAAGATTGTAAACAGCCGTTATTCTATCGTACTTGCCACAGCGAAGAGAGCAAGACAGTTAATTGATGGCGAGCCTGCCATGGTTCCTGTTAAGAGTGGGGAGAAACCACTTTCAATTGCAATTGATGAGCTTAATAGTGCAAAGATTAAGATTATTGCAGAGGAAACAGAAGAGGAAGAGTAAGAAATAAGGCAGATGCAAGTGGTTGTATCTGCCTTGTGAATATATAGGAGAAGCAGATTATGAATATATTATTCATTTCACTTGGATGTGATAAGAATCTGGTTGACACCGAAGTGATGCTTGGAATCCTTGCACAGCGTGGACACCAGATGGTGGATGATGAAAACGAAGCAGATATTATCATCATAAATACCTGCTGTTTTATCCATGATGCCAAAGAAGAAAGTATTCAGAATATTTTAGAGATGGCACAGCTTAAGGAAAGGGGCAGACTTAAGGCATTAATTGTAACGGGATGCCTTGCACAGCGTTATAAAGATGAGATACTGAAAGAAATTCCAGAAGTGGATGCAGTACTTGGAACTACATCTTACGAGGAAATTGGAAATGTCATCGACAGTGTATTAAGTGATAATATGGTAGAACGTGGACAGTCACGGATTACCATGAAGGATGTGGATTATCTTCCGGAGGTCAAGACAAAGCGTCTGGTGACAACAGGAGGGCATTTTGCATATCTAAAGATTGCAGAAGGATGTGACAAACACTGTACTTACTGCATTATTCCGAAGGTACGTGGCAATTATCGTAGTGTACCAATGGAAAATCTGTTAAAAGAAGCCAGGGAACTGGCCGAAGGCGGTGTCAAGGAATTGATTCTGGTAGCCCAGGAGACAACCGTGTATGGTCAGGATATATATGGAGAGAAGATGCTTCCGAAGCTTTTACGGGAACTGTGCAAAATTAGTGGTATTCAGTGGATTCGTATTCTGTATTGCTATCCGGAAGAAATTACCGAGGAACTGATTCAGACTATGAAGGAAGAACCAAAGATTTGCCATTATCTGGACCTTCCGATTCAGCATGCAAGTGATGCTATTCTGAAGAAAATGGGAAGGAGAACTTCCAAGGCACAATTGATTGAGACCATTGAAAAGCTGCGTGCTGCTATGCCGGATATCGCGCTTCGTACAACCCTTATTACGGGATTCCCCGGTGAAACACAGGAAGACCATGAAGAACTGATGGATTTCATAGACAGGATGGAATTTGAACGTCTTGGTGTATTTACCTATTCACCGGAAGAAGATACACCGGCTGCGAAGATGGATGGTCAGATTAAAGAAGAAGTGAAAGAAGAACGTCAGGCAGAACTGATGGAACTTCAGCAGGATATTGTATTTGAACAGGCAGAAGATATGATTGGCAGAGAACTCCTTGTGATGATTGAAGGAAAAGTAGCCGACGAGAATGCCTATGTGGGACGAACCTACCGTGATGCACCGAACGTAGACGGACTGATTTTTGTAAATACAGATGAAGAACTCATGTCGGGCGATTTTGCAAAAGTAAAAGTGACCGGAGCAATGGAATATGACCTGATCGGAGAACTGATATAGGAGGAGCATTATGAATTTACCAAATAAGTTGACAATATTAAGAATAATCATGATTCCTTTTTTTGTAGTATTTCTGCTGGCAGATATTACAGGAAGTGCGGATAAATGGATTGCACTTGTTATTTTCTGTGTGGCAAGTCTGACAGACATGTTGGATGGGAAGATTGCGAGAAAACAGAATCTGGTTACAAATTTTGGAAAATTTATGGACCCTCTTGCGGATAAGCTGTTAGTGTGCACTGCTTTAATCTGTCTGACTGCGATGGACAGGCTGAATGTAGTGGTAACGCTGATTATCATTGCAAGAGAATTTATCATCAGTGGATTCCGCCTTGTGGCATCCGATAATGGAATTGTGATTGCCGCAAACTACTGGGGCAAGTTTAAGACTGTTTCCCAGATGGCGCTGATTATTGTGAAGATTATGGATTTGGGCGGGATATTTGTGGAACTGGAGGCTGTGCTGACTCTGATAGCAGTGGCGCTGACCTTGATTTCACTGATGGATTATATTATGAAGAATAAGGAAGTATTGACTAAGGGAGGCATGTAAAATGGTAGTGGAACTCATTTCCGTGGGCACTGAAATTTTACTTGGCAACATTGTGAATACAAATGCAACATACCTGGCAGAGCAGTGTGCTTTGCTGGGTTGTTCTTTATATCGGCAGAGTGTTGTTGGGGATAATGAGGTAAGACTGGAAGAAGTGGTAAGGCAGGCGCTTGGGAGAGCAGATATTATTATCCTGACAGGGGGGCTTGGACCTACCAAGGATGATTTGACAAAAGAGATTGTGGCAAAGGTATTTGGCAGAGCATTTTATCTGGACGAGCATACCAAAGAACGGATTACTACTTATATGCAGAAGCTTGGGCGAAGTCGTATTACAGAAAATAACTGGAAACAGGCCATGATTCCGGAAGGAGCTATCATCCTTGATAATGAGAACGGAACAGCACCGGGGATTATTTTAGAGGATCATGAAAATGGGAAGACAGCGATTTTAATGCCTGGACCTCCATCGGAAATGCATCCTATGTTCGAAAAAGATGTTGCACCTTATCTGAATAAACAGCAGACGGAAGGGATTTATTCCAGAATGGTGAAAATCTGTGGAATCGGGGAAAGCGCCGCAGAGACTATGGTGGCAGACTTGATGGACAAACAGAGCAATCCGACTCTGGCTCCATATGCCAAGACCGGAGAAGTGCACTTCCGTATTACTGCCAAGGCCAGAAACCAAGAAGAAGCAGAAGAAATGATTGCGCCAATGTTAAGCGAAATGCAGAAACGATTTGGAAAAGCAATTTTTACAACGGAAGAAAGTGTCACTCTGGAAGATACGATCGTGGACTTGTTGAAGCAAAAGCATTTTACTGTCACAACAGCGGAGTCCTGTACTGCAGGCAAGCTTGCGGGACGAATTATGAATGTGGCAGGAGCTTCCGAAGTATATAATGAAGGCTATATTACTTATGCAAATGCTGCAAAAGAAAAACTTCTTGGTGTGAAGCATGGGACATTGGAACGGTTTGGGGCAGTCAGTGAAGAAACCGCAACAGAAATGGCAATAGGTGCAGCGAAAGAGGCAGGCGCAGATGTCGCTTTAAGTGTGACCGGAATTGCGGGACCGGGAGGGGGAACTCCAGATAAACCGGTGGGTCTGGTGTATATTGGATGCTACGTGCAAGGCAGGGTGTATGTGAAGAAATGTCAGTTTACCGGAAATCGGGAACGAAACCGGGATTCGTCTGTAGTACAGGCACTTACACTGCTGAGGGAAAAGCTTCTGGATTGCCAAGAAGCAATTGACGAAACTGTCAAACTATGAGAAAATATCAGGTAGATGATGTGAAATTATGAGACATTTCTCAAAGCGTGAAATTCATATTTTGAAAGGGGTATTAACATGATATATTCACAGGAAGTAACAATGATGTGTCCGGTAGCACAGGGCGCAAATCATGGGCCGGCACCAATCCCGGAAGAAGCAAAATGGGTAAAGGCAAAAGAAATCTCCGACATATCCGGATTCACACATGGCATTGGCTGGTGTGCACCACAGCAGGGAGCCTGTAAGCTGACACTGAATGTCAAGGATGGGATCATTCAGGAGGCATTGGTGGAAACAATCGGTTGTTCGGGAATGACACATTCTGCTGCCATGGCTTCCGAAATCCTTCCGGGAAAGACCATTCTGGAAGCTTTGAATACAGACCTCGTATGTGATGCAATCAATACAGCAATGAGAGAATTGTTCTTACAGATTGTATATGGAAGAACACAGAGCGCATTTTCAGAAGGTGGACTTGCCATTGGCGCTGGTCTGGAAGACCTTGGAAAAGGACTTCGCTCGCAGGTGGGAACCATGTATGGAACCCTGGAAAAGGGACCTCGTTATCTGGAAATGGCAGAAGGCTATGTAACAGGGATTGCTCTGGATGCCAATAATGAAATCATTGGTTATAAGTTCGTAAGTCTTGGAAAGTTTACCGACTTCATCAAAGCAGGTGACACTCCTAACGAAGCATGGGAAAAAGCACAGGGACAGTATGGACGTGTGGAAGATGCAGTAAGAATCATTGACCCGAGAAAAGAGTAGGAGGAGTGGAGACATGGCTTTATTTGAATCATATGAAAGACGTATTGAGAATATCAATGCGGTGTTAAACAGTTATGGGATTGCTTCTATTGAAGAGGCAGAAAAGATTACGAAAGATGCAGGACTGGATGTTTATGCACAGGTTAAGGCCATTCAGCCAATTTGTTTTGAAAATGCCTGTTGGGCATATACAGTCGGGGCTGCGATTGCTATTAAGAAGAATTGTCGTACTGCGGCAGAAGCGGCGGCAGCAATCGGAGAGGGACTTCAGTCTTTCTGTATTCCAGGGTCTGTAGCTGACCAGCGTAAGGTTGGACTTGGACATGGTAATCTTGGTAAAATGCTGTTGGAGGAAGATACAGATTGTTTCGCTTTTCTTGCAGGACATGAATCCTTTGCTGCGGCAGAAGGAGCTATTGGTATTGCAGAGAAAGCCAACAAAGTCCGTAAAAAACCACTTCGTGTTATTTTAAATGGACTTGGCAAAGATGCGGCGAAGATTATTTCCCGTATTAATGGATTTACATATGTACAGACAGAATATGATTATTATACAGGCGAACTGAAGGAAGTGAAGAGAATTGCATATTCCGATGGCCTGCGTTCGAAAGTAAACTGTTATGGAGCGAATGATGTCCGTGAAGGTGTGGCAATTATGTGGAAGGAAGGTGTGGATGTTTCTATTACTGGAAACTCAACAAATCCGACTCGTTTCCAGCATCCGGTAGCAGGTACTTATAAGAAGGAGCGTATTGAAGCAGGAAAGAAATACTTCTCTGTTGCTTCAGGTGGGGGTACAGGACGTACGCTTCACCCGGATAATATGGCTGCAGGACCGGCTTCCTACGGTATGACGGACACTTTGGGACGCATGCATTCGGATGCACAGTTTGCAGGTTCTTCTTCTGTTCCTGCACATGTAGAGATGATGGGGCTGATTGGAATGGGAAATAATCCTATGGTTGGAGCCACCGTGGCAGTTGCCGTAGGTATCGAAGAAGCAGCAAAAGCTGGAAAATTTTAAGCTTGGAATGAGCAACACGATGCTTATATTGAAGCTGAAGCGTATGCTGCAAACTGTATCTGGGTAAATGTGTTTTTCTTTACGTTTCTAAGGACTGGAGGAATCAATATGGAATATGAAGGTCAAATTTGCCGTTCCCCAATGGAAAGGTCTGCATTTATGCTCCCGGTAGCTGTGGGATGTTCTTACAATGCATGTAAGTTCTGTACCTTGTTCAAGCATTTGAAGTACAGAGAACTTCCGCTTGAACAGATAGAGGCAGAGCTTGTTCGGGTAAGTGAGATTGGTGGTAATCCCAAACGTGTATTTCTGGGCGATGGGAATGCCTTTGGAATTGCTACAGATAAGCTACTTACGATTTTGAAAATGGTGCATAAATATTTCCCGGATTGCCAGAGTGTGAATATGGATGCGACGGTGACAAATATTCGTGAAAAAAGCGATGAGGAATTGAAAGCATTGAAGGAGGCCGGTGTAGATCAGCTTTATCTCGGAATAGAGACAGGACTGGACGATGTACTTCATTTCATGTGCAAGGACCATAATAAAGAGCAGGTTTATGAAGCCATTGAGCGTCTGCACAAAGTAGGACTGGAGTACGATGCACACATGATGACCGGAATTGCCGGAAAAGGTCGTGGCATTGAAAATGCTGAGGCAATTGCAGAATTTTATAACAAGACAAAACCGAAAAAGATTGTGAACTTTTCTATGTTCTTACATGTAGAAGCACCACTTTACAGGGATATTGAGAAGGGCTTGTTTGTTCCGGCAGACGAATTAGAGAATCTGGAGGAAGAAAAACGTCTCCTGGAACTTCTGGATGTAGATGGAGTGGAATATGACGGTTTTCATGACTTTGTGAAGGTTCGTGTCAGAGGTGTACTTCCTAAAGACAGAGAGAAAATGATTGCCAAAGTGGAAGAAGGTATTGAGACATATAAGAACAAAGAATCTGTCTATGCGAAGGTGGGCGGTTGCTGTTGCGAACTGGACTGCTACCAGATGACAGACCCTGATTTCCGGTAAATGATATGGAATAACTGAAAACAGATAATCTTTATTAAATAAGAGCGAGACTTTTGTATTCTTACATAGGTCTCGCTTTTTTCTAAGAATATTTGTGTTGAAGAATATCATGGTAAAAAGTATGCATTTCTTCTGATGTATCAAAGGTAGCAACATACATCTGGTTTCCCATAGCTCCAGAGAGGGCATCAGGAATCCGTTCCACCATTTTCATGGATGCACCATATTTGTCCATGATTTCTTCGTGGCTCATTACATACTCCTGATTGTCGCGCAGTCCCGCGAAAGCACAGTAGGCATGTCGGCCTTCTGACACAGTAGAATGATTGAAAGCAATCATGTCTGCCCATATTTTATAGACATCCGTGTTACGGGCAAAGTTAATCATATCAGGTGTAAATCCACCGCACGGGCGCATATTTACCTCCAAAGCAACCACCTCTCCCTTTTTACCGATTGGCTGGTCTTTGGTCAAACGGAAAAATTCGAAATGTACAAAGCGGCTTTTTACCCCGAAGCTTTTGGCTGTGTCACGTCCAGCCTTCCGTATGTCATCGGCAAGGTCTTTCACAATATAATAAATAGAATCTCCAGAGGTATTTACCACATCCATGATGGAGACTGGGGTTACATTTCCTGCTTCGAAGATAGGTTCTCCGTTTTCGTCAATAATAGCATCATAGGAATTGATTTCTGCAGTAATAAATTCTTCCATGATGTAGGTAACCTTTGGATTCTTTTTGTTGAAAAATTCATACATATCTTCGTCGCAAGACAGTTTATAAGTGTCGGATGCACCAACTCCGTTATCTGGTTTTACAACAACCGGGTAGCCGACTGTACTGACAAATTCGAAGCATTTTTTGATTGTATCAACCAGGTGATAGCGTGCCACCGGAAGACCAATCCGTGTATAGTATTCCTTCATTTTTGATTTGCATTTGATGCGGTCCATATCACATGTGTGAAATCCGGATGGAATATTATAATCTGTACGAAGTGCAGCATCGCGCTCTAACCAGTATTCATTGTTGGATTCCAGCCAGTCAATCCGTCCATATTTGTGGATGAAAAATGCAACAGCACGGTAGACTTCGTCCTCATTTTCCAGAGAACCGACTTTGTAATATTCATTCAGACTGCCTTTCAAATCAGAAGAAAGTTCATCGTATGGCTGGTCACCGATGCCAAGAACATTCAACCCGTTGTTTTTTAATTCTCTGCAGAATTTCCAGTAGTTGGTTGGAAAATTTGGTGATATAAAAATAAAATTTTTCATTGTATACGGAATCTCCTTTTCGTGTATTGGTATATTATTGTCTGTATAGCAAAGCCGGGATGACAAATGGAAGCTGCTTTTCCCAGGAGGCTTCACAGTGTTTCCCGCCTGGAACAATCCGGTTTGTCAGCAAAATGTGACGATCCTGTAATTCGTTCGTAATCTGGCGGTAGGTTCTTTCCATTTCAGGGTGATTGCAAAATTCTTCAGAGCCATAGTCCATGTAGCAGATAGTGTCCGGAGACAGACGGGATTTCCGGATTAATTCCGTCAGCTTGTCCGGTGCAGTCCACAGAGAAGGAGAAAGTGCAGCAGCTCTGGAAAATATGTGATTGTATTGGATTAAAGCATACAGACTCATAAGACCACCCATAGAACTTCCTGCGATGTAGGTGTATTCCCGGCCTTTTCGCGTGCGGAACTGCTTATCTATTTCTTTTTTTAACACGTGAATCATCCATTCTATTGTGGTATGTCCATGTCCCTCGATCCGGCCAAATGTAGTGTCTGTGAAAGTGTAAGGCGCATATTCTTTTAAACGTCCGTTGTCCGGTTGGTGGCTGCATTCCGGTGCGACCACGATTAAATCCACACGATTTTTGTCCAGATATTTTTTCAGGCCCCAGGATTTCCCATAGGTGGCATCTGAATCAAAAAACAGATTGTGACCGTCAAACATGTAGAGGACAGGATAGCGTTTGTGCGAAGAATGGTAGGACAAGGGAAGGTAAATATACAAATTCCTCTGGGAATCATCTTCAAACTCTGGAATGGAAATCTGCCATTTCTTTACCATATTAACATCCTCTTTCTGTTTTTTTGTTCCAATTTTCCAGTAATGGAGGAAGTTCATCTAATCCCTGGATAGAGCAGACTTCCGATGATACCTGACCAAATCCGTAGGAGGCGTAAATAAAAGGAATTTCTGCCATCTGACAGGCATCGTAATCTCCCTGTGTATCGCCCACATAAACAACATCCTGTAAATGATTGCGCTCCATCAGCATACGGATGGTGTTTCCCTTGGGAAGATTGGTCTGACCGAAACACAGGGAATCCTTGATATAGGATTCCAGCCCCGTAGTCTGAAGAAAGGCTTCGATGTACCCGCATTGGCAGTTGCTGACAATATAAATGTTGTGAGACTTGGAAAGAGTCTGAAAGACTTCTTTTACGTGCGGAAAGAGAATGCCAGGCTCTTCGTACAAAAATTTATTTTCGTATTCATAACAGGCATTTCCCAGTTCCTCGCGCTTTGCTGGGGTAAAATCGGGAAATAATGCCGCTTCAATTTCATCCATTGTTTTTCCAAACAGGGGCATAAGACTGATTCCGGTCAAATGCAAATCCAAATTTGCATGTTCGATGATGGCATGATTCCATGCCTTTGCCACAGATTCTGTAGAGTCCCAAAGGGTTCCGTCTATATCAAATATAATTCCATCCATGAAAGAAAAGCTCCTTTTTACGATTGTATTTATCAAAAGAATAGCACAAGCATACAGGAATCACAACTGATAATCTTATAGAAAATTGGAGAATAATTTTACAGAAATTTGTCGAAATATATAGGAGAATAACGTACTTCATCGAAAATCACACATGTCCCTAAATATGTGTTATAGTCTGGAAAATGTCAGGGACAGGAGAGGTTTTGGCTGACATTTGAAAATAAAATGAAGGAGCGGAAGAAAAATGGGGAAAAAAGTACGGGTAAAAGAAATTGCATCCAGAGCCGGAGTCAGTGTGACCACCGTGTTAAATGTGATACACGGGCGAACGGAACGAATGAGCACGGAAACGAAGCAAAAAATTGAAAAAATTCTCAAAGAAGAGGACTATCTGTTAAATGTACGCGCACGTGTGCTGGCAGGAAGAGGAACAAAGCTTTATGTGATTTTGGACGGGACGGCAAATGGAAGACCCACACAAAGGTGCCGCAATTACGAATATCTAAAGCAAATTGAACAGTATATTTTTAACAAAAAGCAGTATGCCCTGATTCATTTTGCAAACGGCATCGAAGAAGGAACCATATTTGCCAGAGAGTGGAAAGCGGACGGGGCGGTCATGATTGGTTTCCCAAAGGAACGCAGGCATTCCTTTGAAGAAGAAACAGGTTGTCAGTCTGTGTGGATAAGTGAACGGGAGACAGAGGAGGCGCTTTACAGAAAGCTGGAAATTATGATGTATGAAATAGGACGCGTTTCGTAAATGGATTTATAGATTTTATCAATTTGACGAATGGCATGTAAAATACTAAACTAGAGATAGTGACGTGAAAGAAAAGAACGTACTTTGTATCTATATATACAGAACGAAGCAGGAGGAAGACATGTATTTTGTAGGAATTGATATTGGGTCAAGTGCAGCAAAGGTGGTTGTAATGGAAGAAGGAAAAGTGGTAAAACACTTGTTACTTAACACTGGATTCAGCAGTAGAAAGACCGCAGATGATATTTATGAACAACTGGAAGCAGAAGGAATTAATAAGGATAACGCAACTTATGTAGCAACCGGATACGGACGAATTTCTGTTCCATATGCAGACCGTGTGGTGACAGAGATTACCTGCCATGGTAAGGGTGCTTATTATTTATTTCATGATGATGGAACTGTTATTGATATCGGAGGGCAGGATACCAAAGGTATTTCTTTGAAAAATGGTCGTGTAATGAAGTTCCTTATGAATGATAAATGTTCAGCGGGAACAGGAAAATTTATTGAGGTTATGACAAACCGTCTGGGGCTTACGCAGAATGAATTGTCTGATCTGGCAAGAAAAGGGGAACACATTACGATTAGTTCTATGTGTACTGTATTTGCGGAATCAGAAGTAATCAGTCTGATTGGTCGTGGTACGCCAAGAGAAGATATTGCGTTTGGTGTCATCGAATCGGTTGTTATGAAGGTTGTACAGTTGATTGCCCAAGTGCCAAGTGATAAGTATTTCTTGACAGGTGGACTGTGCGAGGATCAGTATGTTATTGAAAGACTGGAAAATGCGCTGCATGCATCTGTTACAAGTGACCCGCTTGCAAGATATGCGGGAGCAATTGGCGCTGCACTCATGGGGGCAGAACAATAGAAGCGATTATCGTATAAAAGAAAGAAGAGTACCTGGTAGTTGTCAGTATGGCAGAATGTGAGAGAATGTGTTATACTGTGAAGCATGGGTGGTCAGTTACAGTTGTATCTGTTTTCACTGTGACCGGCCACCTTTTGACGTTACCAGATATATGACAGAAAGGCTGTATTTAAGAACATTTATGAAGAATATATTTATTGCGGAGAAACCCAGTGTAGCACAGGAGTTTGCAAAAGCATTACATACAAACATGAAAAGAAAAGATGGATATCTGGAAGGTGACGATGCAGTTGTCACCTGGTGTGTCGGGCATCTTGTTACTATGAGTTATCCGGAAGTATACGATGAAAGGTATAAGAAATGGAGCCTTCAGACCTTGCCATTTATCCCGAATGAATTTAAGTATGAAGTGATTCCTTCTGTCAAGAAACAGTTTGATACGGTAAAAATGCTTCTGACCAGAGATGACATTCGTTGTATTTATGTGTGTACTGACTCGGGACGGGAGGGAGAATATATTTACCGTCTCGTAGAGCAGATGGCAGGAGTAACGGGGAAGGAACGCCGCAGGGTGTGGATTGATTCTCAGACAGAAGAAGAAATTTTGCGTGGAATCCGGGAGGCGAAAGACCTGTCAGCCTATGATAATCTTTCAGAGTCTGCTTATTTAAGAGCAAAAGAAGATTATCTGATGGGAATTAATTTTTCCCGCTTGTTGACGCTGAAATATGGAGACAGTATTTCCAAATATTTAGGAAATAAGTACACTGTGATTTCCGTGGGGCGGGTAATGACCTGTGTGCTTGGTATGGTGGTTCGCAGGGAACGGGAAATCCGGGAATTTGTAAAGACGCCATTTTACAAAATTATAGAAACGATTACCACAGATGGCGGCACTTTCGAAGGAGAATGGCGTGCTGTAAAAGGAAGTAAATATTTTGAATCCTTAAAGCTTTACAAAGAAAATGGTTTTAAAGAACGACGGGATGCGAAAGAGTTGATTGCTTATTTGAAAAGTGAAAACGAACCACTTCAGTGTCGGATTGTAACTCTTGAAAAAAAGAAAGAAAAGAAAAATCCACCTCTGTTATTCAATCTGGCAGAACTTCAGAATGAATGTTCCAAGCGATTTAAAATCAGCCCGGATGAGACCTTACGGATTGTGCAGGAGTTGTACGAGAAGAAGCTTGTAACTTATCCCAGAACGGATGCCCGTGTTTTGTCTACGGCTGTGGCGAAAGAGATTACAAAGAATCTGAATGGATTGTACAAATATGAAGTGGCAGAGCCTTATCTGAAAGACATTTTACAGTTTGAAAGCTACAAAAATCTGGCTAAATCCAGATATGTCAATGACAAGCAGATAACGGACCATTACGCAATCATTCCTACTGGGCAGGGACTTTCTGCACTGACATCGGTCTCACATACGGCAAAGCAGGTTTACGAACTAATCGTACGGCGGTTTTTGAGTATTTTTTATCCTGCCGCAGAATATCAGAAAGTTGCAATTGTAACAGAGATAAAGGAAGAACAGTTTTTCTCCAATTTCCGTGTGCTTGCGAAAGAAGGTTATTTAAAGGTGGCAGGGGTTCCGAAAAATAAAAAGGCCAGTGAAAATGACAGTGTAGAAAATGACGAAGGAAAAGATATGGATGTTCATTTATTTGAGTATATTCAGAAAATAAAAAAAGGCGATGTCCTTACCGTGTCGGGCCTTGATATTAAGGAAGGAGAGACTGCACCTCCGAAACGTTATAATTCCGGTTCTATGATTCTTGCTATGGAAAATGCCGGACAGTTAATTGAAGATGAAGAACTGCGCGCCCAGATAAAGGGAAGCGGAATCGGAACCAGTGCCACCCGTGCGGAAATTCTCAAAAAGCTGTTCAACATCAAATATTTGTCTTTGAACAAGAAAACTCAGGTTATTACTCCGACTCTGCTGGGAGAAATGGTATATGATGTGGTTGCCTGCTCTATCCGTTCTCTTCTGAATCCGGAATTGACTGCAAGCTGGGAAAAAGGTCTGACCTATGTTGCTGATGGCGAGATTACTGCCGAGGAATACATGGTGAAGCTGCGGAATTTTATTATTAGCAGAACTAACGGAGTACTTGGAGTGCAAAATCATTATCATTTAAGAGCATATTACGATAAGGCGGCTTCGTATTATAAAAATAATAGTAAAAGCAATCAAAGAAGTACAACAAAGAGAAAAAAGAGTGAAAAGGAGTAGAAATCATGAAAGAAATGACGGTAAAAGAAATGTATACGTTGGATGAAACCATAGCAAAGGATATTTTTGACGGTGTAGAGTATCCTTGGGAAGTACTTCCGAAAATCAGTAATTTCATCATGGAATTAGGCGCTATATTGTCGGAAGAAGAGTATGAAAAACGTGGAGACAATGTATGGGTTGCAAGGAGTGCCAAAGTGGCTCCTACTGCATTTATTGGAGGACCGGCGATTATTGGAAAAGATGCGGAAGTGAGGCATTGTGCATTTATCCGTGCAAATGCAATTGTCGGGGAAGGGGCAGTGGTAGGAAACTCTACAGAATTAAAAAATGTAATTCTCTTTAATAAAGTACAGGTACCACATTACAACTATGTTGGAGATTCGATTCTGGGATTTAAAGCGCACATGGGAGCAGGTTCCATTACATCCAATGTGAAATCAGACAAAAAGCTGGTTGTTGTGAAGACACCGGAAGAAAATATTGAGACAGGTATGAAAAAATTCGGAGCCATGCTGGGAGACAATGTGGAAGTTGGATGCGGAACCGTATTAAATCCGGGAAGTGTGGTTGGAAAGAATACGAATATTTATCCATTGTCCATGGTTCGTGGCTATGTGCCGTCAAACAGTATTTATAAAAAACAGGGTGAAGTTGTAGAAAAAGATAAAAACAAATAGTAGAACAGAGTGAGTAGTGCGATGAAATATAAATGTGTGATATCGGATTTAGATCTGACTCTTCTTCAACAAGGAGATTCTCTGTCGGAAAAGACAAAAGAAGCACTGGACAAATTGAGAAAAAAGGGGATTTTGTTTGTTCCTGCCAGTGGACGGCCTTTATGCTCTTATCCGGAGGATGTATTGGCGGTAAGCGGGCTTCGTTATCTTATTACATCCAACGGAGCAATGATATATGATCTTTTGGAGGAACGGCCTTTGTGGTGCTCAAAAGTTCCTGAAGAAGTTGCACAGAGGCTATGTGGGCTTCTGCGTTCCTGCCCTGTTGCATATGAATGCTTTATTGATGGAAAAGCTTATGCAAGCAAAGCTTACTGGGAAAATCCATCCGCATTTGCAACGGGAAATGAATTGATTGAAGGATACGTTGAACGTACGAGAGAGCCGGTGGAAGACATGGAAGTTTTTCTGCTAGAACACCGAAAGAACCTGGATGGAATTGATGTTGTGGTAAGAGAGGAAGACAAAGCACATTTTCGTAAACAGATTGAAGAAACGTTTGATAACGTCTATATTACCAGCAGTACCCGACATCTCATAGAAATTTCCAGTATGGAGTCGGGAAAGCATCGGGCAGTGGCAAGGCTTACAGAGAAGCTTGACATCCCTATGGAGGCAGTTATTGCTTTCGGAGATGGGGAAAATGACTGCGAACTTCTGCAGGCGGCGGGACTTGGAATTGCAGTGGAAAATGCAGTGCCCGAGTGTAAGAATGCGGCAGATACCATTACGGGAACCCACCATGAAGATGGTGTGGCAGATGCTCTGATAAAGATATTTGAACTATGAGTCCTATAACTACTTAGAGCAGCCTGATATGGTTTCGACTCTTTTTTCTGGTATCATAAAATCGGATAAATAAAAAGAAAAAACTTGACAAAACAGAACATATGTACTAATATGTAAAAAACAAACGTTCGTTCGAAAATATGAGGAGAAAATATATGGCAAATATGACAGATGAGAATAAAAAGAAAGCGCTGGAGGCTGCAATTGCAAAGCTGGAGAAGGATTTTGGAAAAGGTGCAGTGATGAAGCTTGGTGATCCGGCAGCACAGGTTCAGGTGGAGACAGTACCAACTGGTTCGTTAAGCTTGGATTTAGCCCTCGGAATGGGTGGCGTGCCGAAAGGAAGAATTGTGGAAATCTATGGACCAGAGTCCAGTGGTAAGACAACGGTTGCTCTGCATATGATAGCAGAAGTACAGAAACGTGGAGGAATTGCAGGATTTATTGATGCGGAACATGCATTAGATCCTGTATATGCAAAGAATATCGGTGTAGACATTGACGAATTATATATTTCCCAGCCGGACAGTGGAGACCAGGCATTGGAAATTACAGAAACGATGGTTCGCTCTGGTGCGATTGACATTATTGTAGTGGACTCTGTTGCAGCACTTGTTCCAAAACAGGAAATTGAAGGCGATATGGGTGATTCTCATGTGGGTCTTCAGGCAAGATTGATGTCTCAGGCTCTTCGAAAACTCACACCGGTAATCAGCAAATCAAACTGTGTTGTTATTTTTATTAACCAGCTGCGAGAGAAAGTGGGGGTTATGTTTGGTAATCCGGAGACGACAACAGGTGGACGTGCGCTGAAGTTCTATGCCTCTGTCCGTATGGATGTAAGAAGAATCGAGACGTTAAAGCAGGGCGGTGAGATGGTAGGTAACCGTGTCCGTGTCAAAATCGTAAAGAACAAGATTGCACCTCCGTTTAAAGAGGCCGAATTTGATATTATGTTTGGTAAGGGCATTTCTAAAGAAGGAGATATTCTGGATTTGGCAGCCAATGTGAATGTAGTGAACAAGAGTGGCGCATGGTATGCTTATAATGGAGAGAAGATTGGGCAGGGAAGAGAGAATGCCAAGATTTATCTGTCAGAACATCCGGAAATGATGGCTGAAATTGCAGAGAAGGTGCGTGCACATTATGGACTTGGTGAAGACGCAGCGCCAAAGGATGATGATAAGAAAGAGAAATAATTCGGGTGCGCAGGTGGAAGACAGATGATTGTGACAGAGATAGAAGCGCTGACAAAGACAAGATATAATATTTACATTGATGAAGCATTCGCCTTTGTGTTATACAAAGGCGAATTGTCTAAGTATCAGGTGAGAAAAGAACATGAGATAACGGAAGAAACGATTTCTAGGATTAAAGAAGAAGTTCTGATAAAGCGTGCGAAGCTGCGTGCTATGCATTTGTTGAATGCCATGCCAAGGACAGAACACCAGCTTCGGGAGAAACTGGTACAGAATGGATATCCGGAAGATGTGACAGATACGGCAATTTCCTATGTGAAGTCTTTTGGGTATATCAATGATGAAGCGTATATTCGGAATTTTGTTATCAGTAAAAGAGCAAATAAGAGTAAACGTGAAATCAAAATGCTTCTTGGGCAGAAAGGCGTCAAAGGAGAGCAGGTGGATTTTATACTGGAAGAATTGTATCAGGAAGAGTCTGAAGCAGATACCATACGGAGAATTATGGAGAAAAAACACTGGGAGCCGTCTGAGATGGATGAAAAGCAACGGCAGAAGATGTATGGATACCTGATGAGAAAAGGATTTTCTTACGAAGAAATTCGAAAGGCATTGGCGAAAGCTTGACATATTTACCAAAACAGTATAAAATTTAAGTGTTGTACTTTGTGCAATGAAAACTAAATAAGGAGGTGCTCCTGTGCCGATAATAGGAATAGCTATTGCTGCAGTAGTTGTCACCGTAATAGTGGCAGTGCCTATTACTTATTTTGCAACAGTATCCAAGTTAAAGAATGATGCAAATTCCAAGATTGGGAATGCTGATATTAAAGCAAGAGAAATAATAGATGATGCATTGAAAACGGCCGAGACGAAGAAGAAGGAGTCCCTTTTGGAGATTAAGGAAGAATCTATCAGAACAAAGAATGAGCTCGAAAAGGAAACAAAAGAACGTAGAGCAGAGTTACAGCGTTATGAGAAGCGTGTCCTTTCCAAAGAGGAAGCCGTAGACAAGCGTTCGGATGCTATTGAACGTCGTGAAGCGTCATTCACGGCAAAAGAAGAAGCGATGAAGCAGCGCGAAGCGAAAGTAGAAGAACTTAGCAAGCAAAGAGTACAGGAACTAGAAAGAATCTCAGGACTAACCTCCGAACAGGCAAAGGATTATCTGTTAAAAACTGTTGAACAAGATGTAAAGCATGATACTGCGAAAATGATTAAAGAATTGGAAAATCAGGCGAAGGAAGATGCGGAAAAGAAAGCAAAAGAATACGTCGTGACAGCAATTCAGAGATGTGCAGCAGATCATGTGGCTGAAACTACAATTTCTGTAGTGCAGCTTCCAAGTGATGAAATGAAAGGAAGAATTATTGGTAGAGAAGGACGTAACATCCGTACTTTGGAGACGCTTACCGGAGTAGAACTGATAATTGACGATACACCGGAAGCGGTTGTATTGTCAGGATTTGACCCAATTCGCAGGGAAGTGGCAAGAATTGCACTGGAACGTCTGATTGTAGATGGACGTATCCATCCGGCAAGAATTGAAGAAATGGTAGAAAAGGCACAAAAAGAAGTGGATACTATGATTCGCGAGGAGGGTGAAGCTGCAGCACTGGAAGTAGGTGTGCATGCAATCCATCCGGAATTGATCCGTCTTCTTGGACGTATGAAGTTCAGAACAAGCTATGGTCAGAATGCATTGAAGCATTCTATTGAGGTAGCACAGCTTTCTGGATTGTTGGCAGGGGAAATCGGACTGGATGTCCGTACTGCAAAACGTGCTGGACTTTTACATGATATCGGTAAGTCGATTGACCATGATGTGGAAGGGTCCCATATCCAGATTGGTGCAGATTTGTGCAGAAAGTACAAGGAATCTCCACTTATCATTAATGCAGTGGAGGCACATCATGGGGATGTGGAACCGGAATCTCTGATTGCATGTGTTGTACAGGCAGCGGACACAATTTCAGCTGCAAGGCCGGGTGCGAGAAGGGAAACATTGGAAACATATACAAACAGATTAAAACAGTTAGAAGAAATAACCAACCAGTTTAAAGGGGTTGACAAGTCTTTTGCAATTCAAGCAGGTAGAGAGATTCGCGTAATGGTAGTTCCGGAACAGATATCTGATGATGATATGGTATTACTGGCAAGAGATATTTCAAAACAGATTGAATTTGAATTGGAATATCCAGGACAGATTAAGGTAAATGTAATTCGTGAATCGCGTGTTACTGATTACGCAAAGTAAGATTCGTAATTGAATCGGAAAATGTAAAAAGATGTGAAAAGTGTTGAAAACTCAGTAGTTTTAGCACTTCGCATCTTTTTTATTTTTTACTGTTTTTACCAGATTATCCTATATTATTCTGCTGTATTTTATATCATAAAATGTGATGTCTGACATATAATGAAATATCGGTAGAACGGGGGAATATGGGTGATGCAGAAAAATAGGTGTTACGCTTTGCTTCTTTTGTATATGTCAGGTTTTTTGCTTGGAATAGTGTATGCGAATTTTGTTGGTTCGAAGTATGTGACAACCACAGGGGTTTTTCATGAATATTTCTTGGGACAATATGTGAACCAGAAAATAGTAAAGGAACAGTATTTTGTTTATCTGCTGAAACAAAGAACTTTACCACTGGTTTTCATGGGAATTGCAGGAATGACACGACTCAGAAGAGTGGCAAGTGAAGTTTGTGTTTTGTGGACAGGCTTTGCGGGAGGAATGCTGGCTGTTGCGGCTGTCATGCGAATGGGAATTGTGGGAATGTTGTTTTATTTTGGAGCTTTATTTCCACAAGTATTGTTTTATGGATTTGCTTATGTTATAATAATTAATCATTTTATGGGCAAAGAAAGCCTCAGATGGAACGGATGGAAAATAGGAACAGTTGTAGTGATGCTGTTTGCAGGAATTGTTTTGGAAACTTATGTGAATCCTGTAATTGTGAAATGGATGTTGGACATTTTTTCTTCCATGCGTTGACATGGGTGAATTTATGTGTTAAATTATATCCATAAATCCTAGTATATTAGTAGGAAATGGAGGCGATTGATTGAAGATATCGACGAAAGGAAGATACGGGCTGCGGGCCTATATCGATTTGGCAAGATATGGAACGGAGGAACCGGTTTCTATATGTAGTATTGCCCAACGTCAGCATTTATCAGAACGATATCTCGAACAATTGATGGCAAAATTAAAAAAAGCCGGATTGGTAAAGAGCATTCGTGGAGCCGGGGGAGGATATGTTCCGGCAAGAGACGTGAGTACGGTTTCCGTTGGTGATGTGTTGCGTGCATTGGAAGGCGATATGGAACTTGTATCCTGTGCTGCATTTCATGCTGATGAAGAATGTGATATGAAAGACCAGTGCGTAACAAAATATGTATGGAAAAAGATAAATGAAAGTATTATTCATACCATTGATGAGATAACAATAGATGAACTGGTAAAGCGAAGTAAAATAGAAGGAGGAACAAAAAGATGAGCAAAATAATTTATTTAGATAATGCAGCTACAACCAGAACAGCACCGGAGGTATTAGAAGCAATGCTTCCGTATTTTACAGAACAATATGGAAATCCGTCTGCTATTTACAGCATTGCGTCAAAGAATAAGCAGGTTGTAACAGAACAGAGAGAGATTATTGCAAATGCACTTGGCGCAAAAGGAAATGAAATCTATTTCACGGCAGGTGGTACAGAATCTGATAACTGGGCGTTAAAAGCTACTGCAGAGGCATATGAAAGCAAGGGCAAACACATCATTACAACAAAGATTGAACATCACGCAATCCTTCATACAGCAGAATACCTGGAAAAAAGAGGTTATGAATTCACCTATTTAAATGTCGATAAAGATGGTTTGATTTCTCTGGAAGAACTGGAAAATGCCATTCGACCTGATACTATTTTGATTTCGGTTATGTTTGCAAACAATGAGATAGGAACAATTGAACCAATCAAGGAAATTGGTGAAATCGCAAAGAAACATGGTGTTCTGTTCCATACAGATGCGGTTCAGGCATTTGGACATGTTCCGATTAATGTAAATGAATGTAACATTGATATGCTTAGCTCCAGTGGTCATAAGTTAAACGGACCAAAGGGAATTGGCTTTCTGTACATCAGACAGGGCGTGAAAATTCGTTCCTTTGTTCATGGCGGTGCACAGGAGAGAAAACGTCGTGCAGGTACTGAAAATGTTCCGGGTATTGTTGGATATGGAGCAGCTGTAAAACGCGCAGTGGCAACCATGGATGAGAGGATTAAATATGAAACTGAGTTAAGAGATTATATGATAAAACGTATTTTGGATGAAATTCCTTACAGCAGATTAAACGGACATACAACAAAACGTCTTCCAAACAATGTAAATGTAAGCTTTGAATTCGTAGAAGGCGAATCTATGCTTATCATGCTTGACATGGCAGGTGTCTGTGCATCTAGTGGATCTGCATGTACATCCGGTTCTCTGGATCCGTCTCATGTACTTCTTGCAATTGGACTGCCGCACGAAAAAGCACATGGTTCATTGAGAATGACACTTAGCGAAGAGACAACGAAAGAAGATATTGATTTTGTAGTAGATAAATTAAAAGAAATTGTGGCAAATCTGCGTAAGATGTCGCCACTTTACGAAGACTTTGTGAAAAAACAGAAGAAAAGTGAAGAAAAATAGATTATAATAAGCGAAGGAGAATTACAACATGTATTCAGAAAAAGTAATGGATCATTTTCAGCATCCAAGAAATATGGGAGAAATTGAAGACGCCAGCGGAGTAGGAACAGTAGGAAATGCAAAATGTGGCGATATTATGAGAATTTATCTTGATATTGATGATGATGGTATCATTCAGGATGTTAAATTCAAGACATTTGGATGTGGTGCAGCGGTAGCAACTAGCAGTATGGCTACAGAATTGGTAAAAGGAAAACATATTTCAGAGGCAATGCAGGTAACCAATAAGGCAGTTATGGAAGCTTTAGACGGACTTCCACCGGTAAAGGTACACTGTTCACTTCTTGCTGAAGAAGCAATTCATGCAGCTCTCTGGGATTATGCAGAGAAACATGGTATTAAGATTGAAGGTCTTTCAAAACCAAAGTCTGATATCCATGAAGGCGAAGAGGAAGAGGAAGAAGAATATTAAATGGAAAAGAAGAAAGTTGTAGTGGGCATGTCCGGTGGAGTGGATTCCTCTATCGCGGCATATCTACTGAAGGAGCAAGGATATGATGTCATTGGTGTCACCATGCAAATCTGGCAGGAGACAGAGAATATTGTGCAGGAAGAAAATGGCGGCTGCTGTGGTCTATCGGCAGTAGATGATGCGAGAAGAGTTGCATCTATGCTTGGTATTCCCTATTATGTAATGAACTTCAGAGAGGAGTTTCAGAAACAGGTAATCGATTATTTTGTAGCGGAATATCTCAGAGGTAGAACACCGAATCCGTGTATTGCCTGTAACAGATATGTGAAATGGGAAGCGCTTCTTAAACGAAGCATGGATATTGGTGCGGATTATATTGCAACGGGTCATTATGCGCAGATAGACCGGCTTACAAATGGAAGATATGCGATTAAGCATTCAGTCACTAAGACGAAAGACCAGACTTATGCACTCTACAACCTGACTCAGGACCAGCTACAGCATACTTTGATGCCGGTTGGAGCATACACGAAGGAGCAAATAAGACAGATTGCTGAGAATATCGGGCTTCCGATAGCACATAAGCCTGACAGTCAGGATATTTGCTTTATTCCGGATGGTGATTACGCGACCTTCATTGATAAGGAATGTAATAAGAAAGTGCCAGAAGGAAATTTTGTTTCCCTGGATGGAAAAGTGCTGGGGAGACATAAAGGAATTACTCATTATACGGTAGGACAGCGAAAAGGATTGGGATTGTCTCTTGGACATCCTGCTTTTGTGTTGGAAATCCGTCCCGAAACCAATGAAGTGGTCATTGGAACCAATGAAGATTCTATGACATGCGAAGTTCGTGCAGAAAAGCTGAATTTTATGTCTATAGAAGATATAGAAGATGATATGCGGGTATTTGCAAAAATCAGATACAATCATAAAGGTGCTTGGTGTACGGTAAAACGTACAGGAGAAGATGAGATTCTGTGTGTGTTCGATGAACCACAGAGAGCGGCGACACCAGGTCAGGCACTCGTAATGTATGATGGAGAATATGTCCTCGGCGGGGGGACGATCATCTAGGAAAAATATAAAAATCAAATGTAGTTATAGAAGCTGATATTAACACGACAGAACTTAGCTGGGCTGTCGTGTTTTTATCTAATAGAAAGGTTGCAAGTTAAATTTAGAAAAAAGATGTTAAATATTTCACGAAATTTAGCTTTTAAAACCTGATTTTTGAGAAAATTTGATGAATATGTGTAAAGAGGCGTAAAAAGGGAAAATACACTTGAAATTTGAGGGGGCGTTTAGTACAATAACTGTAGTTAATGAATATATGATAAGACGAAAAGTTGCCGTTATTATATAGCATATTGGCACTTTAGGAGGAAAGAATCATGGCAGTAAAAGTAGCGATTAATGGATTTGGACGTATTGGACGACTTGCATTCAGACAAATGTTTGGAGCAGAAGGATATGAGATCGTGGCAATCAACGATTTGACATCTCCCAAAATGTTGGCTCACTTGTTAAAATACGATTCTACACAAGGCAGATATGCATTGTGCGATAAAGTTACAGCAGGAGAAGATTCTATTACTGTAGATGGAACGGAGATTAAGATTTATAAAGAACAGCATGCAGAGGATCTTCCGTGGGGAGAACTTGGAGTAGATGTTGTTCTGGAATGTACAGGATTCTACACATCAAAAGAAAAATCGGAGGCACATTTAAAAGCAGGTGCTAAGAATGTTATTATTTCTGCACCGGCAGGAAATGATCTCCCGACTGTTGTATATAATGTAAATCATGACATTATTACAAAGGATGACCATATTATTTCGGCAGCTTCCTGCACAACAAACTGTCTTGCACCGATGGCAAAGGCATTGAATGATTTTGCACCAATTAAATCGGGAATTATGTGTACCATTCATGCATATACTGGGGATCAGATGACACTTGATGGTCCACAGCGCAAAGGAGATTTAAGAAGATCACGTGCAGCAGCTGTGAATATTGTTCCAAACAGCACAGGTGCAGCGAAGGCAATTGGTCTTGTGGTGCCGGAACTGAAAGGAAAATTAATTGGTTCTGCTCAGCGTGTACCGACTCCGACAGGTTCTTCTACTATTTTGACAGCAGTGGTAGAAGGCAATGTTACAGTAGATGAAATTAATGCAGCTATGAAAGCGGCATCCAATGAATCGTTTGGATATAACACAGACCCGATTGTATCTAGCGATATTGTAGGTATGACATATGGTTCTTTATTCGATGCTACTCAGACAATGGTAATTCCGCTTGACAATGGAACAACACAGGTTCAGGTAGTTGCATGGTATGATAATGAAAATTCATACACAAGTCAGATGGTTAGAACGATTGAATATTTTGGCACATTATTATAAGAAATAGAAAAATTGATAGGGGTCCGGTCTGCTTATTAGGACCGGCTCTTTTCATGTATTTAGCAATCACATGTTGCTGGAGAGGAACAGTAACATAAAAATAAACATATAGAGAGGGTTATAATATGCTTAACAAAAAATCAGTGGATGACATTAACGTGAAGGGATTAAAAGTTCTGGTCCGTTGTGATTTTAATGTTCCGTTGCAGGATGGAAAGATTACAGATGAGAATCGTCTTGTGGCAGCGCTTCCTACAATCAAGAAATTAATTGCAGATGGTGGGAAGGTAATTCTGTGTTCGCATCTGGGGAAACCAAAGGGAGAACCTAAAGCGGAACTGTCTCTGGCACCAGTTGCAGTACGTTTGAGCGAACTCCTTGGTCAGGAAGTAAAGTTCGCTGCAGATCCAGAAGTGGTTGGACCAAATGCAAAAGCAGCAGTGGACGCTATGAAAGACGGAGATGTAATCCTGTTGGAAAATACCCGTTACCGTGCCGAAGAAACAAAGAACGGGGAAACGTTTTCCAGAGAGCTGGCTTCTCTTTGTGATGTGTTTGTTGACGATGCTTTTGGTACAGCACACCGCGCACATTGTTCTAATGTGGGAGTGACCAAATATGTTGATACAGCAGTGGTAGGATATTTAATGCAGAAGGAAATCGATTTTTTGGGAAATGCAGTAAATAACCCGGAAAGACCTTTTATTGCTATTCTTGGGGGTGCTAAGGTATCAAGCAAAATTTCTGTAATTGAAAACTTATTAGATAAAGTAGACACTCTGATTATTGGCGGTGGAATGTCTTATACTTTCAGCAAGGCACAGGGCGGTTCAGTGGGAAATTCCCTGCTTGAGGAAGAGTATTGTGAATATGCACTGAATATGATTAAGAAAGCAGAAGAAAAAGGTGTGAAGCTGTTGCTTCCTGTGGATACAGTAATTGCGGATGCATTTTCTAACGATGCAAATAGAAAAGTGGTAGAAGCAAATGCAATTCCGGATGGCTGGATGGGACTGGATATCGGACCGAAGACAGCCGAATTGTATGCAGAAGCAGTTAAGGAAGCCAAAACAGTAGTATGGAATGGACCTATGGGAGCTTTTGAAATGCCGAATTTTGCAGACGGAACAGAAAAGGTGGCGAAAGCACTTGCTGACACAGATGCTGTGACCATCATCGGTGGTGGAGACAGTGCGGCAGCTGTTAATCAGCTTGGCTATGGAGATAAAATGACACATATTTCTACCGGTGGTGGAGCGTCACTGGAATTCTTAGAAGGAAAGGAACTTCCGGGTGTTGCAGCTGCAAATGATAAGTAGAATGCCGGGGGAAATATGTTATGGGAAGAAAGAAACTGATTGCGGGAAACTGGAAAATGAATATGACACCGACGGAGACAGTGGAGCTGATACATACCTTGAAGCCTCTTGTCAATAATCCGGAAGTTGATGTAGTCCTTTGTGTTCCGGCTATTGATATTATACCAGCTGTAGAAGAAGCTAAGGATAGCAATATCCAGATTGGTGCAGAAAATATGTTTTTTGAAGACAAAGGCGCATATACAGGAGAGATTGCACCGGATATGTTAGTAGATGCGGGTGCTAAATATGTAATTTTGGGACATTCCGAACGCAGAGAGTATTTTGCAGAAACCAACGAAACAGTCAATAAGAAAATGCATAAGGCATTTGAATATGGTTTGATTCCGATTATGTGTTGTGGAGAGACACTAATACAGAGAGAAGAAGGAATCACCATGGATTTCATCCGCCAGCAGGTGAAGGTTGGCTTTATGGGAATTACAGCAGAACAGGCGCAAAAGGCTGTAATTGCTTATGAACCAATCTGGGCGATTGGTACGGGAAAGACAGCAACAACAGAGCAGGCACAGGAAGTCTGCAAAGGAATCCGTCAGTGCATTTGTGAGATGTATGACACAGATACAGCAGAGAAAATCCGGATTCAGTATGGTGGATCTGTGAATGCAGTGACCGCACCGGAACTTTTTGCACAGCCGGATATTGATGGCGGTCTGGTAGGCGGTGCCTCTCTCAAACCAGATTTTGGAAAAATCGTAAATTATCAGATTGGTTAGCCGGCAGAATAAAATTATTGTTGGCTGAATGCAACAAGGAAGAGTCGTAAGGAGCAGAAAGAATGAGTAAGAAACCCACAGTTTTGATGATACTGGACGGTTATGGTTTGAACGATAATACAATTGGAAATGCAGTGGCAGAGGCAGACACACCTGTAATGGATGCACTTATGAAGGAATATCCATTTGTGAAAGGAAATGCCAGTGGACATTTTGTGGGACTCCCAGATGGGCAGATGGGCAATTCAGAGGTAGGACATCTGAACATGGGGGCAGGAAGAATTGTATATCAGGATTTGACAAAGATTACAAAGGCTATTAAAGATGGAGACTTTTTTGAAAATTCGGAACTTGTTAAGGCATGTGAAAATGTAAAAGCACATGATTCTGCACTGCATTTATTTGGTCTTGTATCAGATGGGGGTGTGCATAGCCATAAATCTCATTTGTATGGACTGTTGGAATTGGCAAAGCGACAGGAAATTTCCAAGGTGTATGTACACTGTTTTTTGGATGGACGAGATACACCACCTATGTCGGGAAAAGAATATGTCAAAGAACTGAAAGATAAGATGGATGAAATTGGTGTTGGACAGATTGCTACTGTAATTGGAAGATATTATGTCATGGACAGAGATAATCGGTGGGAGCGTGTTGAAAAGGCTTATGATGCCATAGTAAATGGAATTGGCAATCATGCCGAAAATCCACTAGAAGCCATTGAAGCATCTTACCAGCAGAAAGTGACAGATGAATTTGTGGTTCCAACTGTTATTGCGAAAGATGGACACCCGGTTGGAAAAGTACAGGAACAGGATTCCGTTATTTTCTTTAATTTCCGGCCTGACCGGGCCAGAGAGATTACCAGGGCATTCTGTGCAGATGAATTTGACGGATTTCCAAGAGAAAAACGGATTCATACAACCTATGTGTGCTTTACAGAGTATGATGTTACAATTCCGAATAAAAGTGTTGCTTTTCCGAAGACAAAACTGGACAATACATTAGGAGAATATCTGGCAAAGTGTGGTATGAGGCAGGCGCGTATTGCGGAAACAGAAAAGTATGCGCATGTTACCTTTTTCTTTAATGGAGGTGTGGAGGCGCCAAATGAAGGAGAAGAGCGAATTCTGGTTCACTCACCGAAGGTGGCAACTTATGATTTACAGCCGGAAATGAGTGCACCTGAGGTGTGCGACAAGCTGGTAGAGGCTATCCGGTCACTGAAATACGATGTGATTATTATCAATTTTGCTAATCCGGACATGGTAGGACATACTGGTGTGGAGGCAGCAGCCATTAAAGCGGTAGAAACGGTGGACGCCTGTGTGGGAAGGGCTGTAGAAGCGCTGAAAGAAGTAGACGGGCAGATGTTCCTGTGTGCAGATCATGGTAATGCTGAGCAACTGATAGATGAAGTAACGGGCGCACCTTTTACAGCACATACTACGAACCCGGTTCCGTTTATCCTGATTAACCGGGACGGTTATAAGCTTCGGGATGGGGGATGTCTGGCTGATATCGCCCCCACATTGCTGGAATTGATGGGACTTCCGAAGCCAAAGGAAATGACAGGGGAATCTCTTTTAATAAGAGTATAGGAAAAGAGACTATAAAAAGGAATATCGGGGAATAGAAAAGACAGACGACATCTGGCGCAAGAATAGATGTCATCTGTCTTTTTAGATTACAAAGTATGAGATGGAGATTCTGATTGATTTTTGGTTCCGGGTCTGTAAGAAATAAGTATTGCATTTACAGAAAAATGCAATTTATCTATATATGAGATTGCATAAAATGAATAAAAATCAAATTGATAATTCATAAAACGGTGGTAAAATCAACAAAAAACAAAATATAACAAAAGAAAATTGCAAGAAGCAATTGACGAAAAGTCATTTTGTGTTATACTAAATACCATGAGAGTCTCAGAAGGACGAGGTATGGAAAGATGACAGCATATAAAGACTTAAGCAGAGAAGAGTTATTAGAAATAAAGAAGAAATTAGAAAAAGAATTTGATAAGGTAAGAGCACAGGGACTTCACTTGGATATGTCCCGTGGAAAGCCATCGAAAGCACAGCTTGATTTGTCAATGGGAATGATGGATGTATTGACCAGCGATACCGATTTAGTCTGTGTAGAAGGTGTGGACTGCAGAAACTACGGTGTGATTGATGGTATTAAAGAAGCAAAGCAGTTGTTTGCTGATATGATGGAAGTTCCGAAAGATAACATTATCATTTTCGGAAACTCCAGCCTGAATGTGATGTATGATACAGTAGCCCGTGCCATGACACATGGAATCATGGGAAGCACTCCATGGTGCAAGCTTGACAAGGTAAAGTTCCTCTGTCCGGTTCCGGGCTATGATCGTCATTTTGCCATTACAGAACATTTTGGAATCGAGATGATTAATGTTCCAATGACAGAGAACGGACCGGATATGGATATTGTGCAGCAGTATGTGGAAAATGACCCGGCTGTTAAAGGTATTTGGTGTGTACCTAAGTATTCAAACCCTCAGGGGATTACCTATTCAGATGAAACCGTTCATCGTTTTGCAACGCTGAATCCGGCGGCAGAAGACTTCCGAATTTTCTGGGACAATGCTTATGGAATTCACCATTTGTATGAGGACAAGCAGGATTATCTGATAGAAATACTGATGGAATGTAAAAAAGAAGGACATCCGGATATGGTTTATAAGTTCGGTTCTACTTCCAAGATTAGTTTTCCGGGTTCTGGAATTGCAGCGATTGCAGGTTCCGATGCCAACATGGCAGATATTCGTCAGATGATGGCAGTACAGACTATTGGACATGATAAACTAAATCAGCTCAGACATGTGCGCTTCTTTAAGGATATTCATGGTATGGTAACTCATATGAAATTGCATGCTGAGATATTAAGACCAAAATTTGAGGCAATTCTTACATGTCTCGATAAAGAGTTATCTGGTCTGGAGATTGGAAGCTGGCTTGCACCGCGTGGAGGATACTTCATTTCCTTTGATGCAATGGAAGGCTGTGCGAAAGCAATTGTTGCAAAGGCAAAAGATGCTGGACTCATTATGACACCGGCAGGGGCTACTTTCCCATATGGAAATGATCCGAAAGACAGCAATATTCGTATTGCACCATCATTCCCAACACCGGAAGAACTGGCTATTGCAACGCAGGTGTTTGTCCTGAGTGTAAAACTGGTCAGCATTGATAAGATTCTTTCCGAACAAACCGATACCCTTTTATAAATGATTTGAAACAGAAAAAACGACAGGACATTTTGTCTTGTCGTTTTTTTGTATCTTTATTTTCCCTTTTGTCTAGTCTCCTAATTTTTTGTGTGCAGTAGAAAGCATCAGTTTAATACGATTTAACTGATTTACTTCACTTGCACCTGGGTCATAGTCAATAGCTACGATATTTGCATCAGGATGTCTGCGTCGCAGTTCTTTAATCACACCTTTTCCAACTACATGGTTTGGCAGGCAGCCAAATGGCTGTGTGCAGACGATGTTTGGAGCACCGGTGTGAATCAATTCCAGCATTTCGCCTGTCAGGAACCAGCCTTCACCGGTCTGATTTCCCAGCGATACAATTTCTGAAGCCATTTTTGCAAGGTCTTCGATGTTTGACGGCGCATCAAATCGTTTGCTTGCACGAAGAGCATCTGCGGCAGGCTTCCTTAACCATTCTATTGTTTTGATACCAAGGTTTGCAGTCCTTGCAGAAGATTTCTTTGCACCTAGATGCTCTGCCTTAAAGTTTGTGTTATAGAAGCAATAGAGGAAGAAGCCCAGGAGATCAGGCACAACAGCCTCTGCGCCTTCCTGCTCTAATAAGTTGACCAGGTGATTGTTGGCGGCAGGCTGGAATTTTACCAGAATCTCACCTACCACTCCAACACGCGGTTTCTGAATATTAAGCAAAGGGAGTTCATCAAAATCCTTTATAATCGCGCGACAGAGACGTTTGAATTCGCTGCGGCTCTGGTAACGCTTGGTAAGATAACGGATGACCTCTGTTTCCCATTTCTTGTGTAGTGCGTTGGCTGAGCCGGGCACTTTCTCGTATGGACGTACATGGTAGAGACAGCGCATGAAGATATCTCCAAAAATCAGTCCGTAAGCACCTTTTATAATCAGTCCCGGTGTAATCTTAAAGCCGGGATTACTTTCCAGCCCGCTTAAGTTCAGGGAAATAACAGGGATGTGACCGTATCCCGCTTTTTTCAGACCACGACGGATGAAGCCGATGTAGTTACTTGCACGGCAGCCACCACCGGTCTGAGTAATAATGACTGCAAGCTTATCGGTATCATATTTTCCCGATAGTACAGCTTCCATAATCTGTCCGACTACAAGAAGAGAAGGATAGCATGCGTCATTGTTTACATATTTTAATCCCATATTGATGGCATTTTTGTTATCATTCTTTAATACTTCCAGTTTATATCCTGCTTTTTGGAGTACAGGTTCCAGAAGTGAAAAATGAATTGGCGACATCTGTGGGCAGAGGATGGTGTAATCCTTCCGCATTTCTTCTGTAAATATAACCTTTTTAATAGAAGCAGGCTGAATGGTGCGTTCCATTTTTTTCTGTTCACGGACACGGATGGCCGCAAGAAGGGAGCGAATACGAATGCGTGCCGCACCAAGGTTATTTACTTCATCAATCTTCAGGGAAGTATAAATTTTCCCGGAACCGGACAAAATGTCTGCAACTGCATCGGTGGTAACAGCATCTAGTCCACATCCGAAGGAGTTGAGCTGGATTAAGTCCAAATCATCTCTTGTTTTTACATAGTTCGCCGCAGCATATAGTCTAGAGTGATACATCCACTGATCCATGACGATCAACGGTCTTTCAACTGGGTTCAAGTGAGAAATAGAGTCTTCCGTGAGAACAGCAATTCCGTAAGAAGTAATCATTTCTGGTATACCATGGTTAACTTCCGGATCGTAATGATAAGGACGACCTGCGAGTACAATACCACGATGTCCGGTCTTTTCCATATAGGCCAGGGTTTCTTCCCCTTTTTTGCGGATGTCCTGACGGCAGGAGGCCAGCTCTTCCCATGCAGCATGAGCGGCATTTCTGATTTCTGATTCTGGAATTCTCTTTTCTTTGCCGATGGACTGAATCAGACCAGAAACAATGGTTTCTTCGCTGGTAAGTGCAAGGAATGGATTCATAAATTCCACATTACCTGAAACAATGTCTTCCGTGTTATTTTTAATATTCTCAGCATAAGAAGTCACGATTGGACAGTTGTAATGATTGTCTGCATCCGGAAATTCATTTCGTTCATATGGAATACAGGGATAGAAGATGAAAGGCACCCCTTCGTTAATCAGCCATTGTACATGTCCATGAGCCAGCTTTGCCGGATAACATTCGGACTCGCTTGGAATGGATTCGATTCCAAGTTCATAAATCTTGTGTGTAGAAGCAGGAGAGAGAACGACCCGGTATCCTAACTTTGTAAAGAAAGTAAACCAGAAAGGATAGTTCTCGTACATATTCAGTACACGCGGGATACCTACTGCTCCACGGACAGCCTGTTCTTCGGATAGTGGTTCATATCCAAAATAACGATTATTTTTGTATTCAAAAAGATTTGGAATATCTTGATTTTGTTTTTCTTTTCCAAGTCCACGCTCACAACGGTTTCCGGAGATGAAACGGCGTCCACCGCTGAACTTGTTAATCGTCAGACGACAGTTGTTGGTACAGCCATGACATTTGCTCATGGTTGTGCTGTACTCCAGATGATTGATTTCATCAATGGAAAGCATGGTTGTATTCTTGCATTCTTTGAAACCATAGCGTTCTCTTGCAATGAGAGCAGCTCCGAAAGCGCCCATGATTCCGGCAATATCCGGACGAATGGCCTGACATCCGGCGATTTTTTCAAAACTGCGGAGTACGGCATTGTTGTAAAAGGTTCCACCCTGAACAACAATATTTTCGCCAAGCTCGGAAGCATCGGATACTTTGATAACCTTAAACAATGCATTCTTTATAACGGAGTAAGCAAGTCCAGCAGAAATATCTGCCACAGAAGCTCCTTCCTTTTGCGCCTGTTTTACCTTGGAATTCATAAATACGGTGCAACGGGTTCCAAGGTCAATTGGCTGTGTGGCAAAAAGGGCTTCATGAGCAAAATCTTCCACACTGTAATTTAGAGATTTTGCAAAGGTTTCGATGAAAGAACCACAGCCGGAAGAGCAGGCTTCATTTAGCTGTACGCTGTCAACGGTATGATTTTTGATTTTGATACATTTCATATCCTGACCACCGATGTCCAGGATACAGTCAACGGATGGCTCGAAATAAGCGGCAGCATAGTAATGGGCAACGGTTTCCACTTCTCCTTCATCCAGCAGGAGCGCAGCTTTAATCAAAGCTTCACCATATCCGGTAGAGCAGGAATGGGCAATAGTTACGTCTTCGGGGAGAATCCGGTAAATCTCTTTGATTGCTGTGAGGGTTGTTCCAAGCGGATCTCCGTCATTGTTGTGGTAGAAGGAATAAAGCAAAGTTCCGTTCTCGTCTACAAGTGCAGCTTTCGTTGTAGTAGAACCGGCATCGATGCCAAGATAGACATTGCCCTTGTAAGAAGCAAGGTCAGCTACGGGAACCTGATGTTTCTTGTGACGTCCTTCGAATTCATCATATTCGGCCTGAGTGCGGAACAAAGGCTCCATACGCTCCACTTCCACTTCAAGCTGAATATGAGCATCTAGTTTATTCTGTAACTCATTCAGGTTGGTCTGTGTCTCGTATTTTGAATTTTTAGCAGCGCCTACCGCGGCAAAAAGATGGGAATACTTTGGGACAATGATATGTTCGTCATCCAGATTGAGTGTGCGGATGAATGCTTCGCGAAGCTCAGGAAGGAAATGAAGAGGTCCTCCTAAGAATGCAACGTGTCCACGGATTGGCTTTCCGCAGGCAAGTCCACTGATGGTCTGGTTTACAACAGCTTGAAAAATGGAGGCAGCCAAATCTTCCTTGGTAGCCCCGTCATTAATTAATGGCTGAATATCAGATTTTGCAAATACACCGCAGCGTGCTGCGATGGTATAAATAGCTTTGTAATTACGTGCGTATTTGTTAAGACCAGTGGCATCCGTCTGAAGAAGGGAGGCCATCTGGTCGATGAAAGAGCCCGTTCCTCCGGCACAGATTCCATTCATACGCTGTTCAATATTTCCGTTTTCAAAATAGATGATTTTGGCGTCCTCACCGCCAAGTTCGATGGCAACATCTGTATGTGGTGCATAGTCTTGTAGTGCGGTAGACACGGCAACAACCTCCTGAACAAAAGGAACACCCAGATGTTTGGAAAGAGAGAGCCCGCCGGAACCTGTAATAACCGGGGATACTTTTATAGGACCAAGCTTGTGAAGCGCCCGCCCAAGTAAGTCGGAAAGGGTCTCTTGAATGTTTGCAAAATGTCTTTCATAATCGGAAAATAAAACATCGTTACTGTCATTCAGAATTGCGATTTTGACCGTGGTAGAGCCAATATCAATACCAAGAGTATGTAATTCTGTTCGATTCATATGTATTACCTCATTCTGATGAATTTTATCGTAGCTGCTCGAAGAATGACTTTGTTTCGAAACATTTATTTCGAAGTTATGATACTCCGGACAGTTGGAAAACACTTCCTATTATTTAATATATTTCATATTATTTTATTGTTGCATTTTACACTAGGAGAGCAAAAAAAACAAGAAAATGATAAGAAGAATTAGTTAAGAAACAGTAAAGAAAGTAAAGTTTTTGGATAGAATTGACAAACGAATTTGGAGAGGCTACAATAGCAACAGTATGAAGAGTAAGGAGAAAAGATATGAATTGGTTGAATAAAATGGAACGAAAGTTTGGAAAATATGCAATAAAAAATCTTACGATATACCTGCTGGTATGTTACGGAATCGGTTATATCATCAGCATGGTAATGCCGACTCTGCTGACGTATTTTACCCTGGAGCCTGCACTGATACTGAAGGGACAGGTGTGGAGACTTGTAAGCTGGGTAATCGTTCCCCCTACAAGCAGATTCATTTATGTAGTATTTATGATGCTCTGCTATTATTCACTTGGGCAGACTTTAGAACGGATTTGGGGTACGTTCCGGTATAATCTTTACATGTTTTCTGGAATGCTGTTTACGATTATCGGTACATTTATTGCCTATGGTGTGGTATATGTACAGTATCATGCAGTAGTGGGTGGAATTGGAAATGTAGTCAGCACGTATTACATCAATATGTCTATTTTCCTTGCATGTGCTGCAATTATGCCGGATATGCAAGTGCTGTTCTGGGGATTAATCCCTGTGAAGATGAAATGGTTCGCAATTCTGGATATAGTGTTTGTGGGAATGGATTTAATCTGGGGAGGAACAGTGACAAGAATAATTATTGTTGCTTCGCTCCTGAATTTTGTGATTTTCTTTTTCGCAAATCGAAATATGCAGCGTTATAATCCGAAGCAGGTTATCCGTAGAAGAAATTTCGAGAAAAAAGTGCAGAGACCGATACAAAATTATGGCAATGGTGCAAGACATAAATGTGCTGTCTGTGGAAGAACAGAACTGGATAATCCGAATTTGGAATTCCGTTATTGTTCTAAATGCAAGGGGAATTATGAATATTGCAGTGACCATTTGTTTACACATGAACATGTAAAATAAAGGGGAATATGCTCAGTGTGGAGGTGTGGAAATGAAAAAGACAAAAATTATATGCACGATGGGACCGAACTCCAATGACCGTGAAGTGACGAGACAATTAATCCAGAATGGCATGGATGTTGCAAGATTTAATTTCTCTCACGGGGATTATGAAGAGCAGAAACAGAGGATGGATATGTTAAAGCAGCTTCGTGAAGAAGAGCAGATTCCGGTGGCAATTCTTCTTGATACCAAGGGCCCGGAGATCAGAACCGGACTTTTGAAGGATGGAAAGAATGTGGAATTAAAAGAAGGAGAGACCTTTATTCTTACCACAGAGGAAATCATGGGAGATGAGACGAAGGTGTCCATTTCTTACGCCGGTCTGGTAAATGATATTTCAGTTGGCAAGCATATCCTGATTGATGACGGACTGATTGATCTGGAAGTATTGAAGCGCAGTGGACATGAGATTATCTGTAAGGTGCTTAATGGGGGCGTACTTGGACAACGAAAAGGAGTTAATGTTCCCAAAGTTCCGGTGCGGCTTCCCGCAATTACAGAGAAGGACAAAGAAGACATTACTTTTGGTGTCTCCCAGGGAATAGATTTTATCGCAGCATCGTTTGTCAGAAATGCAGAATGTATCCTGGAAATCAAAGCTTTATTAAAATCTTTGAAAGCACCATATATTCCGATTATTGCAAAAATCGAAAATGAACAGGGAATTCAGAATATTGATGAAATTATCCGTTGTGCAGATGGAATTATGATTGCAAGAGGTGACCTTGGAGTGGAGATTCCTGCTGAGGAGGTTCCTTATTTGCAGAAAATGTTAATACAGAAATGTAATGATAATTATAAGCCTGTTATCACTGCCACTCAGATGCTGGATTCTATGATTCGAAATCCACGTCCTACCAGAGCAGAAGTCACAGATGTGGCAAATGCTGTCTATGACGGTACCGATGCAGTTATGCTTTCGGGGGAAACTGCTCAGGGAAAATATCCGGTGGAAGCACTGAAAATGATGGTTCAGATTGTGGAAAATGCAGAAGAACATTTAGATTATCCAGCTATCATGGAGAAAAATCTGACGAAACGGAAACGTGGGATTTCCAGTGCAATTGGCTATTCTACGGTGACTACAGCTGATACTTTGGAAGCAAAATGTATTATCACACCGACGGTAAGTGGTGCAACGGCAAGAGTGGTTTCGAAGTTCAGACCAAGAACACCGATTTACGGAGTATCACCGAATGATGAGTCTATCCGGAGAATGCAGATGTTCTGGGGAGTACATCCGATGAAGTCTTTGGTGTTCCAGACTACAGAGGACATTTGCTCCGGTGCAGTTGAACTGTTGAATGCCAAACGAATCATAGAGAGCGGAGATGTTGTGGTACTGACAGCGGGAATTCCTTCCCCGAATGTGCACAAGACAACGAAAGACGGACTCAGTAACATGATGAGAATTGCAATTATAGAATAAAGTTCAAGGGAAAATATACATGGAAAAACGACCATTCATTACAAAAGAAAAATTAGAAAAAATAACAGAAACATACCCAACTCCATTTCATATATACGATGAAAAGGGAATCCGTGAAAATGCCAGAGCATTAAAGGAAGCATTTGCGTGGAATAAGGGCTATAAAGAGTATTTCGCAGTAAAGGCAACACCTACTCCGGCAATTCTCCAGTTGTTAAAAGAATCTGGATGTGGATGTGATTGCTCATCTTACACGGAATTACTGCTTTCCCAGTCTATTGGCTCTGTAGGAGAAGATATCATGTTTTCTTCCAATGAGACACCTGCGGAAGAATATTTATTGGCAGACAAGCTTGGCGCAATTATTAATTTGGATGATATTACGCACATTGATTTTCTGGGACAAACAATCGGTAAAATTCCGGAGACTATAAGCTGCCGATACAATCCGGGCGGACTGTTTAAAATTTCAAACAGTATTATGGATAATCCGGGCGATGCTAAATATGGTATGACAACGGAGCAGATTTTTGAGGCATTTAAGATTCTGAAAGCGAAGGGAGCTAAAGAATTTGGTATTCACGCTTTTCTTGCAAGCAATACGGTGACGAATGATTATTATCCAACACTGGCAAAAGTTTTATTTGAGGTCGCTGTAAAGCTGCATCAGGAGACTGGAGCACATATTAAATTCATTAACTTGTCAGGTGGAATTGGAATTCCATATAGACTAGATCAGGAAGCAAATGACATTAAGGTCATTGGAGAGGGTGTACGCAAGGTTTACGAAGAAATTCTGGTTCCGGCAGGTATGGGTGATGTGGCAATCTATACAGAGCTTGGAAGATTTATGTTAGGACCATATGGTGGACTGGTAACGAGAGCAGTGCACGAAAAACATACACACAAAGAATATATCGGTGTAGATGCCTGTGCAGCAAACTTGATGAGACCTGCCATCTATGGAGCATATCATCATATTACAGTTATGGGAAAAGAAGAGGAACCATGTACACAAACTTACGATGTGGTGGGTTCGCTTTGTGAAAACAGTGATAAATTTGCTATTGACAGGAAGTTGCCGAAAATAGATATGGGAGATTTACTGTTCATTCATGATACCGGAGCACATGGATATTCTATGGGGTATAATTATAATGGCCGTCTTCGCTCTGCAGAAATTCTGTTGAGAGAAGATGGAAGCGCAGAACTAATCCGCAGGGCAGAGACACCGAAAGATTATTTTGCAACATTTGACGGCCTGGATATTTATCAAGAATTGGAAAAGAATATGAAAGAAGCAGAAAAATTAATCAAGACTCATAGACAGTAATAAATATTTTTGAATTATTTCAAAATTATCTTGCGAACCGTTCAAAAGTATGGTAGTATAAGTATCGGTTCGTGAGAACGCCGGCGTGTCGGAATGGCAGACGAGGCAGACTCAAAATCTGTTGTGGGCAACCACGTGCGGGTTCAAGTCCCGCCGCCGGCATTGAAACTCCTTGATTTGTTTTCAAGGAGTTTTTTGTTTTTTAGGAATATTAAAGTCATGTGTATATTTGGAAGGAATGCTGGAGCGCATTCTTTGTTTTTAGACTCAAAGTTAGAAAGGTGCATTACAAAATGAGCAAAATTGTATTGATAGATGGACACAGTATTTTAAACAGAGCATTTTTTGGATTACCGGATTTGACAAATGCCGAGGGGCTTCACACCAATGCGGTTTATGGTTTCTTGAATATTATGTTTAAGATACTGGAGGAAGAAAAACCAGAATATCTCACGGTTGCCTTTGATGTGCATGCACCTACTTTCAGACATGAGATGTATGCCGAATATAAAGGAACGAGAAAACCAATGGCAGAAGAATTAAGACAGCAGGTGCCACTGATGAAAGAAGTTCTGACTGCCATGGGTGTTAAAATTGTGGAAAAGGCGGGTCTGGAAGCGGATGATATTCTTGGTACTTTGTCCAAACGTTGTGAAAATGCAGGAATGGAAGTGGTTATTATTTCCGGAGACCGGGATTTGCTTCAGCTTGCAACAGAACATGTGGAAATCCGTATTCCAAAGACCAAGAAAACGGGAACGGAAATTGAAAATTATTATGCTGGTGATGTAAAAGAAAAATATCAGGTTACACCAACAGAATTCATTGATGTGAAGGCTTTGATGGGAGATGCTTCAGATAATATCCCTGGTGTGCCGGGTGTTGGAGAAAAGACAGCAACTAAAATTATCGTAGAATATAAGACGATTGAAAATGCTTATGCGCATATTGATGAACTGACACCGCCGAGAGCAGCCAAGAATTTGCAGGAATTCTGGGAACAGGCGAAAATGAGCAAAGCACTTGCAGCCATTAATGTGGAGGCTGATTTCGAATATTCTTTAGAGGAAGCCAGAATGGGAAATCTCTATACAGAAGAAGCTTATGTGTATTTTCAGAGATTGCAGTTTAAGAATCTCCTTGCCCGATTTGATGTGAAAACGGAAAATGCACTGGAAGATTCCTTTCATATCGTGAAGAAGAAAACCGATGCAGAGACTGTACTTGAACAGGCGAGGAAAGCACCCAAGGTGGGAGTCGCTCTTTATAAAGATACGACCAATGTACTGCCATTATTCGTTCAGATGGCCGGAATGGATGGTGCAGCGATTGCGTTTGGAGATGGAAAAGTATACTGTATTTCTGCGACGGATGAGATTGAGATTGGCTGGATTCTGAAAGAACTGGAAGAAACAGCAGGACAGGTGGCAGTTTATGCGGTGTTCAATCTGAAAGAGCATATGTCCCATGTGAAAATAGAAAAGGAAGAAGTTGGATTTGATGCAACTGTAGCGGCTTATCTGCTGAATCCTTTAAAGAGTGATTATACCTATACCGACGTGGCACAAGAATATTTGAATTTGTTGATTGATGAGAAGGCAAGTGCAGAAACGAAAGCCTGTTATGAAGCATACACAGCTTATCAGGCATCTGAGGTGTTGCAGAAAAAATTAGAAGAGGAACAGATGTGGAAGCTGTTCAGAGAAGTGGAAATGCCATTGGTTTACACTTTATACCGGATGGAACAGGCCGGTGTAAAGGTTGAGGCAGATGCCTTGAAAGAATACGGAAGCCATTTGGGTGAGCAGATTGTCCGGTTGGAGAAAGAAATTTACGAACTTGCGGGGGAAGAATTTAATATTAATTCGCCAAAACAGCTTGGCGTAATCCTGTTTGAACATTTAGGACTGCCCAACGGGAAGAAGACGAAGACCGGATATTCAACGGCAGCCGATGTGTTGGATAAACTGGCACCGGATTATCCGATTGTTTCCAAAATACTGGAATATCGTCAGCTTAGTAAACTGAAATCTACCTATGCAGATGGACTTGCAGTATTTATCCGTGAAGAGGACGGACGAATCCATGGTAAATTTAATCAGACCATCACAGCTACAGGTCGAATCAGTAGTACAGAGCCAAATTTGCAGAATATTCCCGCTCGTATGGAGTTGGGAAGATTGATTCGTAAGGTATTCATTCCGGAGGATGGATTTGTATTTGTAGATGCAGATTATTCCCAGATTGAACTGCGTATACTGGCCCACTGCTCCGGAGATGCAGAACTGATTCAGGCATATAAAGAGGCAAGAGACATTCACAGAATTACCGCTTCACAGGTATTCCACACACCTTTTGATGAAGTGACAGATTTGCAGAGAAGAAATGCTAAGGCAGTAAATTTTGGAATTGTGTATGGAATCAGTTCTTTTGGACTTAGCCAGGATTTAAGTATTACAAGAAAAGAAGCACAGCAGTATATTGAACGTTATTTTGAAACGTACCCGGGAATCAAACGATTTCTGGATGAGGCGGTTCAGCATGCCAAGGAAAATGGTTATGTGACTACTCTCTATGGCAGACGGAGACCAATTCCGGAACTTTCGTCCAGCAATTTTATGCAGCGTCAGTTTGGAGAGCGAATTGCCATGAACTCTCCGATTCAGGGAACTGCGGCAGATATTATGAAGATAGCTATGATAGCGGTAGACAGAGAATTGAGGAAGAATCACATGGAGTCCCGCCTTGTTCTTCAGGTTCATGATGAGCTTTTGATTGAAACAAAACAGGAAGAAGTAGATAAGGTAAAAGAAATCTTAAAAAAAGGTATGGAAGAAGCAGCAGAACTTGCAGTGCCATTGGTTGTTGATATGCATGTGGGAAATAACTGGTACGAAGCAAAATAGAAAAGGGACGGATGTTTCGAATGAGAAAAATTGGAATTACAGGCGGGGTAGGAGCGGGGAAAAGTACCGTTCTTGCCTACCTGGAAAAAATGCCGGAGACTTCGGTATATCAGGCAGATTTAATTGCATATGAATTGCAATTGCCAGGACAGATGTGTTATGATAAAATAATAGGACATTTTGGAAGAGAGATTCTGAAAGATGATGGATTTATTGATAGAAACAGGCTTGCAAGTCTGATTTTCAGTAATGATTCGGAACGTATGGCCTTGAATGCATTGGTACATCCTGCGGTCAATCGGAAAATTGAAGCGCTTATAGAGAAAGAAACGCAGAAAGGCACAAAGGTATTTGTTCTGGAGGCCGCCCTTTTGACGGAAGAATATTATCGTACCATATTGGATGAAATCTGGTATATTTATGCCACGGAAGCAGTGCGACGGGAACGATTACGACAGACACGGTACTATTCGGAAGAAAAGATTACCGGCATTATGCAGGCCCAGGCATCGGAAGAAGAATTTCGTAAGAAGTGTGATATTGTAATTGATAACAGTGGTGCATTTGCAGACACTGTAATACAGATAGAAAAAGTGATGAAAAAGCAGGAGCAGACAAAGAATGAGATTATGCAGCATAGCAAGCGGCAGTAGTGGTAACTGTATTTATGTAGGGAGCGAGAGAACGCACCTGCTTGTGGACACAGGTATCAGTAAGAAGAGAATAGAAGCTGGTCTTAAAGAATTAGAAATAAAAGGTGAGGAGCTTTCAGGAATTCTGATTACTCATGAGCACAGTGATCATATACAAGGACTTGGGGTATTCAGTAGAAAATATGAGATTCCGATTTATGCCACGAAAGGTACATTGCAGGGAATTACGGAGTGCAAAAGCCTTGGGAAAATACCGGAAGGACTTTTTCACGAGATTTCGGCAGATGAGGAGTTTGCTCTGGGTGATATCCGGGTGCATCCATTTACCATTTCTCATGATGCGAAAGAACCAACAGGTTATACCCTTCAAAATGCAGATAAACGGGTGGCAGTTGCAACGGATCTTGGAAAATATGATGATTATACGGTGAATCATCTGCAAAATGTCAATGCAATGGTATTGGAATCCAATCATGATGTACATATGCTGGAAGTGGGACCTTATCCATATCCGCTTAAACAGAGAGTGCTTGGCGATAAGGGACATTTATCGAATGAATTGTCAGGCAGACTTCTTTGTGATATACTTCATGAGAATATAAAAAAGGTTTTGCTTGGACATTTGAGCAAGGAAAATAATTATGAACAACTGGCCTATGAGACAGTGAAATTAGAAGTAACATTAGGCAATAATCCGTATAAGGGTGATGATATTCCGATTGCGGTTGCAAAACGGGAATGTATGTCCGAGATTGTGTATGTATAATACTATTATTACACAGACAGGGTAGAAATTGAGTGAGAAGACAGGAGGTACAAAAGCAATGAGTAAGATTGCGATTGTGACAGACAGTAACAGTGGTATTACACAGGCAGATGGGGAAAAGTTGGGCGTTTACGTTCTCCCTACTCCGTTCTATATAAATGATGAATTATTTCTGGAAGATATTACATTGACCCAGGAACAGTTTTATCAGAAGCTTGCCGAGGATGCGGATATTAAAACTTCACAGCCTTCCCCAGGAGATGTGATGGAACTCTGGGATACTCTTTTGAAAGAATATGATGAAATTGTGCATATTCCATTGTCCAGTAGCCTGAGTAGTTCCTGTGAAACAGCCATCATGCTTTCTGCTGATTATGATGGAAAAGTGCAGGTTGTGAATAATCAAAGAGTATCTGTAACGCAGAGACGCTCTGTACTGGAAGCAAAGGAATTGGCTGAAAATGGGATGCCTGCAAAGGAAATCAAAGATTTACTTGAAAAAGTAAAGTTTGATTCTGATATTTATATTACACTTGATACTTTGAAATATCTGAAAAAAGGCGGAAGACTGACACCGGCTGCAGCTGCAATCGGAACCGTACTGAATTTAAAGCCTGTTCTCCGCATTAAAGGAGAAAAGCTGGATTCTTTTGCAAAGACAAGAGGATGGAAGTCGGCAAAGAAGACTATGCTTTCTACTATCCGTGATTTGATGGACACGGATTTTGCGGACTGCAATGGACCTGAAGACATGTATCTGGATGCAGCGTACACCGGCAGTGCAGAAGAAGCAGAGGAATGGAAGAAGGAAATCGAAGAAGCTTTTCCAGAATACGAAGTTTATATGGCACCATTATCTCTTAGCGTAAGCTGCCATATTGGACCTGGCGCGAGAGCCATTACCCTGACTAAGAAATTGAAAGTGAAATAAAAGAATATAGAATAATGGAAAAACCTCCTGCAAATTAGAATGCAAGAGGTTTTTGCTGTCTCTTATGCGTTTGAGGGCCCTTAGACTTTGGTATCATACAATATCAAAGATTTTGAGTGTTCTTCCCAAAATGGTGTTTGAAATTTATCTGTAATAACAGATTCGTATAAGTTAGAAGCATGGCAGTCTGTATCAAGCATTTTTTGACCGGTTTCAGACAGCCCATGATTTTGCCCTAGTTTTGTAATAATAGGAACAGAACTATGCTGTTTAAAGAGTTTTAGAATTTTGGCCTGTTCTTTGCGAAATCCCAGAACACGGGCATAACAACAGTTCTGTTCAGATTGATACGCAGTCATATCTTCTGCACGAATATCCAGAAGAATATGCAGAAGCGCCCGGCTGATTCGGCTGTAGGTAAGCTCCTTTGTTTTTAATAATTCGCAGAACTGTTCCCAGTTCATAAACTGATTCCGTGAATTGATAATTTTATGCGACAGCGCTTCGGAAATATCTGTGTATTTTATCAAAGAGTCACAGGTTTCCGTAAGTAGTTTACTTTTCAATAAAAGAGAAAAGTCATTCCTACAGACAGGTGTTTTCTGATTATAGTTATCTAACATAAGCTGAGCTGCTGACGCAGGCATCTGGCTCAGACATTCTTCCTGCTCCCAGGACGTTGTCTGTTTGTTCTTTCGCAAAAGAGAAGCGCGGATTGCGGAGGCAGAACTAAGTGTTTCGTGAAGCTCTTCCGTGTGATATGCGGCTCCTTTTCTGGAAAGGGTAAATGGTCTTATGGAACTTTCTGTTCGATACAAGGATTTTAAATATTCTATTCCAAGAATATTATTTGGTGTATCCAGGATATCATATAAGTCAGGATTCTTTGTGAAATCTTGAAATGCCTTTTTTCGTGCGGAGGGGTAAGAGTATCCCCGGGATAAATATTGCTGGAGCAGGGATTTATATTTATCTGGTTCGTCGAGCAAAATTTCCGCAATCTGCTGAAGCTCAGTTAAATTTCCATGCTCACTTCCAAAGGAAAGCGTGTGGATACAGCCGAGAGAATTTAGAAGCGCAACTGCACCGGCTGCAAAACATTCCGCACTGCCGCAGGCATACCAGACCGGGAGCTCCAGTACCACTGATGCACCGCAGGTAAGTGCCATTTTCGCACGGAGATGTTTGGAAAGAATAGCAGGAGAACCACGCTGCACAAAGTCACCACTCATTACAACTACGGCTGCGTCACAGCCGGTTTGCTTTAAGGATTCTTCGATATGATATAAATGTCCGTTATGGAATGGATTATATTCTGCAATAATTCCCAAAAGTTTCATGTTGAATCAGACGCTCCTTACATAGATGTTGGTCTGATTATACTATACTTTTGGGCATTTGGCAAAATGGATGAAAATAAATATCGTTAAAAAAATAACAAATGTTGTGCGAGATAAGAAGATAGGATATAATGAAAGCATAGTGGACTGTAATTGTAAATAATAAAGTAACACCACGAAGGGAGAAGAAACAATGAACGTATTAGTAATCAACTGCGGAAGTTCATCATTGAAATTCCAGCTCATTAACTCTGACACAGAGGCAGTATTGGCAAAAGGATTATGTGAAAGAATCGGAATCGATGGAAGACTCACATATCAGCCAGCAGGTGGAGAGAAGGAAGTATCTAACCTTGCAATGCCTACACATACTGAAGCAATCCAGTTCGTTATCAATGCACTGACAAATAGCGAAACAGGAGTAGTTAAGAGTCTTGACGAAATTAATGCAGTAGGACATCGTGTGGTACATGGTGGAGAAAGATTTACAAGTTCTGTAGTTGTAACACCAGAGGTAAAAGCAGGAATCGAAGAATGTAGCGACCTTGCTCCACTTCATAACCCAGCAAACTTAATCGGTATCACAACATGTGAGAACTTAATGCCAGGAAAACCACAGGTGGCAGTATTTGATACAGCTTTCCATCAGACAATGCCTGCAAAAGCATATACTTATGGACTTCCTCATGAATACTATGACAAATATAAAGTAAGACGTTACGGCTTCCACGGAACAAGCCACAGCTTTGTATCTAAGAGAGTAGCAGAGTTCCTGGGAAAAGATTACCATAACACAAAGACAATCGTATGCCATCTTGGAAATGGTTCTTCTATTTCAGCAGTCCTTAATGGAGAATCTGTAGATACATCTATGGGTCTTACACCACTGGAAGGTCTTGTAATGGGAACACGTTCAGGTGATATCGATCCGGCTATTATGGAATTCATTGCTAAGAAAGAAAATCTTGACATTGCCGGAATGATGAATGTACTCAATAAGAAATCAGGTGTAGAAGGTATTTCAGGTGTTTCAAGTGACTTCCGTGACCTTGCTGCAGCAGCAGGAGAAGGAAATGAAAGAGCCGAATTAGCACTTGAAGTATTTGCATACAGAGTTGCAAAATATGTTGGAAGCTACGTAGCAGCAATGAATGGTGTGGACAACATCGTATTTACAGCTGGTATCGGAGAAAATGACCCATCTACAAGAGCAAGAATCTGCAAATATTTAGGATATCTTGGAATTGAAATCAATGAGGAAATGAACGGAAAACGTGGAGAAGAAATGATCATCTCTACACCAGATTCTAAGGTGACAGTACTTGTTATCCCAACAAACGAAGAACTTGCAATCGCAAGAGAAACAGTTGCATTAGTATAATCGAATCCGTGAAAAAGGGTACATGCCTTAGATTTATGATTACAGTTCAGCTTTTTAGCTGGACTGTAACATTTTGTGATTCTTTTTTGTAAAACATCTAAATATTGGTTGACAAAGAAAAAAATCATGTTATAATAGTTTAGGTATGAATAGGAGTAACGATTATGTTAATTAACCTATCTGAAGTCTTGTCAGAACCACATAAAACCATAGTTCAGGATGTAATATCCGAGACGGAATCTATACGTGTAGGTGGGAGAAAGTTCCCGATTACCGAGATTAGTCCGGTTCACTTAGAGATTGAGTATACCGGAGAAAAGAAGATTCGCATTGCAGGGAACGCAGTGCTTACAGTGGTGATTCCTTGTGACCGGTGTCTGGAGGATGTTCCGACGAAATTGAAGCTGGACATTGAGAAGAACGTAAATATGGATTGTGAAGCTGATGATGACGATTCCGATGAAGCGAATTATATTGACGGATATCATCTTGATGTAGAGCAGTTGCTTTATAACGAGATTTTAGTAGGCTGGCCGATGAAAGTTCTATGTAGCGAAGACTGTAAAGGGATTTGCAGCATATGTGGTCAAAACCTCAACCAGGGATCATGTGACTGCGAAGACACAAGTCTGGACCCTAGGATGTCAGTTATCCGCGATCTTTATAAGAATTTTAAGGAGGTGTAACCTATGTCAATTTGTCCAAAGAATAAATCTTCTAAAGCAAGAAGAGACAAAAGAAGAGCTAACTGGAAAATGAGTGCTCCAAATCTTGTAAAATGTAGCAAATGTGGAGAACTTATGATGCCACACAGAGTGTGCAAAGCTTGTGGTTCTTACAATAAGAAAGAAATCATTGCTCAGGATTAATCAGAAGATTGGCTTAGAGTTAAGTGATAGCATCTGACAGAAATGTCAGGTGCTATTTTTGCGTTTGATAATACATCTGCAAACAGTATGACTTTAACTATTGATTTTTACAGTGATGTCAAGTAAAATATAACCTAGTAATGCTGGGAGGTAACAGTATGAAAGAAATGACGAAGGTAGTTCTGGATGCAATGGGCGGAGATAATGCACCCCGTGAGATTATCAAAGGTGCTGTCGAAGCGGTTCAGAAGAGAGATGACATTCACGTTATTTTAACGGGTAAAGAAGATGTCATTAACAAGGAATTGTCAGGATATACTTATAACAAAGAACAGATTAGTGTTGTTCATGCAGAAGAGATTATTGAGACAGCAGAACCCCCGGTTATGGCAATCCGCAGGAAGAAAGATTCTTCCATTGTAGTTGGTATGAAGCTGGTAAAGGATGGAACGGCAGATGCTTTTGTGTCGGCCGGAAGTTCCGGAGCTGTTCTGGTTGGAGGTCAGCTTTTGGTCGGTAAGATTAAAGGCGTGGAAAGGCCGCCGCTTGCGCCACTGATTCCAACGGAAAAAGGATTCTCCTTATTGATTGACTGTGGGGCGAATGTAGATGCCAGACCTTCGCATCTGGTGCAGTTTGCCAAGATGGGCTCCATTTATATGGAACATGTCATGGGGGTAAGAAATCCTAAAGTGGCAATTGTAAATATCGGGGCTGAAGAAGAAAAAGGAAATGCATTGGTAAAGGAGACATTTCCACTTCTGAAAGAATGTCAGGATATCAATTTTATCGGAAGTATAGAAGCAAGGGAAATCCCCCATGGACAGGCAGATGTGGTTGTATGTGAGGCATTTGTGGGAAATGTAATTCTGAAGCTGTACGAGGGAGTTGGTTCTGTGCTTATCAGTAAAGTAAAAGCAGGAATGATGACAAGTCTTAGAAGCAAGATAGGGGCATTGCTTGTGAAACCTGCGCTGAAGGATACGCTGAAGGATTTCGATGCAAGTATGTATGGCGGAGCACCTCTGTTGGGGTTAAATGGTCTGGTAGTAAAAACTCATGGAAGTTCTACTTCCAAGGAAGTATGCAATTCGATTGTGCAGTGTGTGACATTTAAAGAACAGAAGATAAATGAACGCATCAGGGAATGTATTTCTGATAATACGCAATAAGAAAAGAGAGGATATAAGGTTATGGAATTTGAAAAATTAAAAGAAATTATTGTTGAAGTATTAGGGTGCAAAGAAGAAGAAATTACAATGGAAACAACCTTTGTAGATGATCTGGGAGCAGATTCGTTGGATGTAATTCAGATTATTATGGGAATTGAAGACGCATTTGATATTGAAATTAATAATGAAGATGCAGAAAAGATTACCACAGTAGGTGATGCAGTAGAACAGATTAAGAATGCAGTAAATTAAGAATAGCGATGAAAAAGCCCGTTATCTGGGCTTTTTCATTTATGAGGAGAAAATATGGGAAGAAATTTGGAAAGTTTGGAGAAAAAGACAGGGTATCAGTTCCGGAATAAGAGCCTTTTAAGACATGCAATGACACACAGCTCTTATATTAATGAGAAACATCTGCGGAAGGTGGATTGTAACGAACGGCTCGAGTTCTTGGGAGATGCAGTGTTGGAACTGGTTTCCAGCGAATATTTATTTTATGGAAATCCAGAAATGCCGGAGGGTCAGATGACGAAAGAACGTGCCAGTATGGTATGTGAAAAAGCATTGGCATTTTGCGCCCGTGAACTGGAACTAGGCGAATATCTGCTGCTAGGAAAAGGCGAGGACGCAACCGGGGGAAGAAAGCGGGAATCCATCACTTCAGACGCTATGGAGGCACTGATTGGTGCGATTTATTTAGATGGTGGTTTTGCTAATGCAAAAGAGTTTATTTTGAACCATATTTTAAATGATTTGGAAGGAAAACGTCTCTTTTATGATAGCAAGACTATCCTGCAGGAAATTGTGCAGGGAAAGATGGAACAGACGATTCGTTACGAGTTGATGAAAGAAGAAGGACCGGATCATAATAAGCAGTTTCAAGTAGGTGTATTTATCGGAGATGCCCAGTATGGAACGGGAAATGGAAGAACCAAGAAGGCGGCAGAACAGGATGCGGCATATCAGGCAATTTTGAAAATTAAAGGTGGAGATACATGTATTTAAAGAGTATTGAAGTACAGGGATTCAAATCATTTGCAAACAAAATTGTATTTGAATTTCATAATGGAATTACAGGAATTGTTGGACCCAATGGAAGTGGGAAAAGTAATGTAGCTGATGCGGTAAGATGGGTGCTTGGTGAGCAGAGAGCCAAACAGCTCCGTGGAGGAAATATGCAGGATGTTATTTTTTCCGGAACAGAGAACCGCAAACCGCTCAGTTATGCGTCTGTCGCAATTACGCTGGATAATTCTGACCATAAATTGCCTGTGGAATTTGAAGAAGTGAAGGTGACCCGTAAGCTGTACCGTTCAGGAGAAAGCGAATATCTGATTAACGGAAGTGCCTGCAGACTAAAAGATATCAATGAAATGTTTTATGATACCGGAATCGGAAAAGAAGGCTATTCCATTATCGGTCAGGGACAGATTGACAAAATCTTAAATGGTAAACCGGAAGAACGAAGAGAACTTTTTGATGAAGCAGCCGGTATCGTGAAGTTTAAAAGACGGAAAAATATGTCTGTGAGGAAGCTGGAAGAAGAACAGCAGAATCTGATTCGTGTTAATGACATTTTAGGAGAACTGGAAAAACAGTTTGGCCCACTGGAGCGGCAGTCCGAAAAGGCAAAAGAATATTTAAAGAAAAAAGAAGAATTAAAGAAATATGATATCAATATGTTCCTGCTAGAAAGCATCCGTTTAAAAGAACAGATGGAAGATGTTCAGAAAAAGCTGGAACTGACACAAGGTGAATACGAAGAAGCCGAGCAGAAGCATGCTGATATGAAGAAAGAATATGAGCGGATTGAAGAACAGGTTGATGTCATTGAAGCGGAAATGGAAGAGGCTAAGGGGCAGTTAAATAAAACGACCCTGTTAAAACAGCAGCTTGAAAGCAGAATCGAACTGTTAAATGAGCAGATTCACAGTGCCAGAATGAATGATGAGCATTACAGCAAGCGTTCACAGACTATTTATATGGAACTGGAGGAGCGTAAGAAACAGAAGGAGACGCTGCAGAAGGAACAGGCTTCTATTGAAGAAAAGCTTCATGCAGAGATGGCAAAGCAGAGGGAAGCCAAAGAGACTCTGGATTTCATTCAGTCCAGAATCGCAAGCACTTCATCCGACTTGGAAAAGAGTCAGAGTGAAGTGATGGCAGTGCTGAATAACCGTGTTTCTACCAAGACCAAGATTCAGCATTTTGACACCATGATGGAACAGATGAAGGTGCAGCGTTCCCAGCTTTATAAGCGATTGATGGAAGCAGAACGTGATGCCCAGGAGCAGAGTAGTCTGTATACGAAATACGAGGAGGAGCTGAAGCAGATTTCTGAGCAGATTACAGAAATGGTAGCGGAAAATAAATCCTATGAAGGCAGAATTGCACAGCTCCAGAGTCAGATTGCCAAAGAAAATGAGCAGCTTCGTGCATGCCAGACCACTTATCACAGAGAAAATTCTCGACTGGAATCACTGAAAAACATGACAGAGCGCTACGAGGGTTATGGGAACAGTATACGCAGGGTTATGGAAAAGAAAACAGAAGAACCGGGGATTCTGGGCGTTGTGGCAGACATCATTAAGGTAGATAGGCAGTATGAGACTGCCATTGAGACTGCCCTTGGCGGAAGTATTCAGAATATTGTTACAACAGATGAAGAAGTTGCCAAGAAAATGATTGGATATCTGAAGAAGAACCGGTTTGGACGGGCCACATTCCTGCCACTTACGGCCATGCGTTCCGGTCAAGGAATGACCAGAACCGATGTGTTAAAGGAAAAAGGTGTGATTGGAACTGCCAATACACTGGTTCATGTGGACAAGGCCTATGAACAATTGGCAGAGAACCTGCTTGGCAGAACTTTGGTAGTGGAGACCATTGACACTGGAATTCAGCTTGCAAGAAAATATCATCAGTCATTGCGTATGGTAACCCTGGAGGGAGATTTGTTAAATCCGGGCGGAGCCATGAGTGGTGGTGCATTTAAGAATACCAGCAGTCTGTTAAGCCGCCGGAGAGAAATCGAGGAACTGGAAAAAACGGTAGCAAGACTGAAAGAAGAAGGACTTGAGCTTCAAAGGATTGTAGAAAGGTCCAAGCAGGAACGAACGAACTTATATGATAGAGTAGATGGGTTGAAACAGAGTCTGCAGAAGGAGTATGTTGTACAGAATACAGCAAAAATGAATTTGGAACAGGCTGCCTCAAAGCAGAAATATGCCCGTACTTTGACCAATGATATTCACAAGGAACGTGGAACTTTGGATGATCAAATACATGAAATAGAAGAAAACCTGGAATCGATTCAGGTAGAATTGCAGGCAAGCGAAAAGTTGGAACAGGAACTTTCCCAGCAGCAGGATAAATACCAGAAGAAACTGGAAGAAGAAAGAGAAGCAGAGGGCAAGGAACTCCGCAGAAATGAAGAGCTCCGTATGGCGTTTGCTGCTTTGGAACAGAAAAGCACGTTTGTACAGGAGAATCTGGGACGTATTCAGGAAGAAATGGAGAAATTCGAAGAAGAATTAGGGTCTTTAAATGAGAATAAAGCAGAGGCCAATGGAGAGATTCAGGAAAAGGAACAGGAAATTGCTGATACAAGAAAGGCAATCGAGAATTCCAGAGAGCTTTTCGAAGAGATTCACAGTGAAATTCAAAGTGCTCAGGAGAAGAAGGACAACCTAAATCAGAAAAATAAGGTATTCTTAGAGAAACGGGAAGAAGTATCCAAACATATGGCAGATTTGGATAAAGAAATTTTCCGACTGAACAGCAGGATGGAGGGTTACGAGGAAGCATCTGAAAAACAAATCAATTACATGTGGGAAGAATATGAACTGACCTATAATCGTGCCTTAGAAGTACGGGATGAGAATTTGACTGACTTGACGATGATGAAGAAACGGATTCAGGAAATTAAGTCAGAAATCAAGGCCTTAGGTCCGGTCAATGTCAATGCCATTGAGGATTTCAAGAATCTGGCGGAACGTTATCAGTTTCTAAAAACCCAGCATGATGATTTGGTTGAGGCAGAACAGACACTGCAGAAAATCATTGCAGAGTTGGACGAAGCAATGCGAAAACAGTTTACAGAACAGTTCGCACGAATTGCAGAAGAATTTAACCACGTATTCAAAGAATTATTCGGTGGTGGAAAGGGAACACTGGAACTGATGGAAGATGAAGACGTGCTGGAAGCAGGCATTCGGATTATTGCCCAACCACCTGGCAAGAAGCTTCAGAATATGATGCAGCTTTCCGGTGGCGAAAAGGCTTTGACAGCCATCGCTCTTCTGTTTTCCATTCAGAACTTGAAACCGTCCCCGTTTTGCCTTCTGGATGAAATTGAAGCTGCCCTGGATGACTCTAATGTAACCCGCTATGCACAGTATTTACATAAGCTGACAGAGAATACCCAGTTCATTGTCATTACGCATCGTAGAGGAACAATGACTGCGGCTGACCGGTTGTATGGTATTACCATGCAGGAAAAGGGAATTTCCACATTGGTTTCTGTAGACCTGATAGAAAATGAACTGGACAAGTAAAGTAAGGAGAGGAAGAAAATGGCAGAGGAAAAAACAGGATTTTTTAAAAGACTTGTTTCTGGACTTAGTAAGACCAGGGACAATATTGTATCTGGTATTGACAGTATTTTTCATGGTTTTTCTCAGATAGATGATGACTTCTATGAAGAATTGGAAGAAGTCCTGATTATGGGAGATCTAGGGGTAAAAGCTACCTATGGAATTCTGGATGATCTGAAACGTAAGGTGAAAGAGCAGCATATCAAAGAACCAATTGCGTGTAAAGAACTGCTTATTGAAAGCATCAAAGAACAGATGGATGTAGGCGAAGCAGCTTATGAGTTTGAAGAACGGACATCGGCTGTCCTTGTAATTGGAGTCAATGGTGTAGGAAAGACCACAACCATAGGAAAACTGGCTGGAAAATTGCGTGACCAGAATAAGAAGGTGATTCTTGCTGCAGCAGATACCTTCCGTGCTGCGGCAGGAGAACAATTAAGAGAGTGGGCCAATCGTGCCAATGCAGAGCTGATTGGTGGACAGGAAGGAGCTGACCCGGCAGCGATTGTTTATGATGCAGTGGCAGCAGCGAAGGCCCGCAAGGCAGATGTTCTTTTGTGCGATACCGCAGGAAGACTGCATAATAAGAAGAATCTGATGGAAGAACTAAAGAAAATCAACCGTGTAATTGAACGGGAATTTCCAGAAGCATACCGGGAAACACTGGTAGTACTGGATGGAACTACCGGACAGAATGCCCTTGCCCAGGCAAGAGAATTCAGTGAAGTGGCAGATATTACGGGAATTATCCTGACCAAGATGGATGGAACTGCCAAAGGTGGAATTGCCGTGGCAATTCAGGCAGAGCTTGGAATTCCTGTGAAATATATCGGAGTGGGAGAATCCATTGAGGATTTACAGAAGTTTGATTCAGAACAGTTTGTAAATGCATTATTTACAACAGAGGAGGAAGAATAGAGAAATGTTTACACTGGACAAATTTGAAGCGGCAAGTGAAATCGTAAAACGCGTGACCAAACCAACTAATTTAATTTACAGCGAGTATTTCAGTGCCCAGACAGGAGCAAAGGTATATTTAAAGCCGGAAAATATGCAGCATACCGGTGCTTATAAATTAAGAGGAGCTTACTACAAAATCAGTACCCTTTCCGAAGAGGAACGTGCCAAAGGACTGATAGCAGCATCAGCAGGAAACCATGCACAGGGTGTTGCTTATGCGGCAAAGGCTTATGGATGCAAGGCAATTATTGTTATGCCGGAATCTACACCGCTCATCAAAGTAAACCGTACAAAAAGCTACGGAGCAGAGGTAGTCCTTTATGGACAGGTTTATGATGAAGCCTGTGCAAAGGCTTACGAACTGGCAGAAGAGCATGGATACACATTTGTGCATCCATTTGATGATTTGGATGTAGCGACCGGACAGGGCACCATTGCTATGGAGATTATTCAGGATTTGCCTACGGTGGATTACATTCTTGCACCAATCGGTGGAGGTGGACTGATTACCGGAATTTCTACTCTTGCCAAAATGCTGAATCCGAATATCAAGGTTATCGGTGTGGAACCGGCAGGAGCAGCCAGTATGTCTGCTGCACTGGAAGCAGGACATGTAGTCACTCTTCCGAGTGCCAATACGATTGCTGACGGTACTGCGGTAAAGACTGTCGGAGAAAAGATTTTCCCTTATGTACAGCAAAATGTAGACCAGATTGTAACTGTGGAAGATGATGAAATTGTAACAGCATTCCTTGATATGGTAGAGAATCATAAGATGGTGGCTGAAAATTCAGGGCTTCTTTCTGTAGCGGCTGTACAAAAGTTGGATTTCCTGAAAGGAAAGAGAGTAGTCTGTGTTATCAGCGGTGGAAATATGGACGTTATTACTATGTCATCTGTTATTCAGAATGGATTGCTTCTCAGAGACCGTGTCTTTACAATTTCTGTGTTATTACCGGACAGACCGGGACAACTGGCAGAAATAACCAGGGTTATTGCAGAGCAGAAGGGCAATGTAATTAAATTGGAGCATAATCAGTTTGTCAGTGTCAATCGAAATGTGGCCGTGGAGCTTCGCGTAACAATGGAGGCGTTCGGAACAGAGCACAAGCACCAGATTGTTGAAGAACTTCGTAAAAATGGATTTGACCCGCAGGTTGTAGACGCAAAATTATAGAAAAAAAGGTGGTTCTTTCAATTTTAAAGAAAGGGCCACTTTTTAGATGGAGGAAATCATGGAAAGAAATATACCAAAAGAAGGCGAAATATATAGACATTTTAAAGGAAATCGTTATCAGATTATCGCTATAGCAACACACACAGAAACGGAAGAACAACTGGTGATTTACCAGGCTCTTTATGGGAAATACGGCATTTTTGCAAGACCGTTGGAGATGTTTATGGAGAAAACAGATAAAGTGAAATATCCGGAGGCACTTCAGGAATATCGGTTTGAACTGGAAGCGAGGGAAGAAAAGAAAAGTATGCTCATGGAATATTTGGATTTAGGAACCAACGAAGAAAGATTACAGTTCTTGCAGAGAAGAAAAGCAGATGTGACAGGAGCGTTTCTGGAAGCTGTTGCACAAAGTCTGGATTACACAGAGAAGGAAACAAGTGTTGAATTCAGATTGCTTGATTTGATGAATTATCTGCGTATGTTGATGAAATATGAACGAAGACTGTAATCACATTTAATCTAATAATGGGTGGTGGATGTTTCTATAAAAGATAAAAATTCGTTCTTGACATGTGATGTATAATTGTATACAATTATACAAAAATACCACTTGGGGTGATGAACAGATGGAAACAAGAAAAGTATATTTGAATGAACAGACGAATTTATTACAACTTGAAGAACACATGTATCCACTGGTGGACGTAGAGACACCAAATGTTTTCCGAAATCTGTTTCAATATGATGAGATTCCGAAAATTGCATTTAATGATAGAATAGTTCCACATCATATGCCGGATGAAATATGGATTACTGATACTACTTTCCGAGATGGGCAGCAGTCGAGAGCGCCTTACACCACAGAACAGATTGTGACTTTATATCAGTATTTACACCGTCTTGGCGGACCAAAGGGGAAAATCAGACAGAGTGAATTTTTCTTGTACAGTAAGAAGGACCGGGATGCAGCGTATAAATGTATGGAGCTGGGCTATGAATTTCCTGAGGTTACAAGCTGGATTCGTGCAAGTAAGAAGGATTTCGAATTCGTGAAAGAAATCGGTATGAAGGAGACAGGTATTTTAGTAAGCTGTTCGGATTATCATATTTTTTACAAACTAAAAATGACAAGACGAGAGGCATTGGAGCACTATCTGTCTGTAGTACGTGAGTGTCTGGAAACAGGAGTCCGTCCAAGATGTCATTTGGAAGATATTACCCGTTCTGATATTTATGGTTTTGTTATTCCGTTCTGTTTGGAACTGATGAAGTTGATGGAGGAATACAAGATTCCAATCAAAATCCGGGTTTGCGATACGATGGGATATGGGGTAAATTATCCGGGCGCTGTAATTCCAAGGTCTATACCTGGAATTATTTACGGTATTCGTGTTCATGCAGGTGTACCGAGTGAATTGATTGAATTTCATGGACATAATGATTTCTATAAGGCGGTCAATAATTCCACTACATCATGGCTTTATGGAGCATGTGGTGTAAACTGTTCTCTGTTTGGTATTGGAGAGAGAACCGGAAATACACCACTGGAAGCAATGGTATTTGAATATGCCCAGCTTCGCGGAACTTTAGATGGAATAGATACCAAAGTCATTACCGAGATTGCAGAATATTATGAGAAAGAAATCGGCTATCAGATTCCACCAAGGACTCCATTTGTTGGTAAAAACTTCAATGTGACAAGAGCAGGTATTCATGCGGATGGCCTTCTGAAAAATGAAGAAATTTATAATATATTTGATACTGGTAAATTCCTCGACAGACCACCACTTGTTGCAGTATCTAACACATCGGGTCTTGCGGGAATTGTACACTGGATTAACAGTTATTATCATTTGGCAGGTGAGCGGGCTTTAAGTAAAAATTCTATTCTTGCTGCAAAAGTAAAAGAATGGGTGGATGAGGAGTATGCCGGAGGACGTGTGACCGTTCTTACCGATGATGAACTGGTGGCACATATTGATGAAATCTGTGACAGATATGGAATTGTATTATAAATCTGTGTCAGACTTTATTTAAAAAGTATTGATATAGGAACAGAAAGAAATAAGGGAGCAATATGGAAAATTATTCTTTAAGAGGACAGGTTTTTCAGACCATTAGGGAGAATATTCTGAAGGGAAAGTATCAGGCCGATGAGGAACTGAGGGAGGCGGCACTAGGGAAAGAGCTTGGAGTCAGCCGGACTCCGGTAAGAGAGGCACTCAGACAGTTGGAGCTGGAGGGACTAGTGAAGATTATTCCCAACCGGGGCGCATATGTAATCGGAATTTCGGAAAAAGATGTCCACGATATTTATTTAATCCGTTCGGAACTGGAAGGTCTCTGCGTACGGATGGCTGCAGAGCATATTACCAAAGAAAAAATAGAAGAACTGGAAGAAGCATTGGTTCTTTCGGAATATCATTTGGAAAAGGATAACATGGAACAGCTCACAGAACTGGACGGAAAATTTCACCAGATTCTTTACGCAGCATCAGAAAGCCGAATTTTAGAGCATGTGTTATCAGATTTTCATAAATATGTTCAGCTTGCGAGACGAAATTCCGTGAAAGAAAAATCCAGGGCAAAGCAGTCTATTGCGGAACACAGACAGATTTTAAATGCCATAAAAGAAGGCAATGCGGATGAGGCAGAAAAATTTGCCAACACACATATATTAAATGTAATGAAGCACCTGCACATGAGTCAGGAGTAAAAGGAGGACAATATGACCAAAATTAAAATGACAACACCACTTGTAGAGATGGATGGAGATGAAATGACCCGAATCCTTTGGGGGATGATTAAGGAACATTTATTGCTTCCTTTTATTGATTTAAAGACAGAATACTATGATTTGGGACTGGAATACAGAAATGAGACCGATGATCAGGTAACAATTGATTCGGCAAATGCAACGAAAAAATATAAGGTAGCGGTAAAATGTGCGACTATTACACCAAATGCTGCCAGAGTAAAAGAATATAATCTGAAAAAGATGTGGAAAAGTCCAAATGGAACCATTCGTACCATGTTAGACGGAACTGTTTTCCGGGCACCAATTCCGGTAAAAGGAATTGAGCCATGTGTAAAAAACTGGAAAAAACCAATTACCATTGCCAGACATGCTTATGGAGATGTTTATGAAAATACGGAGATAAAGGTTCCGGGACCGGGTAAAGTAGAACTGGTTTACACGGCAGCAGATGGAACAGAGACAAGAGAACTGGTACATCAATATGATGGACCGGGTATAGCACAGGGAATTCATAATGTTTGCAGCTCCATTGAAAGCTTTGCAAGAAGCTGCTTCAACTATGCACTTGATACAAAACAGGATTTATGGTTTGCAACGAAGGATACCATTTCCAAGAAATACGACCACACCTTCAAGGATGTTTTTCAGGATATCTTTGACGCGGAATACAAAGAAAAATTCGAAGAAGCAGGAATTGAGTATTTCTATACTCTGATTGATGACGCAGTTGCCCGTGTCATGAAGTCAGAAGGCGGTTATATCTGGGCATGCAAGAACTATGATGGAGATGTTATGAGTGATATGATCTCATCCGCATTTGGCTCTCTTGCTATGATGACTTCTGTTCTGGTTTCTCCAGAAGGATACTACGAATACGAAGCCGCACATGGAACAGTACAGCGTCATTATTACAAGCACCTGAAAGGAGAAGAAACATCAACCAACTCCGTTGCAACTATTTTCGCATGGACAGGTGCCTTAAGAAAACGTGGAGAACTGGATGGAAATGCTGAATTGATGGAATTTGCCGACAGATTGGAAAAGGCAACCATAGATACTATCGAATCCGGTGAAATGACAAAAGACCTTGCACTGATTACAACACTGGAAAACCCAGTTGTATTAAACAGCGAAGACTTTATCAAAGCAATTGCGAAGAGACTTTAAACAACTGAAAGCGTTACGGTTGAATTATCATAAGTCTGCGGTTAAAATAGATACATAGATTTTAAACAGACAAAGGAGCAGGAAACATGGAATGTGCAAATAAAATACCATCTATCGATGAATGGATGAAAGAAGCAAAAGCTGCACCGGATGCAGGAAAAATTGGCATGTATCTGACACATAACGGTATTGTCAGAGAGACACCGAAGGCAAAAGTACGTAACGGTGAAGATACTGGAAAAACAGTGACGGGAATGCAGTTTTCTTATGACAAAGATAAGGTTGCTTCCGTAATTGAAGAAACAAAGAAGATGGAAGGAATTTATTATGTCAGAGTCTGGCTGAATGAAGGAGAACTTCATGTCGGAGATGATATTATGTATGTTCTGATTGGAGGAGATATTCGCCCGAGAGTGATCGATGCACTTCAAAGTCTGATTGGAAAAATCAAATCTGAATGTGTCACAGAGACAGAATTATATTAATTCTGTTTCTTACTATAAATAATTCGGTGCCACTTTTTGAAATATTGGAAGCTACAGAGGTTTTCATGTTTAAATTAAAATGGAATCAAATCAGAAAATGGAAAGCACATTTCTTTGAACAAACAATTGGCAGATTTTCGTAGATTTACGAGCATAGCACTGGCAAAAATCGATTGTATGAGCCTTTTAGGCGAGTTTCGATTTTTGTCAGTTAAAAAGCGGCGCAGTAAATCAAGAAAATCCACGTGTTTGTAGAAGAAATGTGCTTATTATATTTTTTAGTTTATTTCATTTGATATTTATTCTGCCAATTCTTCCCACTTTTCATAAAGAGTTTCCAATTCTTCATTATTCTTCGCTTTTTCAGTGGCGAGCTCCTGACATTTTACGGAATTGGTATAAATTTCTTCTTTGGAAAGGAGTTCGTTCAGCTCGGCATCCCGGCTTTCCAGAAATGCAATTCTATCTTCGGTTTTTTTCAGTTCATTCTGGCGTTTCCTTAAGCGTGCCTGTTCTTCTTTTTGTTCCTGCCAGCTCAGTTTTGCTTCGGAAGCAGTGGCTTCAGCAGCCTGAACAGTGTTGGAAGAAGTAGAATCAGTGTAGGCTGCGGTCAGTTCTTCTTTTTTCGCCAGATAATAGTCATAGTTTCCGATGTAATTGATGAAACGGTTGTTAGTCAGTTCCATAATCCGTGTTGCAGTCTGATTGATGAAATAGCGGTCATGGGAGACATAAAGTACGGTTCCAGTGTAATCATTTAATGCATTTTCCAAAATCTCTTTGGAGGTGATGTCCAAGTGGTTGGTAGGCTCGTCCAGAATCAAGAAGTTGGCTTCGGAGAGCATTAATTTAGCAAGGGATACACGGCCACGTTCCCCACCACTTAAGTCACGAATCAGTTTAAATACATCATCCCCGGTGAAAAGGAAAGCTGCGAGGATATTGCGAATTCGGGTTCCGGTAAGAGCCGGATAATCGTCAGAAATTTCATCAAAAATAGTCTTGTCCATATTTAATACATGGTGTTCCTGGTCATAGTAGCCGATTTTTACGTTAGTACCAAGGGTAAATGTTCCACCATCTGCAGGAAGCACCTGATTTAAAATTTTCAGAAGAGTGGTCTTTCCAGTTCCGTTATCTCCGATGATTGCAACATGTTCCCCGCGTTTGATTTCAAAATCCACATTCTGGAACAGAATCTGAGGAGGAAAGGATTTGCAAAGTCCCTCCACTTTCAGAACATCATTTCCACTCACGCATGATGGTTCCAAATGCAGATGGATATCCGTATTCAGTTCAACAGGTTTTTCCAGGGGAACAATTTTATTCAACATCTTTTCCCGGCTTTCAGCACGGCGGATGGATTTCTCCCGGTTGAAGGATTTTAATTTCTCAATAACTGCTTCCTGATGTTTGATTTCACGCTGCTGGTTTAAATATTCTTTTAATCTTGCATCGCGAAGCTGCCGCTTTTTCTGCGCATAAGCAGTGTAATTGCCGACATAAGTCATGATATGCCCCTGTTCGATTTCAATGACCTTTGATACCACCCGGTTCAGAAAGTAGCGGTCATGGGAAACGATAAGGACAGCCCCGGAATAGTTAAGCAGATAAGTTTCCAACCAGGAAATGGAACTCATGTCCAAATGATTAGTAGGCTCATCCAGAAGCAGAATGTCAGGTTTTGTGAGCAGAAGCTTACCCAGAGAAACCCGTGTTTTCTGCCCTCCTGATAAGTCATCTACGCATTTGGTAAATTCTTCTTCTGCAAATCCAAGACCTTTCAGAACTCCGGCAATTTCACTTTTGTATGTATAGCCGTCTGCACGCTCGAAAGCTGCAGTCAGCCGGTGATAGGTATTTAGACGTTCTTCCAGTGCAGTGCCGGACAAAGAGCTTAATTCTTCTTCAATCTGGCGGATTTGTGTTTCCAAGGCAATGACATCTGCCTTGGCGGATTTCACTTCTTCGTAAATAGAGTTTCCGTGGGACAAATCCTGATGCTGGGCGAGATAACCGATGGTTTTCCCTTTTGCAAGAACGACGTTTCCTCCATCTAATGGAAGTTCCCCCATGATCATTTTCATGATGGTGGATTTTCCTGCCCCGTTAATGCACACTAATTCTGCCTTTTCGTTCTCCTCTATATGAAAAGAACCCTCATGTACAATAGTATGTTAGCCGAAAGATTTGCTGATATTGTGACATGCAAGTATCATGTATTATTCCCTCCTTGTGAGTGTCTCAGTCAATTAATAATTATATCGAAAACAGGGTAAAAAACAACTATTAAGTTTGACATTTTTATTTGAAGTTACTATAATAAGGGAAAATGGTTTTAAAGGTGGATAACACAGTGAGAGAGAGACAAATATCGCAGGCTGTCATTAGGAGACTGCCACGCTACTATCGCTATCTTGGGGAATTATTAGAAAATGGGGTAGAGCGTATTTCGTCTAATGAACTTAGCAAAAGAATGAAAGTGACCGCGTCACAGATTCGTCAGGATTTGAATAATTTTGGCGGATTCGGACAGCAGGGTTACGGATATAATGTAAAATATTTACATGGTGAGATTGGAAAGATTCTTGGAATAGATGTCGCCCACAGTATGGTAATCGTAGGTTCGGGAAATTTGGGAAAGGCACTTGCCAATTATGCGGCTTTTGAAAAAAGGGGATTTGTTCTGACGGGAATGTTTGACAATGACCCGGAAGTGATTGGGACAAGTGTCCGTGGCATTCTGGTACAGCCTGTTGAAGACTTGGAGAGCTTCCTGACGGAACATCCCGCAGAGATTGGAGTGCTTACCATCCCTAAGAATGCTGCAGTAGAGCTTGCAGGAATTCTCGCAAAGCACGGGGTGAAGGCGATTCTGAATTTTGCGCACACGGATTTGAATTTACCGGAAGACGTTATTGTTGAGAATGTTCATATATCAGAAAGCCTGATGCGTTTGTCGTATAATCTGGCGAGATATAATGAGGAACATCATAAAGAATAGGAAAATGATGACGTGTAGGGGAAGCTTTCCCGCACGTCGTTTTGCATTATAAAAGCGGATTCATAAGGAGAGATTGGAATGAAATATGTTCTAAATGCGAAACAGATGAAGGAAGCAGACAGCCGTATGATTCAGCAGATTGGTATTCCATCGCTGGTCTTGATGGAAAGAGCCGCACAGCAGTGCGTGGAAATGATAAATCGGGAAAAAAGAGATTTTCATACAGCACTGGTGGTGTGCGGGTCAGGAAACAATGGTGGGGATGGATTCGCAGTTTCCCGGATGCTGTATGAAGAAGGCATTCTTGTGGAAGTGGCATTTGTAGGGAAAATGGAATCCCGAAGCCGGGAAACAGAAATCCAAATGGAAATTTTACAGAAAATAGGGGTTCCTATCGTGACGGAATTACCGGAGAAAGAATACGATATCATTATAGATGCAGTGTTTGGAATTGGTCTTTGCAGAAAGATTGAGGGCAGATATGCGGATGTAATTGAACGGATGAACCGTTATCAGGGGTATAAAGTTGCTGTGGATATTGCATCCGGAGTTTCGGCTGATACAGGAGAGATACTCGGAGTTGCTTTCCGGGCAGATATGACCATTACCTTTGCCTATGCCAAAGCAGGTCAACTTTACTATCCAGGGGCAGTTTATACAGGGAAGCTTATGGTTCGTCCTATCGGAATCTGGAATCCGGCACTTGAGAAGGAGAAGGATGTTTATTATCATTTTGAACGGGGTGACTTGAGCGCACGTATGCCAGAACGAAGACCGGATTCCAATAAAGGAACATATGGGAAACTGCTTGTCATTGCGGGAAGTAAGGGCATGTCAGGTGCAGCTTATCTCGCGGCAAAAGCAGCGTATGCAACCGGTGCAGGGCTGGTGCGGATTTACACAGACGAGTCCAACCGCCAGATTCTTCAGCAGTTATTACCGGAGGCAGTTCTGTCAACCTATGACAGCGAGGAGTCAGAACCTTTTGGCGAATTACAGTCACTTCTTGCATGGGCAGATGTAGTTTGTATGGGCAGTGGACTTGGTAGAAGTGAAACATCAGAAAAGCTTGTGGAGATGGTATGGGAGCAGAATGAGAAGCCGTGTGTACTGGATGCAGATGGACTGAATATCTGGTCCGGTTTTTCGGAAACAGAACGAATGATGCATAAAGCATCTTATGTTTTTACACCACATGTGAAAGAAATGGAACGAGTAAGTGGAAATAGTGTGGCAAGCATAAAGGAAAACCGTAAAGAAATTTTGGAAAAATTTGTGGATAAATATAACGTTTGCACGGTGCTGAAGGATAGCAGAACTCTGGTTGCAGGAAAAGAACAGCAGATATATATGAATATATCAGGAAATGCGGCTATGGCCAAAGCCGGTGCGGGAGATGTGCTGGCAGGAGTGATTGCGGGAATTATGGCGCAGGGAGTTACCCCTTATGAAGCTGCAACTCTTGGCGTTTATTTACATGGACTTGGCGGAGATGCCGCAAAGGAAAGTAAGGGGGCATATAGTGTGCTCGCACAGGACATTATAGAGGGCATAAGTGATGTGCTCAAGAGAATCGAGGAGTTATAAAATGAAACAGTATACTAGAATCAAGGCTGTCATAGATTTGGATGCAATCAAAGAAAATATGGAACAGATGCGTGCCAATTTAAAAGAGGGTGCACAGATGATTGCTGTGGTGAAGACGGATGGTTATGGACATGGGGCTGGTCCTATTGCAAGAATGATGGAGCAGATGGATTATGTCTGGGGCTATGCAGTTGCAACTGTGGAAGAAGGGGTCCTTCTTCGCAAAGAAGGAGTGAAAAAACCGATTTTATGCCTTGGAGGTATTTTCCCGGAACAGATGGACGAAGTTCTGGACAATCAGATTCGTATGAATGTATATGATTATCATATGGCGGAAAGCATGTCAGAAAAAGCAGTTTCCAGAGGAGAAAAGGCGCCGGTTCATGTGAAGATTGATACGGGCATGTCCAGACTTGGATTCCCTGTTTCGGAAGAGAGTGTGGAAGAGATTCAGAAAATAGCGGCACTTCCGGGACTTAAAATGGAAGGGCTGTTCACTCATTTTTCCAAAGCAGATGAGTATGACAAACAGCCTACAAGAAAGCAGGCTGAGGGCTATATGTGGATGAAGGAACAGTTACAGGAAAAAGGTGTGACCTTTACCGATTACCATTGTTCCAATAGCGCAGGAATACTGGATATGCCTGAAGTAAATATGGATTTGGTGAGAGCCGGAATTGCCATATATGGTCTTTATCCATCTAACGAGGTGGATAAGCGGGCTGTTGCACTGAAGCCCGCCATGCAGATTTTTGCCCGGGTGACTTATGTGAAATGGATTGAGAAGGGAACTCAGGTCAGTTATGGGGGAACCTTTGAAGCAACGCAGAGAATGCGCGTGGCAACAATTTCCATTGGCTATGGAGACGGATATCCGAGAAGTCTTTCCAACAAGGGAATCGTATTACTCCATGGCAAGATGGCACCGATTCTTGGAAGAGTGTGCATGGACCAGATGATGGTAGATGTAACACAGATTCCGGAAACAGCTTTTGGAGACTGGGCTGTCATAGTGGGAGAAAGTGATGGAGCATTCCTGTCTGTGGAGACCCTTAGTGAGTTGTCCGGACGTTTCAATTATGAGTTTATCTGTGACATTAACAAGCGTGTTCCAAGAGAGTATGTGATGAATGGAAATGTTGTGGAACAGGTAGATTATTTTTAGTTTTTAAGACTGCATAGAATACATGCTACAAAAGATGGCAATGATAAAACTATCTTGAAAGTGGAGTGTGAATGATGTGCAGATGAAACGTGGTGATATTTATTACGCAGATTTAAGCCCGGTTGTAGGTTCGGAACAAGGAGGAATCAGACCGGTACTGATTATTCAGAATGACATAGGAAATAAACACAGTCCTACTGTCATATGTGCGGCAATCACGTCCAGAATGAACAAGGCAAAACTGCCCACACATGTGGAAATCAGTTCTCGGGATTATGGGGTTGTAAAAGACTCTGTGGTACTATTAGAACAGATTCGGACAATAGATAAACAACGGCTGAAAGAATATGTTTGCCGTGTAGATAACAAGTTGATGAAAAAAGTTGATGAAGCATTGCTGATTAGTCTGATGCTTCATACATAATAAAGGAGAAAGACGCAGGGTATGGAAGAAGGAAACAGTCTGTTACAGAGGATGCGGAATTTATTTTCGGATGATGAGGATCAGGAACAGATTGCCGAGGAAATGGCGGATAAGATTGAAGAGGCCTATCGTAAAGGAGTCATTGGAAAACGAGAAATGCAGATGATAGGAAATGTATTTATGTACATGGATACCGATGCAAAGGATGTCATGACTCACAGGAAGAATATCGTAGCCTTGGATGGGAATACGAAATTGTCGGAGGCCATAGAGTTCTTTACAGAAGAAAATTATTCCCGCTTTCCGGTATACGGGGAAGATATTGACGAGATAGTGGGAATTGTCCATCTTCGTGATGCAATCAAATATTACCTGAACGAAGAACAGAGGGAGATTCCTGTAAAGAATCTGGAGGGATTCATTCGACCGGTACGGTTTATACCGGAGACAAAAAGCATTGATAAGGTATTCCAGCAGATGCTCAGTGAGAAATCGATGATGATGATCGTGGTGGATGAATATGGTCAGACGGCCGGAATCGTCACCATGGAAGACATCGTGGAAGAGATTGTGGGGAATATTCAGGATGAATATGACGAAGAAGATGAGATGATCGTGAAAGAAGCAGACGGTACATATATAGTAGATGGACTGACCCAACTAGAGGACATAGAAGACCTTCTTGGGATTGATTTCGAAGAAGAAGACTACGATACAATCAACGGATATCTGATAGAATGCCTTGACCGGATTCCGTCGGAAGAAGAAAAATGTACTGTGCGGTTTGAGGGATATATTTTTACCATTCTTTCTGTGGACAATAATACAATTCGTAAGGTGAAAATTGAACAGGCAAAACAGGAAACAGAATAGTTTTCCTTGTCATTGATTTGAAAGAGTGGTAGAATAGATAAGACTATGATGAAACAGATAAATAGATAGAAAGAGGGATATACAATGTCAGGACATTCAAAATTTGCTAATATTAAGCATAAAAAAGAAAAAAATGATGCTGCAAAAGGAAAAATCTTTACAAAAATCGGACGTGAAATCGCTGTAGCCGTTAAAGAAGGCGGCGGACCGGACCCAGCTAATAACAGCAGACTTCGTGATGCGATTGCAAAGGCAAAAGCAAATAATATGCCGAATGACAATATTGACAGAAGTATCAAAAAGGCAGCGGGTGAAGGCGCTGCTGATACTTATGAACATATTACATACGAAGGATACGGACCAAATGGTACTGCAATTATCGTAGAGGCGCTTACAGATAACCGTAACCGTACTGCATCAAATGTGAGAAGTGCATTTACCAAAGGAAAAGGTAGCATTGGAACATCTGGATGTGTATCCTTCATGTTTGATAAAAAGGGACAGATTATTGTCGATAAAGAAGAATGTGATATGGATGCGGATGAGCTGATGATGCAGGCGCTGGATGCGGGGGCAGCTGATTTCTCTGAAGAAGAAGACAGTTTTGAAATCCTTACAGAACCAGATGATTTCAGCGATGTTCGTCTTGCATTGGAAGAAGCAGGTATCCCAATGGTAAGTGCTGAAGTAACTATGATTCCACAGACTTATGTGGTACTTACAAACGAAGAAGATATTAAGAATATTCAGAAGACCTTAGACTTGCTGGAAGATGATGATGACGTACAGGAAGTTTACCATAATTGGGAAGAAGAATAAGTATCAGGTTGTTAGTGGCCGGACAAGGAGAAAACAAGAATGAGCGATTATAAGATAGAGACAAAGTGTATTCAGTCAGGATATACACCAAAGAATGGAGAACCAAGAATTCTGCCTATTTACCAGAGTACTACCTTTAAGTATGATAACAGTGATGAGATGGGAAAACTGTTCGATTTGGAAGCTTCCGGTTATTTTTATACCAGACTTCAAAATCCGACCAATGATGCTGTAGCAGCGAAAATCTGCGATATGGAAGGTGGAGTGGCAGCCATGCTTACTTCTTCCGGTCAGGCCGCAAACTTCTATGCGATTATGAATATCGCAGAGGCAGGAGACCATATTATCTGCTCAGCAGCTGTATATGGTGGTACATATAATCTGTATGCACATACTATTCGCAAAATGGGAATTTCCGCTACATTTGTTGACCCGAATTGTTCAGAGGAAGAGTTAAATGCAGCATTTCAAGAAAATACCAAGGCTGTAGTAGGAGAGACCATTGCCAATCCTGCACTTACCGTTCTGGATATTGAAAAATTTGCAAAGGCCGCACATGCACATGGTGTGCCTCTGATTGTAGATAATACCTTTGCCACACCGATTAACTGCCGCCCATTTGAGTGGGGCGCAGATATCGTTACCCATTCTACGACCAAATATATGGATGGCCATGCGGCATGTGTGGGAGGAGCTATTGTAGATAGTGGAAATTTTGACTGGAACGAATATGCAGAAAAATTTCCGGGACTTACTACACCAGATGAGACTTACCATGGACTGGTATATACAGAGCGTTTTGGGAAGGGAGCATATATTACGAAGGCCACGGCACAGATGATGCGAGACTTAGGTTCTATCCAGTCACCACAGAATGCGTTTCTTTTGAATCTTGGTCTGGAAACTTTACATCTGCGTGTGCCGAGACATTGCGAAAATGCACTTGCAGCTGCAAAATATTTGAAAAATCATGAAAAGGTTGCATGGGTAAATTGTCCGTCAATGGAAGGCGACCAGTATTATGAGCTTGCTCAGAAATATATGCCAAATGGGACCTGTGGAGTTATTACCTTTGGTATCAAAGGTGGACGCGAAGCGGCAGTCCGTATGATGGATAATCTGAAGATGATTGCTATTGTAACTCACGTTGCTGATGCAAGAAGCTGTGTACTTCACCCAGCGAGTCACACACACAGACAGATGAATGAACAGGAATTGCTGGAAGCTGGTGTACAGCCTGATCTGATTCGTTTCAGTGTTGGAATTGAGAATATTGAAGATATTATCGCAGACTTGGAACAGGCGCTCGCTTGCGTATAAGACCGTAGATAATTGATGAAACAGGACTCTGGCGTTCTTTGAGAATAGCCAGAGTTTTTTTGTACATAATATGTCTTAAAATATAGGAAATGGGGACAGATTATGGAAGAAAATATGGAAAAAGAAGACCAGCATTTAAAAGAGATGGGAAGTCTGCCACTTAAGAAAAATGGAAACAGTAAAATTGAACTGATTACCATTATTGGAGAGGTTGAAGGACATGAGGCAGTGTCCGGGAATACCAAAGCGACAAAATATGAGCATTTGTTGCCAAAACTTGCCCAGATAGAAAATGATGATGAAGTGGATGGCGTGTTGATTCTGTTAAACACTTTAGGCGGAGATGTGGAAGCAGGACTTGCAATTGCGGAAATGATAGCAGGTCTCAGTAAGCCAACGGTATCGTTAGTGCTAGGCGGGTGTCATTCCATTGGTGGGCCACTGGCGGTCTCGGCAGATTATTCTTTTATTGTGGAAAGCGGAACGATGGTTATTCATCCGGTGCGAAGTTCCGGAATGTTTATTGGGGTAGCCCAGAGTCTTCGGAATATGGAAAAAACTCAGGACAGGATTACCGGATTTCTTGCGGCACATTCGAAAATGAGCCAGGAGAGGATTGAAGAGCTGATGCTGGACTCTACCCAGCTTGTAAAAGATGTGGGAACCATGCTGGAAGGAAAGGAAGCCGTAGCAGAAGGACTGATTGATGAAGTGGGGGGAATTCGAGAGGCATTCCAGAAGCTCCGTGAACTTATAAAAGGAGAACATTCAGGACCCCCGTCTGAGCTGACTAAAAAATAATAATGACATTCACGGATTCCAATGCTATAATTATCCAGTAGATGAGGAGGAAGTGAAATGGCTTCAAACACAACCAAAAAGAGTACAAAAAAAACAAATACAAAGAAAACTACCAAGACCACTAATCGGTCTAAAAATACAAAAGGAACCAAAAAACAAACTAATAGGCAAAATAACAACCAGGAATTTCTTGGGAAAGAAATTACAATCTGGGTTACACTGGCACTCTGTATCCTGCTTATGATCAGCAATTTCGGTGTGGGTGGACTTTTGGGGGATGCAGTGGCAACTTTTATGCAGTACCTCTTTGGATGGGTTGCGTATATTTTACCGGTCTGTCTGTTTGGTGGTATTGCTTTTGTAATTTCCAATCAGGGGAACCGGGTTGCTTATGTGAAAACCGCATCGGGAATTGTATTTCTGATTTTCACCTGTGTGTTTCTTCAGCTTGTAAATGATGCCGGCGGACAGACCGGGGAAGTGCTGATTCGTGGAATAAGTCCGGCTATTGGTATAGCGGGAACTTACGTGGTAACTGTTGTTCTTCTGTTGATCTGTGTGGTACTGATGACAGAAAAATCGATTTTAAAAGGCATGAAGAAGCAAAGCGAGAAAGCCTATGGCCGTGCCAGAGAAGATATGCAGCGTTATCGGGATGAACACCAGGAACGAAGAGAAATTGAGAGAGCAAGAAGAGAAGAAGCGCAGGAGGAAAGACGTCAGAGACGTCTGGAACGTACTGTTTCCGGTGTTTCTTTTGATACAACTCTGAAAAGAAATGATGCGAAGGAAAAAGCTGCCGATGAGAAAAACGCAGCAGATTCTGTGAAAAAATCAAGACAAACAGATAAAAATGACTATATTCCAGAGCTGGCAGAACCTTTCTTTGAACAAAAACCGGAAGAGCTTGTAATCAACCGTTCCATGCCGGTTTCAGCAGTGGAATTGACACCAGAGCCTGAGAATATGGGAGATACAGAAAAAGCATCGCGTAAAAAGAATACAGAGAAAGTGGATATCCAGAAGGAAACAGAAGCAGTAGAGCGTGCAGCAGCCGCAGCTCCTGTTAAAAGAGATTACAAATATCCACCTCTTGAACTGCTGAAAAAGGGAAGTAAAAGTGGTGGAGATTCGGATGCCGAATTAAGAGAAACAGCCCTGAAATTACAGGATACCCTGCGTACATTTGGGGTCAATGTAAAAATGGGTGACATCAGCTGTGGCCCGGTTGTAACCCGGTATGAACTGGAGCCGGAACGAGGGGTAAAGGTTAGTAAGATTTTAGGACTTTCAGATGATATTAAGCTGAATCTGGCTGCGACGACTATTCGAATTGAGGCACCAATTCCAGGAAAGGCAGCAGTGGGAATTGAGATTCCGAATAAAGAAAAAGCTATGGTATATCTGCGTAATATTCTGGAATCTCAGGAATTTAAAAAGAGCAAGTCTAAATTATCCATTGTCGTTGGACAGAATATTTCGGGGGATGTAGTTGTCTCAGATATTGCTAAAATGCCTCATTTATTAGTGGCAGGTGCAACAGGCTCCGGTAAATCCGTATACATCAACACATTAATCATGAGTATTTTATATAAGGCAACACCGGATGACGTGAAGATGATTATGGTTGACCCTAAGGCTGTAGAGTTGAGCGTATATGACGGAATCCCGCACTTGATGATTCCGGTAGTGACAAATCCGAAGAAAGCAGCGGGAGCATTAAACTGGGCGGTAACTGAGATGGAACGCAGATATCAGCTTCTGGCAGAATATCATGTCCGTGATTTAAAGGGATATAATGAAAAAATTAACCATCTGGATATTCCGAATGATGCACCGGACAAACCGAAAAAGCTTCCGCAGATGGTAATTATTGTGGACGAGCTTGCAGACTTGATGATGGTTGCACCGGGAGAAGTAGAAGATGCAATCTTGCGTCTTGCACAGAAAGCCAGAGCAGCAGGTATTCATATGGTTCTGGCAACCCAGAGACCTTCCGTGGATGTAATCACCGGACTTATCAAGGCAAATATGCCTTCACGGATTGCATTTTCTGTAAAATCCGGTGTGGATTCTCGAACAATCTTAGATATGAATGGCGCTGAAAAATTGCTTGGAAATGGTGACATGTTGTTCCTCGCTTCCGGAAAATCACAGCCAGAACGTGTGCAGGGACCATATGTCAGTGATGATGAAGTAGAGAAGGTGGTTCAATTCTTGAAAGACTGCAGTGGCGAAGTTACATATGATGAAGAAATTCAGAATCAGGTCAACCATGGAGTACAGGTAGTTGGAATAAATGGAGAGAATTCAGACGAAAGGGATTCCTATTTTGTAGAAGCAGGCAAACTGTTTATTGATAAGGATAAAGCCTCTATCGGAATGCTTCAGCGAGTACTTCGCATTGGGCATAACCGTGCCTGCAGAATTGTAGATCAACTTGAAGAAGCAGGAGTAGTGGGTCCTGATGAAGGAACAAAGCCAAGAAAAGTTCTTATGTCAATGGAAGCGTTTGAACAGTATATTGATGAGTGTGTATAAAAGCGAGACTTGCATATATGTGCTATATGAAGTATAATGGAAAAGTTATAAAAAGAATTTTTGATATGATTCATATACTTATATAGATGTTGCTGGAAAAAGGAGAACAGATATGAAATGCAGGAATTGTGGAGCAGAGCTTTCAGATAATCATCTTGTTTGCCCGGTCTGCGGTTGCGAAGTTCAAATTGTACCTGATTATAATCCATTGGATGATGTTTTGACTGAGCAGGTTAAGGGTGCAATCAGTGAGACTTTGAAAATTAATATAAATCAAGAACAATTGGAAAAATACAATAATAGCAGAAAAGAAAACCCAAAAAATACAGGTAGAACTTCCGCAGAAAACAGACCTTATCGGAAGAATGTTGGAACTGGTCAGAGTGTAAATGTGGCCGGTGTCAGCGAACGAAATCCGGGTTCTGGTGCCAAAGGGAAAAATGGAAGTTCCAGTGGAAAAGGCGTCAGTTCGAAAAGCAGAGGTTCAGAACAGGATATTTCACGCGAACAGCGCGAAGCAAGAAGAAGAAAGGCTGAGAAGAAGAGGCAGAGGGCAAAAAAGAAAAAACAGAGATTAATTTTGTGCATTGTACTGGTTATTCTGGCAGTGGCAGGAATGAGTATCTTTCTGTATCGGACTTCTTATACAGGAAGAGTGAACAGTGCATATAGCTATCTGGATAAAAAGGAATATTCCAAAGCAGAGACACAGTTTGAGAAAGCTATTGCGAAGAAGAAGACCCGTAGTGAGGCATATACAGGTCTGGCAGAGGTCTATCTGGCACAGGGTGATCAGGACAAAGCAGAGGCAGTTTTCCTGGATGCCATCGCTGCACAGCCGACGAATGCAAAGATTTATGAGGCAGCCATACTTTTCTATGTAGAAACCGAACAGGAAACAAAGGTTATGCCACTCATAGAAGCGTGCGTATCAGATGATGTGAAGAAAGCTTTGAAAGATTACCAGTCTTCTGAACCGGAATTCAGTCTGGATGAAAAGAATGTCTATGATGAAGTACAGGCGCTGGAACTTACCAGTGATGAGGAAGCGATTTATTATACCACGGATGGAACAGATCCAACTACCGCCAGCGAGAAGTATACAGAGGCGATTAAGTTAGATGAGGGACAGACGGAAGTAAGGGCAATTTCGGTTAATAAAAAGGGGATACCAAGTCTTGTTGTCAAGAAGGTATATACGGTTGAATTTCCAATTGAAGCGGCACCATCCGTAACCCCATCTACTGGTCATTACGAAGAAAATCAGGAGATTAAGATTGTTGTACCGGACGGATATACGGCATACTATACCACAGATGGAACAGACCCTAAGACATCCGGCACAAGGATTCAGTATACAGGTCCGTTTTCAATGCCAGAAGGAAATACGTTCCTGAATGTAGTTCTGATGGATTCTAAAGAACGTTATAGTGATGTGACAAAGCGAAATTATGAATTAATCCTATCGGAGGATTAGTAATAAAAATTGTTACAGTTGAATAAATAAGTTAATTAAAGGAGTATACACAGTCTAAATGGTGGTGTATACTCTTTTTAATGATTAATTCTTAACGATTCTTGCTATTTACAGTTAGATATTTTATGATAGAAGTTAACGGAAATGGAAAGGAAAAGAGGCGAAAGGCTATGTACAAGGTCAGAAAGGCAAGAAAACTTGCAGATAAGGTTTTTCTTATGGATATAGAGGCACCACGTGTTGCAAAACATTGTGAACCGGGGCAATTTGTTATTGTGAAGATAGGAAAAGAAGGTGAGCGTATACCACTCACTATTTGTGATTACGATAGAGAAGAAGGAATTGTTACCATAGTATTTCAAAGTGTTGGCTTATCCACAGAGAAGATGGCCTGTTTGAACGAAGGAGATTATTTTCATGATGTAGCAGGTCCCTTGGGATGTGCTTCAGAACTCCTAGATATAGATATTGAAAAACTAAAAAATATGAAAATTCTGTTTGTGGGAGGGGGTGTTGGTGCAGCCCCCGTATATCCGCAGGTAAAATGGATGAAGGAACACGGAGTGGACGTGGATGTAATTATCGGCGCGAGAAGTAAGGATTACATCATACTGGAAGAACAGATGAACGCAGTGGCCGGAAATTATTACCCATGTACAGATGATGGTTCGTATGGTTATGCAGGAATGGTTACCGGAAAGATAGAAGAACTGGCAGCAGCCGGGAACCATTATGATGTCTGTGTGGCAATCGGACCTATGATTATGATGAAGTTTGTTTGTCTGCTTACGAAAAAGCTTGGAATCAAGACCATTGTAAGTATGAATCCAATCATGGTCGATGGAACCGGAATGTGCGGAGCATGCAGATTGCAGGTTGGAGATGAAGTGAAGTTTGCCTGCGTGGATGGACCGGAATTTGATGGTCATCTGGTTGATTTTGACCAGGCTATGAAAAGGCAGGCCATGTATAAAACCGAAGAGGGCAGAGCTATGCTTAGATGGCAGGAAGGTGCAACTCATCATGGCGGATGCGGATGGTGTGGAGGTGAAGAATAATGGCAAATGTATTAGAACGCATCCCGGTAAGGGAGCAGGACCCTAAAGTGCGGGCTGCGAATTTTGAAGAAGTGTGCCATGGATACAATCAGGAAGAAGCAATGTGTGAAGCATCCAGGTGTATTGGATGTAAGAATGCCCAGTGTATAAAAGGCTGTCCGGTTGGAATCAATATTCCCGGATTTATCAGTGCAATTAAGGCGGGAGATTTTGAAGAGGCATATCGGATCATCGGTGAATCTTCGGCACTTCCAGCAGTCTGCGGACGTGTCTGCCCTCAGGAGTCTCAGTGTGAAGGACGGTGTATCCGTGGAATGAAAGGGGATGCACTTGCCATTGGTAAGCTGGAACGGTTTGTGGCAGATTATGCTTTGGAAAATGATATAAAACCGGTAAAGGCAGAGAAAAAGAACGGACACAAGGTGGCAATTATAGGTTCAGGCCCTTCTGGTCTGACCTGTGCGGGAGACCTTGCAAAGTTGGGATATGATGTAACTGTATTCGAGGCTCTTCATGAGCTTGGGGGTGTTCTGGTGTATGGAATTCCGGAATTCCGTCTTCCAAAGGAAAAAGTAGTAGCCAAAGAGATACAAAAAGTAAAAGAATTAGGTGTGAATTTTGAAACTAATGTTGTGATTGGAAAATCCACAACTATAGACCAGTTAATTGAGGAAGAAGGATTTGAAGCGGTATTCATCGGTTCGGGAGCAGGACTTCCGAAATTCATGGGAATACCGGGTGAAAATGCCAATGGTGTGTTCTCGGCTAACGAATACCTGACACGAAGCAATTTGATGAAGGCGTCAAAAGAAGACTACGATACTCCAATCATCGGTGGAAAGAAAGTGGCTGTTGTTGGTGGTGGAAATGTAGCTATGGATGCTGCAAGAACAGCTCTTCGTCTGGGTGCTGAGGTACACATTGTATACCGTAGAAGTGAGGAAGAGCTGCCTGCACGTGCAGAAGAAGTGCATCATGCAAAAGAAGAAGGGGTCATTTTTGATATTCTGACCAATCCGATTGAAATTGTAGAAAAAGATGGATGGGTTCGTGGCATTAAGTGTGTGAAAATGGAACTGACAGAGGCAGATGAGTCAGGAAGAAGGCGTCCAACAGAAATTCCGGATTCTGAGTTCGTATTAGATGTGGATACAGTGATTATGTCCCTTGGAACCTCTCCCAATCCACTGATTGCTTCCACTACAGAAGGACTGGCAATCAATCAGTGGAAATGTATTGTGGCAGATGAAAATGGAAAAACTTCCAAAGAAGGTGTGTATGCCGGTGGAGACGCAGTGACAGGAGCAGCGACTGTCATTCTTGCCATGGGTGCAGGAAAGGATGCAGCCCGGGGTATTCATGAATATCTGTCAGACCAATAACAAAATATAAAAGATGAAAGAATTAAAGGATAAAAAATATGTATCAGTATATTTTATTTGATTTAGACGGAACCATCACAGAATCGGGACCGGGAATTATGAATTCTGTTGCCTATGCGGTAAAAAAGATGGGATATGAAGTGCCGGATACCAGTGTTCTACGGAGATTTATCGGGCCACCACTTCTGGAGTCCTTTCAGAAATATTTTGGTATGAGTAAGGAACGCGCAGAAGAAGCTATTTGCTGTTACCGTGAATATTATACCAATGGTGGTATCTTCGAGAATGAAGTTTACGGGGGAATTACAGAAAGTTTTCAGATGCTGAAGGAAAACGGAAGAAAGCTTGCAATGGCAACATCGAAACCGGAAAAGTTTGCCAGACAGATTGCAGAACATTTCGAATTTGACGGGTATTTTGATGTTATCTGTGGTGCTTCTATGGATGAATCTCTGGTTGCCAAAGCGGATATTATGCGTAATGCTCTTACAAAACTGGGTGTCACAGAAGAAATGAAACCCCAAGTGCTGATGGTCGGAGACCGGGAGCATGACATTCTGGGAGCAAAGAAAAATCAGGTTGCCTCTATGGGTGTATTGTATGGTTATGGAGACAGAGCGGAGTTAGAAGCAGCAGGAGCGGACTATATTGTTGCAAAGGCAGGACAGATTGCAGAAGTTATCTTGAACTGTCAGGCATAGAATAAAAATTAGATGGACTTTTTTAGTGGAAGCCAAGTGAGGAAAAATGATGGAACGTAGAGATAAAATCAATTACTATCTGGACTTAGCAGAAATGGTATCACAAAGAGGAACCTGTCTACGAAGAAGATATGGTGCCGTAATCGTAAAAAATGATGAAGTTATTTCCACGGGTTATGTAGGCGCGCCCAGAGGCCGGAAGAATTGTTCCGATTTGGGGGTATGTATCAGACAGAAACTGAATGTGCCAAGAGGAGAAAGATATGAGCTTTGTCGTAGTGTTCATGCGGAGGCAAATGCCATTATCAGCGCATCACGAGACAAGATGATTGGTAGTTCCCTTTATCTGGTGGGGATAGAGATGGATACAGGAGATTATGTGCAGAATGCTAACAGTTGTTCTATGTGCAAACGCCAGATTATTAACGCAGGAATCGAGAAAGTCTATATTCGTGATACCAAGGATGAATACCGTATGGTAGAGGTTTCTGACTGGATAGATAATGACGAATCACTGGAAGGGGCTCTGGGTTACTAGGCAATGAAAATTACAGTTTTAACCGTTGGAAAGATAAAAGAAAAATATTTAAAAGATGCCATTGCAGAATACAGTAAGCGTCTCAGCAAATATTGTAAATTAGAAGTCATTGAAGTGCCGGATGAGAAAACACCAGATCATGCCAGTGAGAATGTAGAACAGGCAATTCGGGCAAAAGAGGCAGAAAGACTCCTGAAATACATGAAAGAAGATGCATTTGTGGTTACCTTGGAGATAGGCGGAAAATTACTGTCTTCGGAAGAACTGGCGGATAAGATTGATACGCTTGGAATTCAGGGAAAAAGCCACATTATCTTTGTAATTGGAGGTTCTATCGGTCTGGGGGATGAGGTTCTGAAGCGGTCTGACTTTGCCCTAAGCTTTTCCAGAATGACGTTTCCGCATCAGTTGATGCGCGTTATATTGTTGGAGCAGATATATCGAAGCTATCGTATTATTTCGGGGGAACCCTATCATAAGTAGGTAGATTGCGTTCATTAGATTGATATCAAAAAATAATAAGTAATGAAAACCGGGTGGCTAATCAGTCACCCGAAACTTTTAGGAAAAACTTCTGCATTTGGAGAAAATTCATCCTTTATGCAGACATGATTTAACTTTATTTTACAATAAATATCTTTCCCATCAAGGCAGCGACTTTCTGAATTTGTTCTTCCGTCATACTGGAATAGTTCAGCACCAGTGTGTGAGCATATTGATGCTTTTTTTGGGTACAAAATTCCGAAAGACAGCACAGGTTGATTTTCAGGACGGCAGCCCGTTTTTTTATTTCCTTATCAGTTAAAGTGGTATTTACCTTCACAAGCAGATGTGTTCCGGTATTGATTCCACTGATTTCCACAATGGGGATAGATGGGGTATCCAGGAGAGCGCTCTTGAGGATAGTGCCCTGTTGCAGATAATACTTACGCATACGGTTCAAATGTTTTTCAAAATATCCATCATGTATGAAGCGTGCCAGAGCTTCCTGCTCCAGATTCGAAGAGGTATTGGAATAAAAGTTGGCAGTGCGTACATATTTTTCCAGTAAATCCGGTGGAAGTATCATATAGCTGATTCGAAGACCCGGTGTCATGGTTTTGCTGAAGGTGTTCATATAAATGACCCGTCTGTTTTGGTCCATCCCGTATAAGGCGGAAATAGTATGTCCATGATAACGAAATTCACAGTCATAATCATCTTCAATAATATAGTGGTCTTCGGACTCACTGAGCCATGCCAACAGCTCCTGTCTTCTTCTGGCAGACATAACCGTTCCAAGTGGATAGTGGTGCTCAGGTGAAGTATGAACAACGGTGGCTTTACAATCCCGTAAACTCTTCATGTTAATTCCGTTTTCATCCATAGAAGTAGAAACCCAGTTTACATGTTGATCTTTGAAAATCATTCGTATTTTCTTATAGCCGGGATTTTCCACCGTGTAAATGGCATTCTCTGGAAGCAGGGCAATTAGCTTGTAATACAGGTATTCAATTCCTGTTCCGATAACGATGCAGTCAGGAGATACCAGAATATTACGGTTCTGGTATAAATAATTTGCAATTTCCTGTCGCAGCCTTGGACTTCCAAGAAAATCTCCCCGCTTGGCAAGCTGATTGTGATAATCTCCAAGTACCTGACGAATGACTTTTGACCATATAGAGAATGGAAACTTTTCATAGACACTAGTATTTGTGGTAAAATCAGCCAACCAATCTTCATCTTCTTCGGGAGCCGGAAGTGGGATATTTATCTTTTGGTATCTAAAAGGTGAATCAAAATCAGATGCCACATAGTATCCACTTCGTTCCTTCGACACAAGGTATCCCTCAACGACAAGCTGGTCATAGGCATTTAATACAGTACGGATACTGATGCCATTCTCTTCAGCAAGGGTGCGTTTCGAAGGCATGCGGGAGCCTTGTACAATGCGGCCTGTCACAATATCTTCTTTTAAACATCGATATAAATATTCATATTTTGAAATTCCGTTTCTTTTATCAAAATCATATAGAAGCATAAAACGTACCTTTTTTTCCTTTCCGGTTCATATTATTCAAGTCTTTCCGCTCGTATTATTTTATACTTTTTTGGCTCAAAAGTAAAGAAATAGAACTCTTTTTATATATTTGCGTTGGACATTTAAAAGAGTCCAGAAAGGGTATAATATAATGGCATAGAAGGTTTTAGTTGAGGTATTTTACATAAAATAATAAACTTAGAATTCTAATATTTTGGAAGGAGATTATTTAGTATGGGATATTTTGAAGGAAAGACAGTGATTATTACTGGTGGTGGACGTGCCACATTAAGCGATGGAAGTTGTGGTTCCATCGGATATGGTATTGCAACTGCGTATGCGAAGGAAGGCGCAAATCTGGTTCTGACCGGACGTAATGTGAAGAAACTGGAAGATGCGAAAGAGGAGTTAGAAAGACTTTATGGCATTAAAGTGCTTCCTGTGCAGGCAGATATAGAAGCCGGAGCAGATAATGAGGCTGCAGCAAAACATGTAGTAGAAGAAGCGGTTAAGGAATTTGGCAGAATTGATGTATTGATTAACAATGCCCAGGCTTCTGCTTCTGGGGTAACAATTGTAGACCATACGACAGAACAATTTAATCTGGCAATTTATTCTGGACTTTATGCAGTGTTTTATTATATGAAAGCCTGCTATCCGTATCTGAAAGAAACAAAAGGTTCTGTCATTAACTTCGCTTCTGGAGCAGGACTGTTTGGTAACTATGGACAGTGTGCTTATGCAGCAGCAAAAGAAGGAATCCGTGGACTTACCAGAGTGGCAGCAAATGAATGGGGACCAGATGGCATTAATGCAAATATTGTATGCCCACTGGCATGGACTGCACAGCTTGAAAAATTCCAGCAGGCATATCCAGAAGCATTTAAAGCAAATGTAAAAATGCCACCGGCAGGACATTATGGTGATGTGGAAAAAGAAATCGGACGCGTGTGCGTTCAGCTTGCTTCTCCTGATTTTAAATACATGAATGGAGAAACAATTACTCTGGAAGGTGGAATGGGATTAAGACCATAAAACGATAGAAGAAAAATCAAGATAATTAAGAAGTCATAGTGTTCATCCTAACTATCAAATAAAACAGGAAAATCCCTGCGTGTAGCAAGAAAAAGAGGTAATCCCTAATTTATGCTGTAGCAGGGATTTTTTCTGTTTGCTTTTCGGTTCATTAATCCCAGTCTTTGCATCCCCGGCTGTGACGATTAAAACAGGTGTTTTGTTGACCATAAAAGATAAGTTCTTACACGTTCGATTGACATGATTCTACCTCTTTCGGTATAATGTTTTATGCTAGAAAGTTTAGGATGGAAATTATGATTTGTCAATGAAGAATCTTAAGAAATTCTTTCAGATTTTATGAAGGTTCTTTTTGGTTTCCCATTTTATGATATATCCATACGTGAAAGAACTGCAGCAGAAAGGAAGAATCAGGAATGAGTGATACGTATCGTATATTAGTTGTGGAGGACGATGAGCAGATTCGGGATGGAATTGAAATCTATCTGAAAAGCCAGGGCTATGAAGTCAGCAAGGCAGGAGACGGGATAGAAGGTCTGGAAGTCCTGAAGAAAGAAAAGATTCATCTGGCAATCGTAGATGTCATGATGCCAAGAATGGATGGAATACATATGGTTATGCGTCTTCGAAAGGAATACGATTTTCCGGTGATTATGCTTTCTGCAAAATCAGAAGAAGTAGATAAGATTATGGGATTGAATATGGGAGCAGATGATTATGTGACAAAGCCATTTCAGCCAATGGAACTTCTGGCAAGAGTTAATTCTCATTTGCGCCGCTATGCAAGATTCATGCAGATGGCAAATGTCAGGGATGAGGAACAGAATAAGAATATTTACACCATCCGTGGACTGGAACTGAATGAGGACACCAGAGAAGTCAGAGTAGATGGAGAACTCGTAAAAATGACTCCCATAGAATTTAAGATTTTATCGCTTTTGATTCGCAATCCGGGTCGTGTATTTTCAGCAGACGAGATTTATGAAAGAGTCTGGAATGAAAGTGCAATCAATACGGATACTGTGATGGTTCATGTACGTAACATTCGGGAAAAGATAGAATACAACCCGAAAGAACCAAAATATTTGAAGGTGGTGTGGGGAGTTGGATACAAAATTGAAAAAAACGCATAAGCTGACCGTGGGTATCATTACCTTGATTGTGCTAGGTCCGGCAATTATACTGACAGCCCTTTATCCAAAGATGGAGAAAGAATATCTGCAGAAGTATCAGGACTATCAGGAAGAATACGAGAATGAAACAAAGAACATGAAACAGTGGCAGATCGTAGGAAACTTTGCAAATTATGCCACGGAGGCTTCTTACTTCTTATATGGTGATTTGCTGGAAGAATCGGGAACGAAGACGGACCTGAACTATGATGTGCTGTATGACCATGCGTGGGATTCGGATTACAATAGGGTGATGAATAGCACGAAGTACTGGGCTTGCTATACGAAAGAGGATGGCGAGACCATCACAACGCAGAATACAGAGAATGACTTGGGTATGCTTGCAGATAATCCATCCAAAGAAACCCTGGAATCATGGAAGGGAAATGGTGCGGTAGGTTATCTCACAGTCAATTTTGATAAATATGGAAAGCCATATAATATTCATTTTACGGATCTGACAGAGAATGATCTGAATTATGCAACGGATGTCTATGAAGATGTGAAAGCATCCATCAATCAGTATGAAAATAACGTCAGATATTATAATGAGGAAAATTATGATGAAAGTTATGGGACAGAAGACTATCCAATGACAGATGATGCGACAGAAACTCTGATGGAAGAATCGTCTGCGACTTCAACGGTAATAGCCGGAGAGGTAGATGCGAAGGAATTGTTACCGAAGAGTTATCGGGCGGTATTTCTTCTGGATGAAGATTCTGATTTTGTGTGGAATATAAGTGACGTACAGTATTTGTATTGGACATCAACGGAGAGCATTTATGTGGATAATGGAGTTCTTTATATTGTCTGTATGCTGGCTGTGCTGGTTGCACTTGGGGCACTTTTACTTCCATTCATTTGTAGTCTGGATACGGGATGGGAGAGAATTTTCTCTATACCTCTGGAAGTGAATCTGGTTCTTATAGGTCTTGGGATTACAGGGGCTTATGGGATGTTTGAGGTCATGTGCAATTCGACTTCTGTTGGAATTGCAGAAGCAATTTCCCAATATGGTGAAATTAAAATCCTTGGATATGGTGTCAATGCAGGTATTTTGTATGGAATGATACTGATTCTGAATGCAATTGGATGGGGCGCATTATTCTTTATGGAGTATGTGGTTGTAGCAAACTTCAGACAATTCCTGTGTTCTCCGAGACAATATATAAAAGACAAGTTACTTATTGTGCGTTTTGTGAGATGGTGCGTGAAAAAAATAAGGGAATTGGTTGACTGGGTTACAGCGATTGACATTACCGACCATTTTCAGAAAAGCATTTTGAAAATTGTAGCAGTTAATTTTGTAATACTGACTGTACTTTGTTCTTTCAGGTTTTTTGGACTCTTTGGACTGATTGCCTATTCTGTTGTCCTTTATATTCTTTTAGCGAAATATGGGGAGAAAGTACGAAACCAGTACAAGAGTGTGCTGGATGCAACGGAAGAGATGGCAAATGGAAACTTTAAGATTACGCTGGACGAAGAACTAGGTGTATTTAAACCATTGGGAGAGAAATTGGAGAAAGTGAATGAAGGTTTCGCAAAGGCTGTACGAGAAGAAGCCAAAAGCCAGAACATGAAAACCGAATTGATTACCAATGTATCTCATGATTTGAAGACACCACTCACCGCAATCATAACCTATATTGATTTGCTGAAGCAGGATAATGTGTCGGAAGAGGATAGAAAGTCCTATATCCGGACTTTGGACCAGAAGTCGCAGAGACTGAAAGCTCTCATTGAAGATCTGTTTGAAATTAGCAAGGCAAATTCCGGGAATGTAAAAATGAATTTCATGGATGTGGACGTGGTGAATCTGATGAAACAGGTTCGGTTAGAGCTGGAAGATAAGATTGCAGACAGTGACCTGACCTTCCGATGGAATCTGCCGGAGGAGAAGGTTATCCTGAAACTGGATGGGCAGAGAACCTACCGCGTATTTGATAATTTGATTAACAATATCTTGAAATATGCAATGCCGTACTCCAGAGTGTATATAGATATTGTTGACGGAGAGGACAAAGTGCAGATTATTTTTCGAAATATTTCGGCGTCTGAACTGGATTATAACGTGGAACATCTTACAGAGCGTTTCGTAAGAGGCGATGTTTCCCGAAATTCAGAAGGTAGTGGACTTGGACTTGCAATTGTGAAGAGCTTTGTGGAATTGCAGAATGGAATTTTTAAGATAGAAGTGGATGGAGATTTGTTTAAGGCAATCATCATCTGGCAAAAATAAGGTAAAGATTTATGGACAAGACGTATATCAAATGATATATGTCTTGTCATATTTATGTGTAATTTGTATAATTATCATATCGGATATTAGTGTATGTTAATAAATAGAATAAGTTGTCGAGAGATGTCATGCTCTACCGACAGAATTCGATGGAATTCGATGTCGGCCAAAAGATATAATACAAAATGTTTCTAAAAGATGATGAGAAATTTATAGGAGGGATATGCTTTATGGAGCAATTGAGCGTGGCGATTGCCGACGATAACGAGAGAATATTAGATCTGCTTGGAGAAATTGTCAGCAGCGACAAGGAATTGAGTCTTGTAGGTAAAGCGACGAACGGGGAAGATGTTTATCGAATCATCAGAGAAAAGCAGCCTGATGTGGTCCTTTTGGATTTGATTATGCCGAAAATGGACGGAATCAGTCTGATGGAAATTGTCAATGAAGATAAAAGGATAAAAAAGCATCCGTATTTTATTGTCATAACAGCCATCAGTCAGGAGAGAATCACGGAAGATGCTTTTGAAAAAGGAGCATCTTATTATATTTTAAAGCCCTTTAACAATGATGTCGTTTTACAGAGAATTAAGAATGTAGGTAAGAAGAGGACGGAACTACATATTCAGGAAGAAGGATTTCATAAAGAGCGGTTTCATAAAGAGGGAAAGGAACCCCAAATGGATATGGAAACATGTGTTACGAACATGCTCCATGAAATTGGAATACCGGCACATATTAAGGGCTATCATTATTTGAGAGATGGGATTTTGATGGCAATTGATGATATGGATGTATTGAATGCCATAACAAAGGTACTTTATCCTACAGTTGCAAAGAAGAATCAGACAACTTCAAGCAGAGTGGAGCGTGCTATCCGCCATGCCATAGAGGTGGCATGGAGCAGGGGGAAGCTGGACACCCTAGAAGAATTATTTGGATATACCGTAAGTAATGGAAAAGGGAAACCAACCAATTCAGAATTTATTGCTTTGGTTGCAGATACCATCCGCCTGAAATGTAAAAACAGATAAAATCTTTTCAACAGTCTTCTTTTGCGTTATAATAAGTAATCAGAAGAATGAGAAAAGAAGGGAGTACAGAATGAAGAAAAAAATATTGTTTGCAGCGTCGGAGGCAGTGCCGTTTATCAAAACCGGTGGATTGGCAGATGTGGTAGGCTCACTTCCAAAGTGTTTTGATAAGGAAGAGTATGATGTGCGTGTGGTACTTCCCAAATATGCCTGTATGAGCGAAGAGTGGAAATCATTGTTAGAATACAGATTTCATTTTGTTATGGATTTGAACTGGAGAAAACAATATGTAGGGGTGTTGGAATATAAGTATGAGGGAGTAACATTTTACTTTATTGATAATGAATTCTATTTTAGTGGACCGAAGCCATACACAGATTTTAATTATGATGCTGAGAAATTTGCTTATTTTTCGAAGGCAGTGTTGTGTATGCTTCCAAAGTTGGATTATCAGCCGGACATTATTCACTGTCATGACTGGCAGACAGGATTGGTTCCGGTATTTTTGGACAGCCTGAGACAAAAAGATGATTTCTATCTCAATATAAAGACGATAATTACAATTCACAATTTAAGATTTCAGGGAATGTGTGATATTAACCGGGCGAAAGATATTACCGGACTTGCAGATTCTTATTTTACAAGCGATAAGCTTGAAGCATATGGGTGTGCGAATTTTTTAAAGGGTGGAATTGTTTACGCAGATAAAATTACAACAGTAAGTAATAGTTATGCAGAAGAGATTAAGACTGCATTTTACGGAGAAAGGCTGGATGGTCTGATGAATGCCAGAGCAGACAGTCTTGTAGGGATTGTGAATGGAATTGATTACACAGAATATAATCCGGGAACAGATGAAGTGATAACCAAAAAGTATACGGTTGATACATTCCGCAGGGAAAAGAAGAAAAACAAAGTTGCGCTGCAGGAGAAGCTTGGTCTTACTGTGGACAGTCGCAAGATGATGATTGGTATTGTCTCCAGACTTACGGATCAGAAAGGCCTTGATTTGGTAAACTATATGATGGACGAGCTTTGCGGGGATGACATTCAGATTGTAATCCTTGGAACAGGAGAAGCGCGTTATGAGAACAGCTTTCGATATTTTGCAGAAAAGTATCCAGATAAAGTTTCAGCGCAAATATATTATTCAGAGACCATGTCTCACAAGATTTATGCAGCGTGCGATGGATATTTGATGCCGTCATTGTTCGAACCATGTGGACTTAGCCAGCTCATCAGTCTTCGATATGGTACCATTCCTATTGTGCGCGAGACAGGTGGTCTGACCGACACGGTAGAGGCATATAATGAGTATGAACAGACCGGAACAGGATTCCGCTTTACCAATTATAATGCACATGAAATGCTGAGCGCCATACGGTATGCAGAACGGATTTTTTATGATAAGAAAAAGGACTGGAATAAGATTGTTGAGCGGGATATGAAAAAGGATTTTTCATGGCGTAATTCGGCAGTATTATACCAGAAAATTTATGACAATCTGTAAAATGTTTACAAAAAAAAGAAAGAAATAAAAAACAGTTCTTGTGGTAACGCAAGAACTGTTTTAAAATAGATTAGAAAATTTGCAGTAGGGGTGAAACACATTATGAAAATTATCGAAAGAATAAATGAGAATAAAGTACATATATCGTTTGAAGTTTTCCCACCAAAAACGGATGCAGGATTTGAGTCGGTAAAAAAGGCAGTAGATGAGATTGCTGTTTTGAAGCCGAGCTTTATCAGTGTTACATATGGAGCGGGCGGTGGAACCAGTAAGAATACGGTGAAGATTGCATCTCATATCAAGAATGATCTTGGAGTGCCAAGCATTGCACATCTTACTTGTATGTCCTCTACAAAAGAAGAAGTGCGAAATGTGATTGAACAGATGAAAGTAGCAGGCATTGAGAATATTCTTGCCCTTCGTGGAGACAGACCAAAAGATTCGGAGATGGAACTTCCCAATGATTACCACTATGCAAGCGAATTGATTCATGACATCAAGGCACAGGGAGATTTCTGTATCGGTGCAGCCTGTTATCCGGAAGGACATGTGGAATCACCGTACAAAAAGGATGATATACTTCATCTGAAAGAAAAAGTGGACTGTGGTGTAGATTTCCTTACAACTCAGATGTTTTTTGACAATAATATTTTATATAATTTCTTATATAGAATTCGTGAAAAAGGAATCACTGTTCCGGTTCTTCCGGGAATTATGCCTGTCACGAATAAAAAGCAGATAGCACGTATATGTTCTCTTTCAGGAACGATTCTTCCTGCCAGATTTTATGCAATTGTGGACAAGTTTGGTGATAATCCGGCTGCAATGCAGCAGGCAGGCATTGCCTATGCTACGGATCAGATTATTGATTTAATCGCAAATGGAATTAACAATATTCACGTTTATTCTATGAACAAACCGGAAGTGGCAGTTGCGATTATGTCTAATCTGTCAGAAATTTTGAAATAATATTGGAGCGTGAAGATATGGATGCAAGAACCAGAGAAGCAGTCCGTTATCTTGGATTCGGAAGAAATGTGGCAGATGAGCAAACGGAAAAGCTGATTTCAGAGGTCTTTACTGAATTGGACAGGATTGCCCGCCCGAAAGCTGTTCATCGTATTTTTTCTTGTGTACAAAGGAAAGAGGAAATACAAATTGGAACCATGCGAGTTCACAGCAAAAATCTTGCAAGAAATTTACAGGGATGTACACAAACGGTACTTATGGCAACTACACTTGGTATCGAGGTTGACCTTGCCATGCGCAGATATGCACTCACGGATATGGCCAAGGTTGTTATTTTTCAGGCATGTGCAGCTGCCATGCTAGAAGAGTTCTGCGATGAGTGCCAGGCGAAGATAGCAGACGAAATGGCTCCTGAATATAAGGGAATGCGTCCAAGATTCAGTCCCGGATATGGAGATTTTGACATTCATCATCAGGAAGAGATTCTCAGAATGTTGGATGCACATAAGAAGATAGGTCTTTCCATGACGGAAAGTTATATGTTGACACCGACCAAATCGGTGACTGCATTGATCGGATTCGCAGAGAAGGAAATGGACTGTCCTAAGAGTGGATGTGAAGCCTGCGAAAAGAAAGACTGTATTTACCGAAGAGCGTAAGGAGGAGCAGACTATGAATATAAAAGAACGGCTTGGAAAAGAACTTCTGTTTCTGGATGGAGGAATGGGAACCTTACTGCAGGAGCAGGGACTTAAGGCCGGAGAACTGCCGGAAACATGGAATATCAAATATCCAGAGAAAGTCACTATGGTGCACAGAAGATATTATGAGGCCGGAAGTCATATTGTGCTGGCAAATACTTTTGGCGCCAATGCCTGCAAATTCCATGATATAGATATAACGCTGGAAGCGGTTATTAAAGCCGGAATTGAGAATGCAAGAAAAGCCGGAAGCGAGATGGGAAGAGAAACTTATGTGGCCCTGGATGTGGGACCGACTGGAAAGCTTTTGAAACCAATGGGAGATTTGTCCTTTGAAGAAGCATATGAAACATTTGCCGAAGTGGTACGATATGGTGTAAAGTATGGAGCGGATATCATTCACATTGAGACCATGAGCGATACCTATGAAGTAAAGGCAGCGGTGCTGGCAGCAAAAGAGCATTCTGAACTTCCTGTATTTGTTACCATGATTTTTGATGAGAAAGGAAAGCTTCTGACCGGAGGGGATGTGCCTTCTGTAGTTGCAATGTTGGAAGGCCTGCGGGTGGATGCAATCGGACTGAACTGTGGACTTGGGCCGGAACAGGCTCTTCCGATTTTAAAAGAAATGCGCAGCTACAGCTCCCTTCCACTTATTGTAAAACCAAATGCCGGACTCCCAAAGCAGAAAGATGGAGAGACTTACTATGACGTAGAACCGGATGCATTTGCAGAGACTATGAAAGAGATTGTAGAAGCGGGTGCCTGGGTGATTGGGGGCTGTTGCGGGACCACACCGGAGCATATCAAAAAGATGACAGATATGTGCTCGGACTGCATAGTTGAGCCGGTGGAATATAAAGAAGATACTATGGTTTCTTCTTATGGAAAATGTGTTACTCTTGGTGATAAACCATTGATTATTGGGGAAAGAATTAACCCTACAGGGAAAAAACGTCTGAAGGAAGCACTAAAAACCAAAGATTTTGATTATATTCTGAAGGAAGCAATCACACAGCAGGATAAGGGAGCTCATATTCTGGATGTTAATGTGGGACTTCCTGATATTGATGAAATTGAGATGATGAAAGAGGCAGTCACCCAAATCCAGAGTGTGACCAATCTGCCCCTTCAGATTGATACAGTAGATGCGGATGCTATGGAAACGGCCATGCGCATTTATAACGGAAAACCAATGATAAATTCAGTAAGCGGAAAACAGGAATCTATGGATCAGGTTTTTCCTCTGATTCGAAAATATGGTGGTGTGGTTGTAGGACTTACCTTAGATGAGAATGGTATTCCACAGACTGCCGAAGGACGTGTGGAAATTGCCGGAAAGATTATTGCGGAGGCAGAAAAATACGGTATTCAGAAGAAGGACATTGTCATTGATGTGCTGACTATGACGATTAGCTCGGAAAAAGATGGGGCGAAGATTGTATTTGACGCACTTCGCCAGGTACGGGCAAAATATGGTGTGCGTACAGTGCTCGGTGTGTCCAACATTTCTTTTGGACTTCCAAGACGGCCGATTATCAACAGTTATTTTTATGCGATGGCAATGCAGTGTGGCCTGACAGCAGGCATTATCAATCCATCTTCTGCAGAAATGATGCAGGCATATGATTCTTATGTTGCGCTGATGGGGTATGATGATAATTGCCAGTCTTATATTGAAAAATATGCTGTGGCAGCAGATGCCGATAAGAAACCTGCTGAACAGAAAAAGACAGATATGACATTGCAGTACGCTATTGAGCGTGGGCTGAAAGAAGAGGCATATAAACTTACGAAAGATATGATTGCAGGAAAAGACCCGTTGGACATTATCAAAGAGGATTTGATTCCGGCGTTGAATGTGGTCGGTAATGGTTTTGAAAAGGGGACAGTTTTCCTTCCACAACTTTTGATGAGTGCCGATGCTGCCAAAATTGCTTTTTCCGTTCTGAAGGATGTTATGAGCAACAACGGGGAGCAGGAAGAGAAGAAGGATAAGATTATTCTTGCAACGGTAAAAGGAGATATCCATGATATTGGGAAAAATATTGTGAAGGTTCTTTTGGAAAATTATGGTTTCGATGTGCTGGACATGGGAAAAGATGTGCCGCCGGAGGCAATTGTGGAAAAGGCAATCAGTGACGATGTCCGCCTGGTAGGATTAAGTGCTCTTATGACAACCACGGTAGTAAGCATGGAAGAGACCATCCGTCAGCTTCGCAAAGAAAAACCAGACTGCAAAGTGATGGTAGGTGGTGCGGTTCTGAATCAGGATTATGCTGATATGATTGGTGCGGATTTTTATGGAAAAGATGCTATGCAGTCAGTACATTATGCACAGGAATTTTTCGGACAATAGATGGTATGATTTGCTGTAAACGTATACACTATTTTGAAAAAAGGTTTGAAATGCGTGACAGTTTGTGTTATTATAGATGTAGTTTTAAAGAGAAAATCTACGATTAGGAGGCAATAGATATGGCATTTTTTTCATCATTGATTGGCTATTTGTTTAAGATGGTTGTAATTGGGGCTGTGGCATTTGGCGGTATTTTACTTGGAAAGAAGCTGCGTGATAACAAGGATGCAAAGACATCAGCTAATACGGATGCTGAATAGTCAGACGGACAGGCTTTTACACTGTAGAAGTGAAGAAGAGATTTAGAAAGATAGCAGACTGCGGAATTTAATCTGTGGTCTGCTTTTTGTTTGTAAAAGACCATTACTTAATAAATATAAGGGATTTTCATGCATATAGGAGTTCTATCCTATAATAGACTTCCAGTCATTGACAAAGGATAGAAAGGGTCTTATAATTAATAATTAGCAAATTTTCATTTTATTAAATGATGGGAATATACTAGGAGGACAAAAATGCAGGCATATGGAGTAAATGAATTAAGAAAAATGTTCCTTGAATTTTTCGAAAGCAAAGAACATTTAAAAATGAAGAGTTTTTCACTTGTTCCACACAATGATAACAGCTTGTTGCTGATTAACTCAGGAATGGCACCATTAAAGCCATATTTTACAGGACAGGAGATCCCGCCATGCCGTCGTGTGACGACTTGCCAGAAATGTATCCGTACAGGAGATATTGAAAATGTTGGTAAGACAGCACGTCACGGCACTTTCTTTGAAATGCTTGGAAATTTCTCGTTTGGAGATTATTTTAAAACAGAAGCAATCCACTGGTCATGGGAATTCCTTACAGAGGTGGTAGGACTTGACCCGGACAGACTTTATCCATCTGTATACGAGGAGGATGATGAGGCATTTGAAATCTGGGAAAAAGAAATCGGAATTGCACCAGAAAGAATTACCAGACTTGGCAAAGAGGACAACTTCTGGGAACATGGCGCCGGACCATGTGGACCATGTTCAGAAATTTATTATGACCGTGGAGAAAAATACGGATGTGGCAAACCAGACTGTAAAGTAGGCTGTGACTGTGACCGTTTTATGGAAATCTGGAATGACGTATTTACACAGTTTGAAAATGACGGACATAATCATTATACTGAATTAGAGCAGAAGAACATTGATACCGGAATGGGACTGGAAAGACTTGCATGTGTTGTGCAGGATGTTGATTCCATGTTTGATGTTGATACGTTGAAAGCACTTCGTGACCATGTATGCCAGATGGCAGGTGTAACATATCAGGAGGACGAGGTGGCGGATGTGTCCATTCGTGTTATCACAGACCATATTCGTTCTGTATGTTTCATGATTTCCGATGGTATTATGCCATCGAATGCAGGAAGAGGATATGTACTTCGTCGTCTGCTCCGCCGCGCATGCCGTCATGGAAGACTTCTGGGAATTGCTCCGGGATTCCTTACAGAACTTGCACAGACAGTCATTGACGGTTCTAAGGATGGATATCCAGAATTGGAAGAAAAACAGGAGTTTATCAAGAAAGTAATCCGCAAAGAGGAAGAACAGTTTGATAAAACCATCGACCAGGGGCTTGGTATTCTTGCAGATATGAAAGAAAATATGGTAAAAGAAGGCGTGAAGACCTTATCAGGAAGCGATGCATTCAAGCTTTATGATACTTACGGATTCCCAATCGACCTTACAAAAGAAATCTTGGAAGAAGAAGGGATGGATGTAGACGAAGAAGGCTTCAAAGCTGCGATGGAAGTCCAACGTGAACAGGCAAGAAAGATGCGTAAGACAACAAACTACATGGGAGCAGATGTGACTGTTTACGAATCCATCGATCCAAGTATTACTTCTAAATTTGTGGGATATGACCATCTGGATTACGAATCAAAGATTACTGTGCTTACCACAGAAGAAGAGGTAGTGGATGCACTTTCTGATGGAGAAAAGGGAACTTTGTTTGTAGAAGAAACACCATTCTATGCAACGAGCGGTGGACAGGAGGCAGATAATGGTATTATCCGGTGTGCCGATGGTGAATTTGTTGTTGAAGATGTAGTGAAACTGCTTGGAGGAAAAATCGGTCATGTAGGATACATGAGAAAAGGTATGCTGAAAGTCGGAGATACGGTGTCTCTTTCAGTGGAGCCTGAGAAGCGTAAACTTTCTGCAAGAAATCACAGTGCAACACATTTGCTCCAGAAGGCACTTCGTACCGTACTTGGAACGCATGTAGAACAGGCAGGCTCTTTTGTAAATGAAGACAGACTGCGCTTTGACTTTTCCCATTTTTCACCGATGACACCGGAAGAAATACAGAAAGTAGAAGACTTGGTAAATGAAAGCATTTCCAATTCTCTCCCTGTTATCATCAAGAATATGCCGATTGAAGAAGCAAGAAAAACGGGAGCACAGGCTCTGTTCGGTGAAAAATATGGTGATATTGTCCGGGTTGTAAATATGGGCGATTATTCTATTGAATTCTGCGGTGGTACTCATGTATCAAATACCGGAGAGATTGGTGCATTTAAGATTCTTTCGGAATCGGGTGTAGCGGCAGGGGTGCGTCGAATCGAAGCGCTTACTTCGAAAGGCCTGATTCGCTATTATAATGAATTGGAACATAAGATGCAGGAAGCAGCAAAGATGTTAAAAGCAACTCCGGATAATCTGATCGAGAAGATTGGACATTTACAGACAGAAGCCAAAGAACTCCACAGTGAAGTAGAAAGTCTGAAGAGCAAGCTTGCAAAGGATGCAATGGGCGATGTTATGGAGCAGGTAGAAGACGTAAAAGGTATGAAAGTTCTTGCTATCCGTGTAGATGGAGTAGATATGAATGGACTTCGTGAACTTGGAGACCAGTTAAAGACAAAGCTTGGCGAAGGCATCGTTGTAATTGCTTCTGAAACAGATGGAAAAGTCAGCCTTATGGCAACCGTTACAGACGGAGCACAGAAAGCAGGCGCTCATGCAGGAAATCTAATTAAAGGAATTGCTGCTTTAGTAGGCGGTGGCGGCGGTGGACGCCCGAATATGGCTCAGGCCGGAGGAAAGAACCCTGCGGGCATTCCGGATGCACTTGCAAAAGTAAAAGAAGTTGTGGCAGAGCAGATTCAGTAGTGAACAGATGACAGAAGGATTTTTCGCAGAAGTTTAACCGTATTTTCTTTTTGGTATTTTTTGGAGAAAATTTAAAGAAAGAACTTGACTAGAAAAAGAAATCTGTTATAATATACTCTAGTGCAATAAATATACCCGATCAGTCGTATCATGCACAATACAGGGCTGGAGGGGAGGTTAGGTGTGAGACTATGTCAAATGTAATCGTAAAAGAGAACGAGACTTTGGATAGCGCATTACGCAGATTTAAAAGAAACTGTGCTAAGGCAGGAATTCAGCAGGAAATTCGTAAGAGAGAACATTACGAAAAGCCAAGCGTAAGACGTAAAAAGAAATCCGAAGCTGCTAGAAAACGTAAATATAACTAATAGTGCAAGTAATGGAGTGTTTGTATAAACACTCCATTTTTAAATATACAGGAGAATGAACATGATAAAACGAATGCAACTATTTCCACTTAATTTTTATAAAAAATCAAATTTTACAGGCAGTGATGGAAAGATGAATTTCCGCCTCGGCAAAGAAGAAGTGGAAAACGGGGAAGAAAAAGAACTCATTCTGAAAGGATATGTCTGGGAAGGACCTTTCTGCTTTGACGTTACTCCGAAAGAAAAAATGGAAGGAAAAGAGTTCCCATTTTCAGAAGAAGGAATCTGCCAGGCCCTTGCATGGCTGAACCAAAAGAGTACAGAATTTTAACTGTGTGCTTTATCGTACAATTTTTGAATTCCAGAGGGAAGCAAGAAGCAATATTATGTGGGCGGCAACCTGGGCGCTCAACACACTGGTGGCAAAAGGAAAGTCTACAGACTGGATGGTTCATATGCTTGGACAGTCAGCAGGCGCAGTGACAGATGCCACACATGGAATGACCCTTTCCGCAGTTTTCCTTCCATATTACAAATATATTATGGAAGCCGGACTTCCTAAATTCGTACGATTTGCGAAAAATGTATGGGGTGTAAATCCAGATGGAAAGACGGATAAAGAGGTTGCGCTTGCCGGACTTGACGCAATGGAAAGCTGGATGCGGGAACTGGGACTTGCCATGTCACTTGAGGAAATTGGAGCTACCGAAGAAATGCTGGATGATATGGTAAACGGAGCCTTGATTCTGGAAGGCGGATATAAACCACTTACGAAAGAGGATATCAGGGAAATCTATAAACAGAGTATGTAAGCAGTAAAAATTATTTTGTTGTGAAAAGCCATGCATGAGTGATTCGTGCATGGCTTTTTAGTTGCCAAGCATACGACGAAAAGGTCCGGTGGACCTTTTTTAGTGAAATAGTATTATAATGGGAGAAAGTTATGTTATACTCTAAGAAAACAATGTCAGGGAGGTTATAATGAAGAAGATTTATCAAATTTTGCGGACATTATTGTGGTGTATAATCGGAGTTTTTATTGGGGACAGCATTTACCAGTATTATGATTATGTCAAACACCCGGATTTGTATGTCTTGACATCAGCTCCTTGGTATCTGAGTATTCAGATAAGCGGAATGATTACATTCATTGCGGTGTTGCTTGTTCTTTGTGTGATGTGGGTTGTAAAAAGAAAAATGAAAGAAGGAATTTAGATGATTTATAATAAAGCAGTTAAGTTGCGGAATGGGAAAGAATGCATCCTGCGAAATGCAGAGCCGTCAGATGCAGAAGCTTTCCAGAAATATTTTACATTGGCACATAGTGAAACAGATTTTCTCACAACGTATCCGGATGAGTCAAAGCATAATCTCGAGCAGACGGTGGAACGGTTAGAGGCTACGAAGGAAAGTGAGACAGATATTGAAATCTGCGCATTTGTAGATGGCAGATTAGTAGGTTCTGCCGGAAACAGCATCATTCATAACCGGGAGAAAACCAGACACCGGGCAGAGTTTGGTATTAGTATTATCAAAGAATTCTGGGGGCTTGGAATCGGAAGCATCTTAACCAGGGAGTGTATAGAGTGTGCGAAAAAAGCCGGATTTTTACAGTTGGAGCTTGAAGTTGTTGCGGGAAATGAAAATGCTATAAAACTATACCAGAAATATGGATTTATAGAATTTGGTAGAAATCCAAGAGGATTTAAAACCAGAGAGGGAAAATGGCAGGAACTGGTTCTTATGAGACTGGAATTGTGTTAGACGGGAGAGAAGAAAGGAGAGGAAGAACAATGGCAAAAAATGAAAGATTCGAGAAAATTTATACTCAGGGAGCAATGAATGTGATGGAAGTATGGGTGGACAAAGAGACAGGGGTTAATTATCTTTTTCACGCAACCGGATATGCAGGAGGAATGACACCATTGTTGGACAGAGAAGGAAAGCCGGTGATTTCTCCGATTACATATTAGGTGAAAATCCTAACCTTTGGTTAGCTGTTTCATGGAAAGTTCCATCATATGATACAGATATGATGGAACTTACTTTATGCTAAGGGAAAGGATGGGAAGTATTATGAAATGTTTGAAAAAAAGTGCGGTATTTTGCCTGATAGTCATTTTAGGAGCTGGCCTGACTGCCTGCGGAGGCGATAAAAAAGAGAAAGAGGAAGAGAAGGTTTTATTTGACAGTGTAAAATTTCCGGAAACGCTTTCTGATGAGGAGACTGCCTTTGAAGATATATCTTTCGATGATATTGACGGTGATGGAGAGACGGATGTAACGGTGGATTTTCATCATGATGATGATACCGATACCTATATGGTATGGATATGGGACCCGGAAGAACGATATGGTGTGTGTTATTAGAGCAAATAAATCATAAGAAAAATCATAAAAAAGTCCAGAATGACACTATGTGTCGTTCTGGGCTTTTATAATGAAAGAGAAGAACAGTAAGATTCACTTATTTGAAAAAATCTTCCACAGGCGTAGATAGAATCTGGGACAAGCCCATCAGTTCAATATCAGTTACTGTGCGGCTTCCATCTTCGATGCGGGAGATTGAACCACGACAAATATAAATGGCTAATGTTTCCAGTTTGTCGGAAAGCTGTTGCTGGCTGAGTCCTTTTTCTTGACGTAATTGTTTTACCTTGTTGCCAACTAAATTTTTCTGTTCATTGTCAATGATCCGGGCCATATTTTTACTCTCCTTTGTCTTGTAATAAGACAACTTAAATGGTATACTATTTGGGAAGTTTCGTTGTCCTGTTATAGGACAATATGCGGAGTTTCATAATAAATATACGAGTGTGTATATGGAAGGAAGGAATCAGATAAGGAAAAGTATGTTGGATAATGTATTAGAACAAAGGTAAATGGGGAACTGCTTTTGTTGTAAAGCCTTATGATAAAGATATCTGTTTCGTTGGTAGGAATTGAGAAGCGCAGAGTATCGTGCACTGTCATATTTTCACACTACATCACTTATATTATAGAAATAAGATAAGTGGAGTTTTGTATGAAAAAGATGATTGCAGTGATACTCTGCGCTTTGCTTTGCTCACAGACATGCTATATGGCGGTTGTGGCGGGAAGCCCAATTCTGAAAGAGGAGGATGTGGCCGCAGAAGGTACAACGGAGATGGAACTTTCTGCAGAGACAGCCATTTTGATGGAGGCAGAGACGGGAAAGGTTTTGTTTGAACGGGAGGCAGATAAAGCGCTTCCTCCGGCAAGTGTTACGAAGGTAATGACTTTGCTACTGATTTTTGATGCGTTGGAGGATGGGAAAATCACATTGGATGAAGAAGTGACAACTTCGGAATATGCTGCGTCTATGGGTGGCTCCCAGGTATTTCTGGAAGTAGGAGAAAAGCAGACAGTAGATACTTTGATTAAATGTATTGCGGTTGCAAGTGCAAATGATGCCTGTGTTGCAATGGCGGAGAGGATTGCAGGAACGGAGGAGCAGTTTGTACAGCAGATGAATGAACGTGCCAAAGGACTGGGGATGGAGCACACGAATTTTGTGAATTGTAATGGGCTTGATACGGATGGACATGAGACGACTGCGCGGGATATTGCGCTCATGTCCCGGGAACTGATTCTGAATTATCCACAGATATTTGACTATACACAGATTTGGATGGAAAATATCACCCATGTCACAGCAAAAGGCGAAAGTGAATTTGGCCTTTCGAATACAAATAAGCTGATCCGTCAGTACGAATATGCAACGGGACTGAAGACTGGTTCCACCAGTCAGGCAAAATTTTGCCTGTCTGCGACCGGTGCGAAGGATGGAATCCAGATGATCGCGGTTGTGATGGCAGAGCCCGATGCCAAATCAAGGACCAAGGATGCGATCAAGCTGTTGAATTATGGATTTGGAAGATGCAGTTCTTATCAGGATGAAAATGTACTGGAAGAACCGGTTTATGCAGAAGTGGAGAAAGGAAAAGAAGATAAAGTGACTGGAATATGTGAAGAAGAGTTCCGGTATGTGGATTTTGACAATGCAGATCTTGGACAGATACGAAAAGAAGTAGAAATGGATACGGTGAAAGCGCCCGTGAAAAAGGGCGAGAAAATAGGAAAAGTCAGCTATTTCCTGAATGATACCTTGATTGGTGAGGTGCCGGTTCTGGCGGAAATGTCAGTGCGGAAGATGAAGTACACCGATGCAGTAAGTGAAATACTGGAAAAAGCAGCTTCGTTTTAGTATAATAGAATTATTGAAAATACAGAACACATGGAGATAGGGAACATGAACTTATGGTTATTTCTGCTCATCCTCTTTGGTTTGGGAGTGGCATATATTGTGATAGAGATTTACCGGGAGACGCATTCTTTTGTGGTGACTCATTATCAGATAGAGTCAGAAAAGCTTTCCAAAGATATGGGTGAGATAAAGATTGCTTTTCTGAGTGATTTCCATAATCAGGAATATGGATCCGCATCTTGTGAACTGGTGCGCGCGGTTCGGGAGGAACAGCCGGATTTGATTCTGATTGGCGGAGACATGCTGGTTGGAAAGAAAGGACATTCCTATGCCAATGCGTTGAATCTGGTTGAACAGTTGCCAAAGATAGCACCAGTGTATTATGCGAATGGAAACCATGAGCAGAGGATGCATGAGAATGCAGAAAGGTATGGAGAGACTTATAACGAATATAAAGCAATATTAGAGAAAGCAGGCGTACATTTTCTGGTAAATGAGAAGACCATGGTGGAAAAGAATGGTCAGAAAATCGAGATTGCCGGCATGGAACTGCCGAAGGGTATCTATGTGAAAGCCAGTCATTATATGCTGAAAGAGGAAGAAATCGAAGCAAGGATTGGAAAATCTGGAGAAAACTATACCATTTTGTTGGCGCACCACCCGAAATATGCGGAAGAGTACTGGAAGTGGGGAGCAGATTTGGCACTTTCCGGCCATTTACACGGAGGAGTTGTGCGGCTTCCGATTATTGGAGGAGTTATCAGCCCGCAGATTCATTTGTTTCCATACTATTCTGGGGACTGTTATCAGTCAAATGGAAAGACCATGGTGGTTAGTAAAGGTCTTGGAACTCATACTTTGAACATTCGTCTCTGGAACCGGGCAGAACTTGTCGTTTTGACGCTTAATGGAAAATAATTTTATTGAGTTAGACAGGATTATTGGGTATAATGAAAAGGTTAGGAGGCTGATGATATGGGAATCCCGGTTAAATTGCAGGTGTTCGAAGGACCACTGGATTTGCTCTTGCATTTGATTGATAAAAATAAAATAGATATCTATGATATTCCGATTGTTGAGATTACCAATCAGTATATGGAATATATTAATGCAATGGAACAGGAAGATTTGAATATCATGAGCGAATTCCTGCTTATGGCGGCAACTCTGCTGGATTTAAAATGCCGGATGCTGTTGCCTAAGGAAGTGAACGAAGAGGGCGAGGAAGAAGATCCGCGTTTAGAGTTAGTAGAACAGCTTTTACAGTACAAAATGTATAAGTATATGTCTTATGAACTCCGTGACAGACAGATAGAGAGTGAGCATGTTTTATATAAAGAACCGACTATTCCGGAAGAAGTAGAGGCTTATGTGGAGCCGGTGAATCTGGATGAGCTTTTAGGAGATTTGAATCTGGCAAAGTTAAATGAAATCTTTCAGGAAGTGTTAAAACGTCAGACGGATAAGATTGACCCTATACGAAGTCGCTATGGTAAAATAGAGAAAGAAGAAGTGACTCTGGAAGAAAAGCTGGGTTTTGTGGAAGAATATGCCAAGGTACATACCCATTTCAGCTTTCGGGATTTGCTGAAGAAGCAGGCATCCAAGACGCAGATTGTGGTTACGTTCCTTGCTATTCTGGAACTGATGAAAACGGGAAAGATTCAGATAACGCAGGAACATATTTTTGATGATATTGTTATTACAGCGAAAAAAACGAGTGAGGAACAAGATGGAAATTAAAAGGTTGGAAGGCATTATTGAGGCCATTTTATTTACAATGGGCGAATCGGTGGAAGTGGAGCGAATCGCAAATGCAATCGAACATGACGTACCGACAACAAGGAAGATCATCCGCAATATGATGGACTGTTATCAGAAAGAAGACAGAGGAATTCGCATTATTGAGCTGGAGGATTCCTTCCAGATGTGTACGAAGCCGGAGGTTTATGAATATTTGATTCGGATTGCCAAACAGCCGAAGCGACATGTCCTTACAGATGTTATGCTGGAAACCTTATCGATTATTGCTTATAAACAGCCGGTGACAAGATTGGAAATAGAGAAAATCAGAGGCGTGAAGTCTGACCACGCGATTAATAAGCTGATTGAGTATAATTTAGTATGTGAAGTGGGCAGACTGGACGCACCGGGAAGGCCACTGCTTTTTGGAACTACGGAGGAATTCTTGCGCAGGTTCAGTGTGCAGTCGCTGGAGGAGCTTCCGGGAGTGGACGCGGAGAAGCTGGAAGTGTTCAAGGAAGAAGCGGAAGATGAAGCACAGCTAAAACTGAATATTTAAAACCGAATATTTCGAAGCATAGAGTTTCTTCTGTCTTCATACCATAGAAGGGAATAAGAAGATAGGAGTGACTTGATATGTGGAATGGGAAAAGAAGAGTATGGAAGCAGAAACCTCTATTCAAAAAAGGGGCATCGTTCCTACTCTTTTTTATTATTGCCTGCTTGTGTATACTTGTTCTGCCGTTCTCTTGCAATGCAGAGGAATTGCCGGAGGAATTACAGAATTTGCATGCTCTTTCGGCTGTCCTGATGGATGCTGATTCGGGAAGAGTGCTGGAAGAAAAGGAGGGGAATGTAATGCGCCCCATGGCAAGTACTACCAAAATTATGACTTGCATACTGGCATTGGAGGAAGGTAATCCAGAGGATGAAGTAGTGGTTTCAGCAGAGGCAGCCAGGCAACCGGCAGTTCACCTTGGTATGCGCGAGGGGCAGAGCTTCCGTCTGGGAGATTTGCTTTATTCTTTGATGCTGGAGTCTCATAATGACACGGCTGTTGCTATTGCAGAATATATTGGGGGAAGTGTGGAGGACTTTGCAAAGAAAATGAATAAGAAAGCAATGGAAATCGGATGTGGCCATGCATATTTTATTACACCGAATGGTCTGGATGCGTCTGATAAAATGGGAGCTCACAGCATCTCGGCAACGGATTTGGCAACTATTATGTCCTATTGCGTTTTAAAGTCTCCCAAGGCAGAGCAATTTATTACAATTACAAGGACAAACTCTTACAGCTTTCAGGATTTATCAGGTACGAACAGTTATTCCTGTCAGAATCATAATTCTTTTCTGAATATGATGGAGGGGGCATTGTCCGGGAAAACTGGGTTTACAGGGGATGCAGGATATTGCTATGTAGGGGCTTTGAAGAGGGATAATCGTACCTTTGTAGTGGCACTTCTGGGATGCGGGTGGCCCAATAACAAGAATTATAAATGGGAAGATACGAGAAAACTGATGGAATATGCCATTGAAAACTATACATACAAAAAGATTCCTGTTGTGCAGGACTTTCAAAGTTTGGCTGTCACAGATGGTATGCGTGAGGGTACAGGACTTTTTCAGCCGATTACCATGACAGTGGGGGTAGAAGGGGAAGAAAAAGAGTTTCTGTATCTGATGAAGACCGGAGAAAACCTACATGCTGAGATTTCCAGAAAAACCAGTCTTGCGGCACCTGTGCAGGTGGGAGAAAAGATTGGGACGCTGACCTATTATCTGGACGAAGAACCTGTAAAATCCTATGATTTGGTGACTAAAGAAGGAGTGGAAAGAATAAGCCTGAAATATGTTGTGCAGAATCTCTTTCGCATGTACCTGGATTTTTCTGGACTTGTATACATGAAACGATGAAATTCAGGTTAAAATTCTGTATATATTTATGAAAATATATTGTTGTAATCCGCAAAACGGTGTGGCATAATAAAAAAAGCAGTGTAAAATTTACGTAAATTTTATACCGGATATGGCTAAAAGTACAATATTGGAAAAAGAAAATTATCCGAGCATATGGTAGGCGGATAATCAGAGGAGAAAGTTATGGCAATTGTTTCAATGATATTATCTTTGCTTAGTGGAGTAGCATTATTCTTATTTGGCATGTCTCTTATGGGAGACGGACTTAAGCAGGTTGCTGGAAATAAATTAGAGGCATTTCTATACAAAATGACGAATACACCGCTGAAGGGGGTTGCCCTCGGTGCGGGAGTTACCAGTGTCATTCAGTCTTCATCTGCGACTACGGTGATGGTCATTGGTTTTGTTAACTCTGGTATGATGAAGCTGGAACAGGCAATCGGAATTATCATGGGAGCAAATATTGGAACCAGTATTACGGGGTGGATTCTCTGTCTTTCTTATATTCAGGGGTCTAATGGAATTGCAAGCCTTCTTTCAACGGCAACGATTTCTGCGGTTGTGGCAGTCATTGGAATTGTTATGCGTATGTTCTGTAAGAGGACAGTACATAAGAATATTGGAAATATTATGCTTGGGTTTGCCATTCTTATGACCGGGATGCAGACCATGAGCGGAGCTGTTGCGCCTTTGAAGGAAAGCCCTGTGTTTATTGATATGCTTACGATGTTTTCCAATCCTCTTGCAGGTATTCTGGTGGGTATTTTATTTACTGCAGTTCTTCAGAGTGCGTCTGCTACAGTAGGTGTGCTGCAGGCTCTTTCTGTAACAGGACTTCTGACCTTTGCAAGTGCATTCCCGATTGTACTTGGAATTGGAGTGGGTGCGGCCTGTCCGGTTCTTATTTCAGCTATAGGAGCAAATAAAAATGGAAAAAGAACAGCGCTGGTTTATCTGATTAATGACTTGTTTGGACTGATTATCTGGTCGGCGGTATTTTACAGCATTAATGCCTTTGTGCATTTTACTTTTATGGACATGGTAATGGAACCGGTAAGCATCGCACTGCTGAATACTGTGTTCCGTGTAGCAACTGTTGTTGTATTATTTCCGTTTATTCCTAAAATTGAGAAGCTGGTGTGCTATCTTGTAAAGGATAGTGCAGAAGAACTGGAAGACGAGGTAGATTTTGATCTTCTGGAAGAACGTTTGATTAATTATCCGGCACTGGCAATCGGACAGTGTCACCGTGCCATGAATGGAATGGCGAAGAATCTGCGTAAGAATGTTAACCGTGCCATGAACCTCTTGAATAACTATCAGCAGGACAAGTATGACAAGGTGCAGCGCAAGGAGAATTTAATTGATAAATATGAAAGCCGACTCGGAGAATATCTGATTCAGATTACAAAGCGTGAGATGAATACAGCGCAGACAAGACAGGTTTCTCTGTATTTACACACAATCAATGACTTTGAACGTATAGGGGATCATGCTTCCTATATTGCGCATATTGCAAATGAAATGCATGATGAACACACGGATTTTTCCCAGAAAGCATGGGACGAGCTGAATGTGGTAATGGAAGCAGTGCGTGAAGAAATCAATCTTACTTGTACAGCCTTTAAGAATGATGATAAGGAGATGGCACAGCGTGTGGCACCTCTTGGAGTTGTCATTTCTTCTTTGTGTGATGAATTGAAATTACATCATGTTGAGCGTTTAAGTGATGGTATCTGCGGGCTGGAAGAAGGAACTGTATTTACAGATATTCTGAACTGTTTTAATCGTATTGCCACACACTGCGCAAGTACAATGGTGGCACTCATGCAGAGCGGGGATGCTTTTCGGGAGGTTCATATCCATAACTCCAAGGTTCATCCAACGGATACGAAGGAATACCATCTGTATTTTAAAGAGTATAATCAGAAATATGATTTGAAAACTGTTGGAAAGGTTCTCAGCATGGAGCCGGAAGAGGTTGAATAATTCAGAATTATTTACTGAATTAAAATAAATCAATTTATATGAATAAAATTGTCACTTGTATATAAAACAGAATATGATAGTATTGTAGAGAAGCTAAAAAAAGACAATGTTATTGACTAAAAATGCCTAAAGAAAATTTTAAATCTATTTTATATACAGGAGAGCGAACATGAAGAATTTTGAAAAGTATGAAAAACAGTATTTTATGCCACCGGAAGTCACATATGACTGGGTGAAGAAGGATGCCATTGACAAGCCGCCAATCTGGTGCAGCGTAGATTTGCGAGATGGAAATCAGGCATTGATTGAGCCAATGAGTCTGGAAGAGAAACTGGAATTTTTTCAGATGTTAGTGGATATCGGATTCAAAGAAATCGAAGTGGGATTTCCGGCAGCTTCAGAGACAGAATATCGTTTTATGCGTACTTTGATTGAGAAGAATATGATTCCTGATGATGTGACGGTACAGGTGCTGACACAGGCAAGAGAGCATATCATTAAAAAAACGTTTGAAGCAGTAAAAGGTGCACCTCATGCAGTGATTCATTTATACAACTCTACTTCTGTAGCGCAGCGTGAGCAGGTGTTTAAGAAGAGCAAGGAACAAATCAAACAGATAGCGGTAGATGGAGCAGTTTTGTTAAAACAGCTTGCTGATGAAACAGAAGGAAATTTCACTTTCCAGTATAGCCCGGAAAGCTTTTCAGGAACAGAACTGGATTATGCTGCGGAAGTATGTAATGCGGTCCTTGATGTATGGCAGCCAACTCCGGAGAAGAAAGTAATCATCAATATCCCATCTACTGTAGAGAATGCAATGCCGCATGTATTTGCCTGTCAGGTAGAATATATGAACAAACATTTGAATTATAGAGATGGAGTTGTGTTGTGCCTGCACCCGCACAATGACAGGGGATGTGGGGTAGCTACTGCAGAGCTTGGTGTTCTGGCCGGTGCAGAGCGAATTGAAGGTACGCTGTTTGGCAATGGAGAACGTACAGGTAACGTGGATATTGTAACACTTGCCATGAATATGTTTTCCCATGGAGTTGACCCAGAACTTGATTTTTCAAATCTTCCACATATTCGTGAAGTATATGAACGTCTTACGAGAATGCATGTATATGAACGTTCACCATATGCAGGTGACTTGGTATTTACCGCTTTTTCAGGTTCTCACCAGGATGCTATTGCAAAAGGTATGAACTGGAGAGAAGACAAGCAGTGTGATAAATGGACAGTACCTTACCTTCCGATTGATCCGGAGGATGTGGGCAGAACCTATGACAAGGATGTTATCCGTATTAACAGCCAGTCCGGTAAGGGCGGTGTAAACTATATTCTGAAGCAGAATTATGGAATTTCACTTCCGGATAAGATGAAAGAAGAAGTCGGATATCTGGTGAAAGGTGTTTCAGACAGGGCACATAAAGAACTTACCCCGGAATGGGTTTACAATATTTTCGAGGAAAATTATGTTAACTGTAAAGGTGTATTTACAATTGTAGATTGCAATTTCAAAAAAGATGGTGAAGGTATCCTTGCCGAGACAACACTTTGTCACACCGGAGAGAACAGAACGATTAGTGCATCAGGTAATGGACGTCTGGATGCAGTAAGCAATGCAATTCAACAGTATTTTGGAATCAGCTATGAACTTTCTTTCTATGAAGAACATTCCCTGACGAAAGGCTCTTCTTCCAAGGCTTGTGCATATGTAGGTATTATCTGCAAAGGAGAGCGTTATTGGGGGGTAGGAATCGATGAAGATATTATCCATGCATCCATGGAAGCACTTGCAGTTGCAGTAAATAAGATTGATGAAATCAAAGAAGCAGAAGAGTGTAAGGATGAACGTCTGGTAGAAATTTTGAATTATATTCAGACGAATTATCTGGATGTTACATTAGAAGATTTGTCTGAGAAGTTCTATCTTTCTAAGCCATATCTTTCTAAATATATTAAAGAAAAATCGGGAGTGACCTTTGGCGAGACAGTAAAACATGTCCGTATGAAGAAGGCAAGGGCACTTTTGAAGAGCACGAATATGACAGTGGAAAATATTGCACTGTCAGTAGGATATCAGAATGTGGAGCATTTTAATCGATTGTTTAAGAAGGCTTATAAGATGACTCCGGTTCAGTACCGAAACAGCAAATAATTAACGGAAATATTTAATAAAAGGAAACAGCAGTGAGGCAGTCTTAATACAGGCTGCCTTTTTGTACATAAAAAATGTAGGATGTGAAAAAAATAACGAAAATATTTGAAACGGTTGCAGAGTATTCTGAAAATCAGTATAATGAGTATAGGGAAAACAAGAAGTTAATCAGATAAATAGAGAAGTATGGAGGGATGATTTATGGAGAATAGGAAGATCTCAAGTCCGGCAAAAATCAGAATTGATGCCTTGCTGGATGCGGGAAGCTTTGTGGAAATAGGTGGTGCGGTAACCGCTCGTGCAACAGACTTCAATCTGCAGGAAAAATGTGCTCCGTCAGATGGAGTGATTACTGGTTATGGCACCATAGAAGGTGGCCTTGTTTATGTATATAGTCAGGATGCAATGGTCTTAAAAGGATCTGTAGGAGAGATGCATGCCAGAAAAATTGCAGCTCTATATGATATGGCTATGAAGATGGGAGCACCCGTAATCGGCTTTATTGATTGCTCAGGAATTCGCCTCCAGGAAGCCACGGACGCTTTGCATGCCCTTGGAAGTATGTATTACAAACAGGTTATGGCGTCGGGAGTCATTCCACAGATTACAGCAGTTTTTGGAAATTGCGGTGGTGGTCTGGCTGCAGGCACAGCATTGAATGATTTTACGTTTATGGCACAGACAGGAAAGCTGTTTGTGAATTCACCGAACACAATTCAGGAAAACCGCAGAGAAAAATGTGATTTTTCCAGTGCTGAATTCCAGAGCAAGGAAAGCGGAACGGTTGATATGGTGGGAACCGATGGAGAAGTGATTGAAGCAATCCGTACACTGGTTTCTGTTCTCCCTGCAAATAACAAAGATCATGATTCCTACGAAGCAGGAACAGATGATTTAAACAGACTTTGTAAAGAAATTGAAAGCAGTCTGGAGGATCCGTCGGTATTGCTTCCTATGTTGGGTGATCATTACCTGTTTTTTGAAACAAAAAGAAATTATGCGAAAGAAATGGTAACCGGATTTTTGAAGTTAAATGGTATGACAATAGGTGCAGTTGCCAACCGGAGTGCTGTTTATAACGAAGATGGAGAAAAAATAGAAACTTACGATGGATATCTTACTGCAGAAGGATGCCGGAAAGCAGCTGAATTTGTGAAATTTTGTGATGCTTTTGGAATCCCTGTCCTTACACTTACCAATGTAAAAGGTCTGCAGGCTTCAGAGAATTCGGAAAAATATCTGGCGAAGGCCATGGGAGCTCTTATTTATGAATTCACAGATGCTACAGTGCCCAAGGTAAATGTAGTGACAGGCAAGGCCTATGGAAGTGCATATGTGGCTATGAACAGTAAATCTGTCGGAGCTGATTTGGTTTACGCGTGGCCGGAGGCGGAGATTGGAATGATGGAGGCAGATATGGCTGTGAAGATTATGTATGCAGATGCAGACGGAGAAGAACTTGTACGTCAGACAGAAGCGTATCGGAATTTGCAGTCCAGCCCGGTTTCCGCAGCAAAAAGAGGATACGTGGATGCAATCATTGAACCGAAGAGCACCAGAAAACATTTGATTGCAGCATTTGAAATGTTGTTTACGAAAAAAGAAATACGTCCATCCAAGAAGCATGGAGCTGTATAGAGGGGTGATCAGGATTGAAAAAGAGTTGTAGATTTTTTGCCACGGTTATCTGTCTTGTTATGAGTACTGTGCTTATGACAGGCTGTGGGCAGAGTAAGAAAATTGCATATGACAAAGAACAGATTACACAGGCATGCGATAATATCTTTCAGTTGATTTCCAGTGGATATCTGACCGAGCAAGATGTCAGTGAATTATCCGACTGGAATCAAGGCTATCTGATGGCACAGGTAGAGGAACAGACCGGAGTGAAGATGAAAGCAGAAGACTTTGAGGCAGCTCTTGAGGCCTGGGAAGCTTCCCAGGAGGAGTGTGGAACTTATGACAGCCATGGAGCGTACGTCTGTGAAGCATCTGCCACAGGAGTTACAATCAGCACGGAGGCAACCTTTTCAAAAAGAAAAGCGGATTTGGAATTTACCTTTGATAAAAATCTTGCCTTAGAAGCATTTACAGTGAATGCCCATTTCAGTATTGGAGAGATTATGCAAAAGGCAGGAGTCAACACAGTTCTTGGAATGGGAACCGTATTTCTTGTGCTGATTTTTATGTGTTTCTTAATCTCTCTATTTAAGTATATACCTGTATTGACGCAGAAAAGAGAAAACAAGAAGCGTGGAAAGAAGAAAAATGAACAGATAGTTGTGGAAAAGGCGGAAGAACCGGAAGAGACAGATGAAACGGAGCTGGTAGCTGTTATTGCAGCGGCTATTGCAGCTTATGAGGGAACTACCACGGATACCTTTGTTGTCCGTTCGATAAAGAGAAGAAAATCAAATCAGTGGAATCGATAGTTGGGAGGAATCAGGATGAAGAGTTATACAATTACAGTGAATGGAAATGTCTATGATGTAGTAGTGGAGGAAAAAGAGGAAGGAATAGTTACGGCATCGCCTTCTGCACAGCCTGTCAAGACGAAAGCGCCGGCTTCAGTACCGGTGCAGAAGAAAGAAGCAGGAAATGGAAAAATCAAAGTAGCCGCAGGTGCAGCTGGAAAGGTATTTAAAATAGAGGCCAGTGTAGGAGCGAAGGTTGAAAAAGGTGATACGGTTGTGATTATTGAGGCAATGAAAATGGAGATACCGGTTGTCGCACCGGAGGCTGGAACCGTTGCCAGTGTTGATGTGTCAGTAGGTGATGTGATTGAAGCCGGACAGGTTCTTGCTACTTTGAATTAGAAACTGTAGGAGAACATACATAAAATGCGTAGGAAACAACTGGAGGTTTTAACATGGAATATATTTTAACAACCCTGGGAAACCTGATTCATCAGACTGCATTCTTTAATCTGACGGTAGGTAATTATGTCATGATAGGTGTGGCATGCTTTTTCCTTTATCTGGCGATTCGACATGAATTTGAACCGCTTTTGCTGGTGCCGATTGCATTTGGCATGCTTTTGGTTAATATCTATCCGGATATTATGCTTCACGCAGAGGATGCGGCCAATGGAGCCGGTGGACTTTTGTATTATTTCTATAAGTTAGATGAATGGGCTATTCTTCCATCCCTGATTTTTATGGGAGTGGGAGCGATGACAGATTTTGGTCCGCTCATTGCCAATCCTAAAAGCTTTTTGCTCGGAGCAGCAGCACAGTTTGGTATATTTGCAGCATATTTGATGGCGATGCTACTTGGATTTTCAGATAAAGCTGCAGCAGCTATTTCTATTATAGGTGGTGCGGATGGACCGACTTCTATTTATCTTGCGGAAAAGTTGCAACAGACATCCCTGATGGGACCGATTGCGGTGGCGGCATATTCTTATATGTCACTGGTTCCGATTATCCAGCCGCCAATCATGAAGGCTTTGACTACAGAAAAAGAGCGGAAAATCAAGATGGGACAGTTAAGACCGGTAACCAAGCTGGAAAAAATTTTATTCCCGATTATTGTTACCATTGTAGTCTCTTTGATCTTGCCTACTACGGCTCCTCTTGTTGGTATGCTGATGCTGGGAAATCTTTTCAAGGAGTCGGGAGTTGTGCGTCAGCTTACGGAGACAGCTTCCAATGCAATGATGTACATCGTAGTTATTTTGCTTGGAACATCGGTTGGAGCAACGACCAGTGCAGAGGCATTCTTGAACTGGAATACCATTAAGATCGTAGTACTCGGTCTTGTGGCTTTTGCATTCGGAACAGCAGCCGGCGTCTTATTTGGGAAACTCATGTGCTGGGCAACCAAGGGCAAGGTGAATCCATTGATTGGTTCAGCCGGTGTTTCTGCAGTTCCGATGGCTGCACGTGTTTCCCAGAAAGTAGGAGCTGAGGCTGACCCGACAAATTTCCTGCTGATGCATGCCATGGGACCGAATGTGGCAGGTGTAATTGGAACCGCGGTGGCAGCCGGAACATTTATGGCAATTTTTGGCGTAAAGTAAGAAAAGGGAGGGAACTTTCATGGCAAATAATATAGAACCGAAACCGGTTAAAATAATGGAGACTGTACTTCGTGACGCACACCAATCCTTACTGGCAACTCGTTTGACCACAGAACAGATGCTTCCCATCGTAGATAAGATGGATAAGGTGGGCTATCATGCTGTAGAATGTTGGGGTGGTGCAACCTTTGATGCGTCCTTACGTTTTTTAAAGGAGGACCCATGGGACAGACTTCGTAAATTCCGTGACGGGTTTAAGCATACGAAGCTTCAGATGCTTTTCCGCGGACAGAATATTCTGGGATATCGTCCTTATGCAGATGATGTCGTGGAATATTTCGTACAGAAATCGGTAGCAAATGGAATTGATATTATTCGTATTTTTGATTGTCTTAACGATTTGAGAAACCTGGAAACAGCAGTTAAGGCGGCAAATAAGGAACATGCGGAAGCACAGGTGGCGCTTTCTTATACACTGGGAGATGCCTATACCTTGGATTATTGGGTCAATATTGCCAGACGCATCGAAGATATGGGAGCAGACTCTATTTGCATTAAAGATATGGCAGGTCTGCTGCTGCCTTATAAGGCAACGGAGCTGGTAGGCGCACTGAAAGAAGCGACCAGTCTTCCAATTCAGCTTCATACTCATTACACTTCCGGCGTTGCATCTATGACTTATTTAAAGGCGGTGGAAGCGGGAGTAGACATTATTGACACAGCTATGTCACCTCTGGCACTTGGAACATCACAGCCGGCTACGGAGGTGATGGTAGAGACATTTAAGGGGACTCCATATGATACAGGATTAGACCAGAAATTACTTGCAGAGATTGCAGATTATTTCCGCCCGATCCGTGATGAGGCATTGGAAAGTGGTTTGCTAAATCCGAAAAATCTGGGTGTAAATATTAAAACTCTGTTGTATCAGGTTCCGGGCGGAATGCTTTCGAATCTCACTTCCCAGTTGAAGGAACAGGGCGCAGAGGATAAATTCTATGAAGTGCTGGAAGAAGTGCCACGGGTTCGAAAAGATTTGGGAGAGCCACCACTTGTAACTCCGTCTTCCCAGATTGTTGGAACTCAGGCTGTATTCAATGTGCTTATGGGAGAACGCTATAAAATGGCGACTAAAGAGACAAAGGATGTGCTGAGTGGAAAATATGGTGCAACGGTAAAACCATTCAACGAAGAAGTGAAGAAAAAAGTCCTTGGAGAAGATGCAGAAGTCATTACCTGTCGTCCGGCTGACTTGATTCCGGATGAACTGGAAACATTGGAAAAAGAAATGACCCAATACAAAATGCAGGACGAGGATGTGCTCAGCTATGCGCTATTTCCACAGGTAGCAACGGAATTTTTCAAATATCGCGATGCACAAATGAAAAAAATAGACACGACCATTGCTGATACGGAGAATGGCAGCTATCCGGTATAATACGAGAGAGGTACGCTGTGTAGTAAGTGTACAGTGAGCAAGACGAACATTTACAAGTCGATTCCTGCGTGGTACAATAGAGGAAGTGAACAGGCAGAGCCTGGAGCCCGGAGGAAGACAGTGAACACACAGAATGAATTATTGGCAAGATTGGATGAGAAATATCCAAAATTAAGCAAAGGACAGAGACGCCTGACGGATTACATCCGTCAGAATTATGATAAGGCAGCATTTCTGACAGCGGCTAAGATGGGAGAAGCTGTAGGGGTGAGTGAATCAACGGTTGTACGGTTTGCTACACAGCTTGGGTATAAAGGATATCCGGAATTTCAAAAGGCATTGGGGGAAATGGTCCGCACGAAGCTGAATTCCATTCAGAGGATGGAGGTTACTTATGGAAGAATTACCCAGAGTGAGATTTTGACGAATGTGTTGCATTCGGATATCGAGAAAATCAAACTGACTATGGAGAGTATTGACCAGCAGGCTTTTGAAATGGCAGTCGATACGATTATCAATGCGAAGAAGATTTATCTTGTAGGAATCAGAAGCTGTGCACCCCTTGCAAGCTTTCTGGCATTTTACCTGAATCTTATTTTTGATAATGTGGTTACAGTGAATGCAAATGGTTCCAGTGATATTTTTGAGCAGATTATTCATGTTGATGAAGAAGCGGTGGTAATTGGTATCAGTTTTCCACGGTATTCTATGCGAACATTAAAAGCACTGGAATTTGCAAGTAACCGTAAGGCAAAAGTCATAACTTTAACGGACAGTGTACATTCTCCCATGACACTCTATTCTTCCTGCAACCTGATTGCCAGAAGTGATATGGCATCTATTGTAGATTCACTGGTTGCCCCACTTAGTGTCATTAATGCGCTTGTAGTTGCAATCTGTATGAAGAAGCAGAATGAAGTAATCAACACACTTGGGAAACTGGAAGAAATATGGGATGAATATCAGGTGTATTCCCGTGACGAACTGAATCCGGTAAAGGAAAGTGTAGAACTAAAAATGGAGAATAAAGAAAGATAAAAGGAAAATCGGATGAGTAAAGTACTGATTGTAGGTGGAGGCGCAGCAGGAATGCTAGCCTCTATTTTCGCGGCACGTAATGGAAATGAAGTGCATGTGTTTGAAAAAAACGAAAAGCTTGGGAAGAAACTTTTTATTACCGGTAAGGGAAGATGTAATCTTACTAATGCATGTGATATGGATACCCTATTCTCCAGCGTTGTGACCAATGATAAATTTTTATATAGTAGTTTTTATGGCTACACGAATCAGGATGTAATGGACTTTTTTGAATCTTTGGGATTACAGATAAAGGTGGAACGTGGAAATCGGGTGTTCCCTGCTTCCGACCATTCATCCGATGTGATTAAAGTGTTGGAAAAAGAGATGAAAGCGCAAGGCGTGCAGATTCATTTATATCAGACTGTAACACAAATAGCGAAGAAAGATGGAAGGTTTGCAGCACTGAAACTGGCAGATGGAACCGTGGTAGAAGGAGATGCATGTATTCTTTGCACGGGAGGAATGTCATATCAGACAACTGGTTCTACGGGAGACGGATACCGGTTTGCCAAAGCACTTGGGCATAAAGTTACTGAACTCAGGCCATCTCTGGTCCCTATAGAAACAAAAGAATATTTTGTACCGGAACTTATGGGTTTGTCTTTGAAGAATGTGGAAACCAGAATCCTGGATGGGAAAAAAGTACTTTATCAGGATTTCGGAGAGATGCTGTTTACCCATTATGGTGTAAGTGGGCCTCTGATTTTAAGTGCAAGTGCCTATATAGGAAAAGAACTTTCCGAAAAGAAAGAATTGAAGCTGAGTATTGATTTAAAGCCATCTCTATCAGAAGAACAGTTAGATGCAAGAGTACTCAGAGAGTTTGAGGCAAATCATAACAAACAGTTCAAGAATGCTATAGGGGGACTTTTCCCTTCTAAATTGGTTCCTGTGATGATTGCAGAGAGCGGAATTGATTCGGAGAAAAAGGTAAATGTAATTTCGAAAGAAGAACGACAGGGATTTGTCCATCTGATTAAGAATTTTGAAATGACACTTATTCGGCTGCGCGATTATAAAGAAGCAATTATTACACAAGGCGGAATTAACGTAAAAGAGGTAAATCCTTCTACAATGGAATCGAAGTTGGTAGAAGGAGTATATTTTGCCGGAGAACTACTGGATTTAGATGCGGTGACGGGTGGATTTAATTTGCAGATTGCCTGGTCCACGGCTTATGCAGCAGGCAGTAATATCTGGTAGAATAGAAAGGAAGTATAAAATGGGATACAATATTGCGATTGACGGGCCGGCAGGAGCCGGAAAAAGTACCATAGCCAGGCAGGTGGCAAAAGAAAAAAAGTATATATATGTTGATACAGGGGCAATGTACCGTGGTCTTGCCATTCATTTCATGGAGAAAGGAATTCAGCCGGAAAATGTAGAGGCAATAGAAAAGGCCTGTGAAGATGCGGACGTTAACATAGGATATGAAAACGGAGTGCAGCAAATTTACTTAAATGGAAGAAATATTACTTCCAGACTCCGAGAAGAAGAAGTGGGGAACATGGCATCCAAAAGTTCGGGAATTCCCAAGGTACGGGCTACACTTATGGATTTGCAGCAGAACCTGGCGAAGACAAAAGATGTGGTTATGGACGGAAGGGATATTGGGACGGTAGTTCTTCCTGATGCGGATGTAAAAGTCTTCTTGACAGCAAGTGTGGCATGCAGAGCCAGGAGAAGATATTTGGAACTTCAGGAAAAAGGCATTGTGTGTGAACTTGCAGAAATAGAAAAAGAAATAGAAGAGCGGGATTATCGTGATATCCATAGGGATACATCACCACTTGTTCAGGCAGAGGATGCAGTTCTGATTGACAGTTCAGATATGACGATTGACGAAGTGGTAAAGGCAATTCTGAAGCTTTGCAGATAAGTAAAAATGTGAAAACAGGAAAACAGGAAAAAATAGTATTTTATACTTGCAATTGAGACCATTATCTGTTAAAATACATTATGTTGCGAGTCTGTATGGATAATATGACAGACATATAAGTTCGTTAGGAGGTGCAATCATGGCTAAATGTGCTATTTGTGAAAAGGGTGCTCATTTCGGAAATAACGTAAGTCACTCTCATAGAAGATCATCTAAGATGTGGAAATCTAACGTAAAATCTGTAAGAGTTAAGACAGAGAACGGCGGAGCAAAGAAAATGTATGTTTGTACAAGCTGCTTAAGGTCTGGACTTGTTGAAAGAGCTTAGTTTAAACGGAATGAAGAGAATCTCCTGAGCGAGATTCTTTTTTGTTTGTAAAATGTTTATAGATAGAGTATAATGTATGGAAAGTATGTGAAAAATTACTTTCCCGGGAATGCAGAAGCACTCCGCGGAGGTTATAGAAAATGGAGGTACGAAAATGCAGGGTAGTATGAGTACAAACTTAGGTATTATTACAATTGACCCGGAAGTAATTGCAAAATATGCAGGTTCCGTTGCGGTTGAATGTTTTGGAATTGTAGGTATGGCTGCTGTCAGCATGAAGGACGGTCTGGTCAGACTTTTGAAGAAAGAGAGTATTACAAAGGGAATTCAGGTACACATCAGCGAAGATAATAAGATTACACTGGATTTTCATGTGATTGTTGCTTATGGTGTCAGCATTTCTGCTGTTACAGACAATTTGATGAATAATGTGAAATACAGAGTAGAAGAATTTTCGGATATGCAGGTAGAGAAGATTAATATCTATATCGAAGGCGTACGGGTAATTGATTAGTTAAGGAGGAGCTTGGTAGTGGCAACAAAGAGTATCAATGTGGAGATGCTTGCAAAGATGTTTCTCGCAGGTGCACAAAATATTGAATCGAAAAAGGAATATATTAATGAACTCAATGTATTTCCGGTTCCGGATGGAGATACAGGAACGAATATGTCTATGACGATTATGTCGGCAGCTAAGGAAGTGACAGCAATTTCAGAATTGAATCTGACTGCTCTTGCAAAGGCAATTTCTTCCGGTTCTCTGCGTGGGGCAAGAGGAAATTCAGGAGTTATTTTATCTCAGCTCCTTCGTGGCTTTACGAAATCAATCCGTGATGAAGAAGTGATTGATGTTCCGGCACTTGCCAGAGCGGCAGTACGTGCAAAAGAGACTGCATACAAAGCAGTTATGCGTCCGAAGGAAGGCACCATTCTGACCGTGGCAAGAGGAATTTCAGATAAGGCTGTGGAACTTGCAGAAGAAATCGATGATTTGGAGGAGTTTCTGGGTAAAATCATTGAAGAAGGCGAAGCAGTTCTGGCACAGACACCAGATATGCTCCCGGTTTTAAAAGAAGCAGGGGTGGTAGATTCTGGTGGACAGGGTCTGATTGAGGTTTTAAAGGGAGCTTATGATGCATTTCTTGGAAAAGAAGTGGATTATTCTGCGATTACACCTGGAACACCTTCTGTTGCAGCAAAGGTAAATACAGAGGCTGCAGCAGATATTAAGTTTGGATATTGTACAGAATTTATTATTCTGCTGGATAAAGAGTTTTCAGAGAAAGATGAAGTTTCTTTTAAAACATATTTGGAGTCTATTGGAGATTCTATTGTATGTGTAGCGGATGATGATGTGGTAAAAGTGCATGTTCATACGAATGATCCGGGACTTGCAATCCAGAAAGCCCTTACTTTTGGTCAGTTATCAAAGATGAAAATTGATAATATGAGAGAGGAACATCAGGAAAAACTGATTAAGGATGCTGAAAAACTTGCAGCACAGCAGGCGGAGGAAAAGAAAGCGCAGCCTAAGAAGAAGTATGGTTTTATTGCAGTTTCTGTGGGAGAAGGTATGAATGATATTTTTACAGAACTTGGCGTAGACCATATCATTACAGGTGGGCAGACCATGAATCCAAGCACCGAGGATATGTTAAATGCAATTGAAGCAGTGAATGCAGAGCATATTTATATTCTTCCGAATAACAAAAATATTATCATGGCAGCCAATCAGGCGCGGGATTTGACTGAAGACAAGGAAATTATTGTGATTCCAACCAAGACGGTTCCGCAGGGGATTACAGCGGTGATTAACTTTAGTGTTGAAGCAGACGTCCGGGAAAACGAGGAAACTATGCTGGAAGCTATTGCAAATGTAAAAACCGGACAGGTGACGTATGCGGTCCGTGATACCCATATTGACGATAAGGACATTCATGAAGGTGATATTATGGGAATCGGTGATTCTGGAATTCTTGCGGTTGGTTCATCTATTGATGGGACAACGAAGGAGATGCTGGAACATCTGGTAGATGATGATTCCGAACTCATAAGCATTTACTATGGGGAAGATGTGTCAGAAGAAGACGCGGAAAAACTCATTGCAGAGATTGAAGAACTGTATCCGGAGCAGGATGTAGATGCACACTCAGGCGGACAACCTATTTATTATTATATTCTGGCAGTAGAGTAGCATGGATGAAAAAACAAGTATTCATGAATTAAAGGGAATTGGCGATAAAACAGAGAATTTGTTTCATAAAATTGGTGTGAAAAGTATCGGTGATTTGCTTCGCTATTTTCCCAGAGGTTATGATGTATATGAGGAGCCGGTTCCTATAGCGGAACTGGAGACGGGAAAGGTTTATACGATTTCTGGTGTGATTCAGGGAAAAGTGCAGCTTGCGGGCAGACCGAATATGCAGATTATATCTGTGAACGTAAGAGATCATTCGGGAAGCCTGAAGGTTGTATGGTATCGTATGCCATTTTTGAAAAATACATTATCAGAACATCAGAAAATTACGCTTCGTGGAAGTGTGACGCAGAAGAAGGGGCAGAAAGTGATGGAACATCCGGAACTTTTTGCCCCGGCTTCTAGTTATGACGCAAAACTTGACAGTCTTCAGCCGGTGTATCCACTGACATCGGGTCTGTCCAATAATATGATGATTAAATCCATGAAGCAGGCATTGGAATATTTGGATTTAGCGCAGGACTTTCTGCCACAGGATATACGAATGAAGTATCATCTGGCAGAGTATAATTATGCACTTAGGGGAATTCATTTTCCGCAGAGCAAAGAAGAATTGTATTATGCAAGAGAACGGCTGGTCTTCGAAGAGTTTCTGGTATTTGTTCTTGCCCTCAGACAGACCAGAACGAAACAGGAAAAAGAATCTAATGGATATCTTATATCCATGCACCCTAAAATCGAAGAATTTCTTGCCAGACTACCCTTTGAACTTACCGGAGCACAGAAGAAAGTGTGGAATGAAATCTGTCAGGATATCTGCAGTTCTTATACAATGTCTCGTCTGGTTCAGGGAGATGTGGGTTCAGGAAAAACAATTGTGGCTGTACTTGCTCTGATGTTGACAGGATTAAATGGCTATCAGGGAGCAATGATGGCACCTACAGAAGTACTTGCCAGACAGCATTATGAAAAAATCAGCAGTATGATGGAAGTGTATGATATTCCGCTTAAAGTAGAACTGGTGACGGGCTCCATGACAGCAAAGGAAAAACGGCTTGCATATGAACGGATTGAAAATGGAAAAGTACAGATTATAGTAGGAACGCACGCACTGATTCAGGAAAAAGTACAGTATCAGAATCTGGCACTTGTTATTACGGATGAACAGCACAGATTCGGGGTAAGGCAAAGAGAAACTCTGGCACAGAAAGGGAAAACACCTCATATTCTCGTTATGAGTGCAACCCCTATCCCGAGGACACTTGCGATTATACTATATGGAGAATTGGATATTTCTGTGATAGATGAGTTGCCGTCGAATCGTCTTCCGATTAAAAACTGTGTAGTTGATACAGGATATCGGGAAAAGGCTTACCGATTTATGAAGAAAGAAATTGCTGAGGGAAGACAGTGCTACATTATTTGCCCTATGGTAGAAGAAAGTGAAGCAATGGAAGCTGAAAATGTGACGGATTATACGGCAAATCTGAAAAAAGAAATGGATGCATCTGTTCGTGTCTGTGCACTTCATGGAAAGATGAAACAAAAACAAAAAGATGAAATTATGGGTCAGTTTGCACGCGGTGAGATTCAGATTCTGGTGTCAACAACAGTAATCGAGGTTGGCATTGATGTGCCGAATGCCACAGTGATGATGGTAGAAAATGCGGAACGTTTTGGTCTTGCCCAGTTACACCAGCTTCGTGGAAGAGTAGGACGGGGAAAGCATCAGTCTTATTGTATTTTTATGTCTGGTTCTAAATCAAAAGAAACAAAGAAAAGATTAGAGATTTTGAATCGTTCCAATGACGGATTCCACATTGCGAACGAGGATATGAAACTTCGTGGACCAGGCGACTTGTTTGGAATCAGACAAAGTGGTCTGATGAATTTCCGAATCGGGGATGTTTTTCAGGATGCCAGAGTTCTTCAGCAGGCAAATGAAGCTGCGGATAAAATTTTAAATGAAGACCCTTGTCTTGAAAAGAAAGAAAATGAACGACTTGCTGAACAATTATCGCGATATCTGAATTATATTCATTTGGAGACTACCTTGTAAAAAAATAGGAAAACATCCCGTCGCATATGGTAATTGATTTTATTTTCCTGCATAAATTATAGATAACAGCAGATTTTGAGGCGTTACTATGAATTTTATTCGTTCACAGCAGGAGAATCCTGATTCGGGAAAATTAAAAGTCTCCCTCACATCGGAGGAAAACGCATTTCCTGTACCCGATGCGTCTATTCAGATTTCATATACTGGAGTTCCGGAAGACACATTGGAAGAATTGACTACCAATTCTTCAGGTTTTACCGATGAAATCGAACTGCCTTCCCCACCGGAAGAGTACAGTCTGAACCCCACCATTGAGGAACAACCCTATTCGGAATATACACTGACTATTACAGCACCTGGTTTTGAAGCGATTACGATTGCCGGAGTAGAGATTCTTGCCAACACGCTGGCTTTACAAAATGTCCGCATGCGACCGGCCATTTTGTCAGAACCTCCTCAGATTTATGTTATTCCGGCACATACGCTTTATGGTGTATATCCACCCAAAATTCCTGAAGAAGAGATTAAGCCAATTCAGGAAACAGGAGAAATCGTTTTAAGCCGAGTGGTTGTACCGGAATATATTGTTGTGCATGATGGCTCTCCCCGTGATTCTACGGCCAGAAATTATTATGTCAAGTATAAGGATTACATCAAAAATGTTGCATCCAGTGAAATCTATGCCACATGGCCTGAAAATACCATCCGGGCGAATGTACTTGCTATTATGTCATTTACCTTGAATCGGGTGTATACCGAATGGTATCGGAATCAGGGGTATGATTTTACAATTACGTCTTCCACAGCCTTCGATCACAAATGGATACCGGAACGAAATATTTACGAAAGTATTTCGTTAATTGTGGATGAATTGTTTGCAGATTATTTGTCCCGACCGAATGTGCGTCAGCCGATTCTGACGCAGTATTGTGATGGACGACAAGTGCAGTGCCCGAATTGGATGACCCAGTGGGGCTCCAAGGATTTGGGAGACCAGGGTTATAGCACCATTGAAATTCTCAGATATTATTATGGGGATGATATGTATATCAATACGGCACAGGAAATTTCCGGTGTGCCGTCTTCCTGGCCTGGATATGATTTGACATTGGGAAGCTCCGGAAACAAAGTAAGGCAACTGCAGGAACAGTTAAATGTGATTGCAGGAGCTTATCCGTTGATACCTAAAATTGATGTAGATGGGATTTATGGACCTGCTACAGCAGAATCTGTCCGAGTGTTCCAGTCGGTATTTGGATTGCCCCAGACAGGCGTTGTAGATTACCGGACATGGTATAAAATTTCTGAAATTTATGTTGGAGTGTCCAGAATTGCCGAATTGGTATAGAGATGAATGGATATTGTTGGTAGTAACTGTTTTGATGTCTTTTGAAAATGGGCACGAACTTCATAATTAATTTTCATTTTTTTCCAGTATAAAGCATTTTTGTTTTCGCATACTAATAGCGTAACAATTAAAAGTTACAAAAAAGGAGGAAAATGAAATGACAAATCGTTCATCTAACAGAACAGCTGTACCTGAAGCAAAAGGTGCATTAGACAAATTTAAATATGAAGTTGCAAGTGAATTAGGAGTACCACTCACAGAAGGTTACAATGGGGACCTCACATCCAGACAGAATGGTTCAGTCGGTGGTTATATGGTCAAAAAAATGATTGAAGAACAGGAAAAAAAGATGGCCGGAAAATAGGCATCTGATAGCGTTGGCCTGAGTTCGAAAAGCTTGGGTATAATTCGATAGGACGCAAAAAGGACTGGAGTTTTACGAACATAAATTCGTCAAAACATCAGTCCTTTTTATGAAGCTGAAAAAGGGACTTGAACCCTCGACCCCTTCATTACGAGTGAAGTGCTCTACCAACTGAGCTATTTCAGCACATTGACTTCCTGCATTTTGTAAGAAGACAACAAAGATATTATATCAGACTTTTTGAAAAAAGCAAGTTTTTCTGAAATTTTGTACAATTTTTCTGCACTGATTTTGTGTTATTCTTTGAACTGCAATTATTTTTAAGATAAATGAATCTGTTTCAGAAAGGCGAATTATTCAATTTCCGGCATTGCTTACTGAATAGAATGATGTTATAATCAAATATAATGCCTTTTTTGAGAAGTGCAATACGAAGAAGTAGGTGACGAAGAGTGAAGAATAAGATAAAGAAATTTTCCAAGGGAGATTTTCGAATACCCCACCCAGATATTATTTTTTCGGAAACGAATCTGGTTTTGAAAATTGGAGAAGGTGAAGTTTATCATGGGAGTTTTGTTCTTAAAGATAGAAAAGAAGGTACCATAAGGGGACTTGTGTATTCTTCTTCTTTTCGTGTACATATAGATAGACAGGGATTTGAAGGAAATCCGGTAGAGATTAAATTTTCTTATGACGGAAGAGGCTTGAAGCCCGGACATGTGGAACAGGGGAAATTTACCATTGTCTGTAATGGCGGAGAGTTTGAGGTCAGATTTACAGTAGTAATTGAAAATCCATACATTATGACATCTTATGGAAAAGTGCAGAATGTAAGAGATTTCCGCAATTTGGCCATGCAGGATTTCTCAGAAGCATTGCGCCTGTTCCGTTCCAAGGATTTTTATGAAGTAATTAAGTATGAAGAACCTCGGATTCAACATTTATATGAGAATATGCGAACGTGGTCTCTGGGAGAACAGGCTCTGGAAGAATTCTTGGTTGGAATCAAGCAGAAAGAGTGTTTGTATCTTACTATGAACAAGGTACAGCGTACATTTCGCA